>JAXDHV010000092.1:0-12839 GCA_034664295.1 Solirubrobacteraceae bacterium | reverse complement strand
CCCCCAACGCCTGAAACTTCTTCGGATTCTCAAGAAACTCCTTGATCTCATGAAGCTCCTCAACAGCCTCATCAACCCCCGCCACATCCCGAAACGTGATCTTCGGCGAATCAGCCGTCATCCGCTTCGCCTTCGACTTCCCAAACGACATCACCCGCGACCCACCACCCTGCATCTGGCGCATCAAAAAGACCCAGAAGCCGATGAAGATCAAGAACGGGAAGACATACGTCAAAAGCGACAGCCAGCCGCTGCTCCCGGTCCCCTCGACGTTGAACTGGGGATGGTTCGGAGCCGATTGGAGCTCTGAGATCAGCGTCGCCGCCGCTGCCCCGGGCACGAACCCGATCTGATACTTGGTCCCGTCCTTCAGCGTGACGTCGACCGTGTTGTCCTTCGTCTTGACGTCCGCTGAGGCGACCTGCCCGCGCGGGATGTCGCGCGTGACGAGCGACTGGTAGCTGTGCACCGGCCCGCCGGTCGTGCCCGGCGAGATCAGCCTTTGGGTCACGACCACCAGGGCCACGACGAGGACGACGGACAATGCGGCAGTCAATCCCCTCTTCGGTGTTCGCTTCAACGGATCCTCCGGGTGGTCGGGCGTCGGGACGGGCTCTCTCTACACAAGGCTACGCTGTATCTCTCCAGGCTAGCTACTGCGCGGCCGCGACAGCGACGGATCACCTGCAGATCGGCCCTTCCAGCCTCCGATCCCGGCAGATCCGGCCGGTACGCGGCGTCTCCCCGCCATCCCCCGCCCCCACCCCGACGAGCTCAGCGCCGGGCCGCTCAAACCGAGTCGAGAAGAGGAGCGAGCCCCCCGAAGGGAGCCCGCCAAGGACGACGCCCTGCCGGCCGACGCCTGCTAGCCGAGGATCATCTGACTGTTGAGGACGACGTTGAGCGTGTTCTGCGAGGCCGGCCCGACCAGGCCGTTGAAGGAGACGTTCGGCAGGAGGTACGAGTCGCCGCTCGTCAGGCCACCGTCGGCCGCCTGCTGATAGTTCAGGGCCTGCTCGTTGTTCTGCCCCGGTGTCCCGATGATCGTGCTCGGGAGACACCCTCCTCCGAAGAGGCATGCCTGGTCGCCGCCGATGATCTGCGAGCTGCCGAGCACGTTCGTCAGGTTCTGGGTCCCGATCGCGCTGTTCGCCGACCCCTGGAGAGCGTTGACGCCCTGCTCGCTGGACTGGAGCGGGCCGACGTTGTTCGGGGAGATGAACGTGTCACCGCCGCCGTCGGTGCCCACCGACTGGGCGTTGATCACGGCGTTCGTCGCGTTCTGCGCCGCACTGCTCGGAGCCGAGGACGTCGGACCAACAACGATCACCACGCCCGTGGCGGTCGGCCCGTTCGAGAGCTGCGAGCCGTTGACCCCCTGCTCGCTCTGCTGATTGGACCCGCCGATGATCACCGCGGAGGCCGTGCTCGCCGTGACTGCGAACACGACGGCGGCGCTCAGGCCAGCCGTGAAGAGCTTGCGATTCATACCCATCCTTACCCCGTTCACCCGGTTGACCCCATTAACCAGTGCCGCGCCAGACTCGCAGGCGACGACTCCCGGGCATAGAGACCGCCGGTCCAACGCGGCCCCGACCGATTGTCGTTACGGCGGAGCCCCGAGGTCGCCGAGTCGCAACCAGGTCAGACGGGCGGAGCGACCACGCGGTGGGAGAGATCGTCGAAGACGACCACCCCCCCATGCCGCAGCCAGCCGGCCGCCCCGTCTGGCCCGCTGAGCAGAGCCGCCTTCGCGAGCGCCTCGCCCTCGAGCGCCGTCGGCGCGAGCGCCGTGACCTGGACGACGCCGGTGTACGCCGGCATTCCGGTCGCCGGATCGAGCACGTGATGGGCCGGACGTCCCCGCTCGAGCCAGCTCCGCTTCGTGATGCTGCTCGTCGCGACTCCCCCGCTGCTGAGCGCCAGCTCGTGGAGCACGCTCCCGTCGAACGGCGCCGTCACCTGGATCGTCCGCCGCACGCCGGCCGCCCCACCGACCCGGAGATCGCCCTCGCAGTCGATCGCATACCCGTCGTGCTCGGCCAGCCGCTCGCCGAGCAGGTCGGCGAACAGACCCTTGACGATCCCGCCGCCGTCGAGGCGCAAGCCGACCGGTCGGCTGACCTCGCCTGTCTCCTCATGGACCGCCAGCCCCCGCCAGCGCTCGGCCGGATCCGGACCCGCCGGCACCCGCGGGGGTGCGAGCGCGAGGGCGAGCGGGAGGGCGAGCGACGCCCGCAGGTGGTCGGACTTGTAGCCGACCTCCTCGATCGCGTCGAGCAGGGTCCCGTCGACGAGGCCTCCGGTGAGGGTGGCCGAGTCGATCACGGCTTGGACGAAGCGCCGCATGATCGGGCTGACCGGCAACCGCTCCAGAGGATCACGATTGAGCACCGCCAACTCGCTCTCTGCCTTGAATCGCGAGAACCCCGCGTGCCACAGGAGCAGCTGGTCGGTCACCATCGTGACCGCCTCGGCAGGCGTCCCGGCCGGTCCGGATCCATCGACCAGGACGTTGCAGTTGCCGCCGAAGCAGGTGAATGTGTTGGTCGCCTCGGACATCCTCGGAGGAGCACCCTACTCGCGGGCCCCCGCCTGCCGGCCCCGGGTCGACCGCGCCCCGCTTGCCTGCTCGGGCGGATCGTGCCAAGGGTCGACCTGATCGCTCCGCGGGAGCTTCATATCACCACTTGGTAATATGAATGCATGACCGCCTACGCCGCCCTGGCCGAGCCGCACCGCAGACGGATCCTCGACCTGCTGCGGGATGGCGAACGGCACGCCGGAGACCTCGTGGAGCAGCTCGAGCTGAGCCAGCCCGGCGTGTCCAAGCACCTCAAGGTGCTGCGCGAGGCCGGGCTCGTCGCGGTGCGCGCGGATGGCAAGCGGCGTCTGTACGCGCTGCGTCCAGAACCCCTCGCCGAGGTCGACCGGTGGCTGGAGCCCTATCGCGCGTTCTGGTGCGAACGCCTCGACGCCCCTCGAACGACACCTGGAGGACAACCCATGACCGACGGAACCCTCGAGATCATCGACGGTCGACCGGCCCTGCGCTTCGAGCGGACGCTGGCCCACTCGGTCGAGCGCGTGTGGCGGGCGATCACCGTGCCCGCAGAGCTCGAGCGCTGGTTTCCGGCCGCCGCCGACTGGACACCGGCGAGCGGTGAGACCTTCGAGGCCTACGGCGCGACCGGCGAGGTGACTGAGGTCGATCCACCCCATCGTCTGGCCTGGACCTTCGGCGGCGATCGGTACAGCTTCGAGCTGTCGGCTCACGAAGGCGGCTGCCGGTTGGTCTTTACCCACGTCTTCGACGACCGCGCGATCGCAGCGCAGACAGCAGCCGGCTGGGACGCCTACCTGTCGCGCCTCGAGCCGCATCTTGCCGGCGGGTACCTCTCCGAAGAGCAGGCGCACCAGCCGTGGGAGGAAGTTCACGAACGGTATGCCGAGCGCTTCGGGGTCGACCCCACTCCGGGCCGTCGCCTCCTGGCAGCTCAGCGTGCCGGTCAACAGTGATCGGGCAAGTCGCGACCCGCGCACGAGGGCATGCGCCCAAGCCGAAGGCCCAGAGTCCGGCTATCCCTCGGCGGGCGGGGGGATCATCGGCGCGGTCAGCCCGAAGAGGAGCGGGGGGCCGAGGGATTGACCGCGGCAGACTCCCTTGAGCTTCGCGTACACCCTCATCTGGACGTGGTCGCCGAGGAGTGCGTCGATCGACCCCGAGTCCTCGCGGAGCGTCCACACCCGATGCAGCCGCGAGCCGGGCGTGTTGGTGTAGGCGATTGCGTGCCCGGCGGTGACGAACGGCACCCAGGCCGTCGCCGTGCGCTTCTGCACCTCGATCTCGAGGTGGAGCCGGCTGACGCGTTGACCGACCACCCCGGTCACCAGGACGGTCGCGGTGAGGTTGTTTCCGCCCGGCCCGTCACCCGACGCGATTGTGACGGTGAGATTCGTGTCGAGACACACGTTGCTCCCATCGGCCGCGTACTTCTCGGCGACTGCGGCGGACGGCGCGAGGAGGCCGGCGGCAACCGCGATCAGCCCGAGTAGTCCGTGTCTGAGCATGCGGTCTGCGCAGGCTATCGTCTATCGGATGCAAAGCCCACTCGATCCCGAGCAGCTCGAGGCCTCGGGGACGCTCGTCGACGCCGAGATCGCCCCGGCGACGTCGGTCGGCGCCGTTCATCTGTCGGTCGCAGACCTCGACCGGTCGACTGACTACTACACACGATCGATCGGGTTGCAGCTGCTCGACCGGGGTGATGACAGAGCAATTTTCGGAGCGGCTGACACACCCCTCGTCGTCCTCTCAGAGCAGCCGGCCGGCCGGGGAGTCGGCCGGCACACGGGCCTCTACCACTTCGCCCTCCTCCTCCCCGAGCGGACCGACCTCGCCAGATGGCTCGCCCACGCGGCCCGCGACCGGGTCCCCCTCGTCGGCCTCTCCGACCATTTCGTCAGCGAGGCCCTCTACCTCTCAGACCCCGACGGTCACGGGATCGAGATCTACTGGGACCGTCCGCGGGCCGGTTGGGAGGGTCAGGTCGCCCGTATGACGACACTCCCCCTCGACGTCGACGGCCTCCTCGGCGAGCTCGAGGATCCTCGCTCCGAGCCGTTTGACCGGATGCCCGACCGGACGCGGATGGGTCACATCCACCTCAAGGTCTCAGAGATCGACCGGACGATCGCCTTCTACCGCGATCTCCTCGGCTTCGCGCTGATGGCCCAGTTGGGTGCTCAGGCGGCGTTTCTCAGTGCCGGCGGCTACCACCATCACATCGGCTCGAACACCTGGGAGAGCGCGGGCGCGTCGCCCGCACCGCCGGGGACGGCCGGGCTTCTCCACGCGACGATCGTCGTTCCCGACGCGGCCGAGCAGGACCGCGTTCTCGGTCGTGTCGATGACACCGGTCAGACCCCGCTCCAGACGATCGACGGGCCGATGATCGAAGACCCGTCGGGAAACCGGCTGGTGATCGCGCACGCCTGAGCGTGGCTGGGGCCGAGCCCGTCGATCCAGACTCAGGCCGGCACGATCGCACGGCTCAGGCCGGCAGCATCGCGCGGACGAGGGCGACCGGCCGGCCGTCGGCTGAGCTGACCGACGGCGGATCGGCGGACGCCGGGACGAGGGCGAGGTCGCCGGGCCCGAGCAGCGTGTCGGCGACCCGGGCGGACCCCGAGACCACGCAGAGCACCGCCATCTCCCCGGCGGGTGCGACTGACAGTGGGGAGCCGACGTTCCACCGATCGATCTGGAAGTGCGGGTTGGCGAGGGCGCCACCGTCGTCGTCGGGCGCGACGAGACCGGGTGTGAAGTCGGTGAAGTCGATCGACGCCAACGACTGGTCGACGTGGAGGTCGCGCGGCCGGCCGTCCAGCCCCGGCCGGTTGAAGTCGAAGACCCGGTAGGTGGTGTCGGAGTTCTGCTGGATCTCGAGGATCACGTTGCCCGGGCCGATCGCGTGGACGCGACCACTCGGGATCAGGATCGCGTCGCCCGGGGTGACTGCGACCCGATGGAGGAGGCCGGCGACGTCTCCGTCCTCGCGCAGAGATGCTTCGAAGCGCGCCCGGGTCGCGTCGGGCTCCAGGCCGACAAGGAGGTAGGCGCCGGGGTCGGCATCGAGCACGATCCAGGTCTCGGTCTTCGGCTCGCCACCGATCAGTGCGGCCAGGACGGCCGGCGGGTGGACCTGGACGGAGAGCATGTCACGGGCGTCGAGGAGCTTGATCAGCAGGGGAAAACGCCGCGGTCCGTCGAGCGCCCGGGCGCCGAAGAGCTCACGCCGCTCATGCCAGAGCTCGCCGAGGGTGACTTCGGCGAGCGGTCCGCCGACGACGACGCTCTGCTCGTCCGGTCGGTCGACGAGCTCCCACGACTCGCCGATCGACCTGCCGTCGGCGAGCTCGCGGCCGTAGAGCTCGGCCAGCCGCCGGCCGCCCCAGACGCGCTCCTTATAGAGCGCTCGGAAGCGAAGGAGGCCGGGACCGCTCGGGTGGGTCTGCACGCAGGTCCGAGGGTACCGAAGGAAACCCGCGAGACCGGCCGGCTGGACCCGCTCCCGTGACAATCAGATCGCGCCGGCACCGTAAACTTGGCGACCGTGACCGATCGATCAGCAGACCCGGCGTCGTCCCACGTCGAGCCGGTCCAGGTCGGCGGCCCCTTCTTCGAGGACTTCACGATCGGCCAGGTCTTCGCCGACGCCCCGGCGATGACCCTGACCTCGGGTCACGCGGCCCTCCACCAGGCGCTCGTCGGCGACCGCATGCGACTTCCCCTCGATGCCGTCCTCTGCACCTCGGTCACCGGACGGCCGGAGACGCTGGCCCACCCGAGCCTCGTCTGCGACGTCGCGATCGGCCAGTCGACGGCCGCGACCCAGCGTGTCCGCGGCAACCTCTTCTACCGGGGGCTCGTCCTCCTGCGGCCCGTCTACATCGGCGACACCCTCCGCACGACGACCGAGATCGTCGGCCTCCGGCAGAACCGACCCCGGCCCGACGGGTCGGCGACGGGTCTCGTCGCCCTGCGCATGCAGACGGTCAACCAGGCCGGCGACCGGGTCCTCGACTTCTGGCGCTGTCCGATGATTCCCCTGCGGAGCGCCGACTCGCAGACCGGCCACACCGATCGCTTCGAGGACATCCCGACCGACCTCGACATGACCCGGGTCGTCGGTGCGGTCGCCTCCGACTGGCGCTTCGACGTGATCCGCGACCAGCTTCCCGGCGCCCACTTCGCGGATGTCGAAGCCGGCTGCGTATACGAGATCGAAGGCCGAGACACGGTGACCGCGGCGCCCGAGCTCGTCCGCCTGAGCCTGAACATGGCCGAGACCCACGTCGACGCCGGGTCCAACGCCCACGGCCGGCGGCTCGTCTATGGCGGGCACACGATCTCGGTGGCCGCCGCCCAGCTGACCCGCGCGCTTCCGAACGTCGTGACGATCGTCGCCTGGCGCGAGTGCAACCACACGGGGCCGGTCTTCGAGGGCGACATCCTCAGCACGGTGCTGAGCGTCGAGGCCAAGCACCCCCTCCACGACGTCGACGCCGGGCTGCTCGACCTGCGGGCCGTCGTCGCGGCCGACCGCGGCGAGGCCGACGGCCGGCACACCGTGCTCGACTGGCGACTCCTCGCGGTGATGGCATGAGCCGAGGGATCCTCGACGGGATGCGGGTCGTCGAGGGATCGGCCTTCGTCGCCGCTCCTCTCGGCGGGATGACGCTCGCCCAGATGGGCGCCGACGTGATTCGCTTCGACCCGCTTCGGGGGGGTCTCGACTACACGCGGTGGCCGATCACCGAGGACGGGACGAGCCTGTTCTGGGCCGGGCTCAACAAGGGCAAGCGGTCGTTCGCCGCCGATCTGCGGTCCCCCGGCGGGCGCGAGCTCCTGACCGAGCTGATCTGCGCTCCGGGCGAGGATGCCGGGCTGTTCCTGACGAACTTCCCGGCCAGCGGCTGGCTCGCCTACGACAAGCTGGCCGAGCGCCGGCCGGACCTGATCATGGTCGTGATCACCGGCAACGCGGACGGTTCGTCGGCCGTCGACTACACCGTGAACCCGTCGACCGGCTTCCCGATGGCCACCGGCCCGCGCAATCTCTCGACCCCGTTCAACCACCTCCTCCCCGCCTGGGACGCGGTCACCGGCACGCTCGCGGCGACCGCCCTGCTGGCGGCCGAGCGCCATCGCAGCAAGACCGGTGAGGGCCAGCTGATCAAGATCGCCCTCTCGGACGTCGCCTTTGCGATGGTCGGCAACCTCGGCAAGATCGCCGAGGTCCAGATCAACCACAACGATCGCCAGAAGGACGGCAACTTCCTCTACGGGGCATTCGGCCACGACTTCCCGACCAAGGACGGCCGGCGGGTGATGATCGTGGGGTTGACCTTCCGGCAGTGGAAGGGCCTGATCGACGCGACCGGCCTGGGGCCGGCGGTCGAGGCGATCGAGGCGATGCTCGAGGTCGACCTGACAAGGGAGGGCGACCGCTTCGTCGCGCGGGACATCATCCTCTCGGCGCTCGAGCCGTGGGTCCGCGAGCGGACGCTCGCCGAGGTCGGCGAGATCTTCGATGCCAACGGCGTCTCGTGGGGTCCCTACCAGACGTTCACCCAACTGGTCGAGGAGGACCCCCGCTGCTCGCCGGCCAACCCGATGTTCGAGACCGTCAGCCAACCCGGGATCGGCTCCTACCTGATGCCCGGGTCGCCGGTCGCCTTCGGCGGGGTCGCGAGGCTCGCGGTCTCACCGGCACCGATCCTCGGACAGCACACCGACGAGGTCCTCGCCGACGTGCTCGGCCGCAGCTCCGAGCAGATCGCAGCGCTCCACGCGGATGGCCTCGTCGCCGGTCCTCCACCGGCGAGCTGACGGGGCCGTCATCGCCAAGTACGTCTACGAGTTCGCGGAGGGGTCGCGTGAGATGCGCGACCTGCTCGGGGGCAAGGGGGCGAACGTCGCCGAGATGACCCGGATCCTCGGGGCCGACCGGGTTCCCGCGGGGTTCACGATCACGACCGAGGCGTGCGTCGCCTACATGGCGGGCGGGCGCACGCAGCCCGACGGGCTCTCGGCCGAGGTCGCCGCCGCGCTCGCACGGCTCGAGGATCGACTCGGTCGCAGGCTCGGAGATCCCGACGATCCGCTGCTCGTGTCGGTCCGGTCGGGGGCCCGCGAGTCGATGCCCGGGATGCTCGACACGGTCCTCAACCTCGGCCTCAACGACCGGTCGGTCGAGGGGTTGGCCCGGGCGACGGAGAACGACCGCTTCGCCTGGGATTCCTACCGCCGATTCGTCCAGATGTTCTCGAACGTCGTTCGCGGCGTTCCCGGGAGCGCGATCGAGGCCGAGATCGCGAGGCTCAAACGCGATCGGCTCGTCGAGTTCGACACCGAGCTCGACACGGATGACCTGCGGACCCTGACCGCCCGCTTCAAGGGGCTCTTCCAAGAGCACACGGGCGAGGACTTCCCCCAGGATCCCCGCGAGCAGCTCGCGGCGGCGATCGCCGCGGTCTTCGATTCGTGGGTCGGCAGGCGGGCGGTCGCCTACCGGCGGATCAACGGGATCCCCGACGACTGGGGAACCGCCGTCTCGGTCCAGCAGATGGTCTTCGGCAACAAGGGCGAGACGTCGGGCTCGGGTGTCGCCTTCAGCCGCGACGAGCTGACCGGCGCCCCCCAGCCGTCCGGGGACTTCCTCACCAACGCCCAGGGCGAGGACGTCGTCTCGGGGGTGCGCAACACCCGGGACATCGCCGACCTGGCGACCGTGATGCCGCAGGCCCACGCCGAGCTGATCGAGATCCTCGGCCTCCTCGAGCGCCACTACGGCGACATGCAGGACACGGAGTTCACCGTCGAGGAGGGGCACCTCTACATGCTCCAGACGCGCAACGCCAAGCGCCCGGCCCAGGCGGCCGTCCGCTTCGCGGTCGACGCGGTCGAGGAGGGCCTGCTCGACCGGCCGGCCGCCCTGGCGACGATCGACGCCGCCCGCCTCGACGCTCTGCTCCACCCGACCTTCGACCCGTCGCACCGGATCGACGTGCTCGCCCGGGGGATCGGGGCGTCACCCGGGGCGGCGAAGGGCGCGATCGTCTTCACCGCGGCGGAGGCGGTCGCCGCGGCGGAGCTCGGCCGCAGCGTGATCCTCGTCCGGCCGTTCACCGAAGCCGAGGACGTCTCCGGCTTCCACGCGGCCCGGGGGATCCTCACGAGCGAGGGGGGGAAGGCATCCCACGCGGCGCTCGTCGCCCGCGGGATGGGCCGCCCGTGCGTCTGCGGCGCATCGGCGATCGACGTCGACCTCGAGCAGGGCGTGATCCGGGTCGGCGACCAGACGATCGCCGCCGGCGAGCAGATCGCGATCGACGGGTCGACTGGAGAGGTGACGCTCGATGACGTCCCGCTGATCGAGCCGGTCCTCAACGACTATTTCCTGAGGATCCTCGACTGGGCGAACGAGATCCGGCGGCTCGGCGTCCGCGCGAACGCCGACGGGCCGGCCGACGCCCTGCGGGCTCGCGAGTTCGGCGCCGAGGGGATCGGCCTCTGCCGGACCGAGCACATGTTCATGGCGGCGGATCGTCAGCCGCGGATGCGGGCGATGATCCTCGCCTCCGACGAGCCCGCCCGGCGGGCGGCGCTGGCCGAGCTCCAGCCGCTCCAGCAGGAGGACTTCGAAGGGGTCTTCGAGGCGATGGCCGGCCTCCCGGTGACGATCCGCCTGCTGGATCCCCCGCTCCACGAGTTCCTCCCCCACCGGTTCGAGCTCCAGCACCAGCTCGACTGCGCGGATCCGGGCGACACCGACGCGATCGCCGAGCTCGAGGCGACGCTCGAACGGGTGATCTACCTCGAGGAGGTCAACCCGATGCTCGGCACCCGCGGCTGCCGGTTGGGGGTCCTCTTCCCGGAGATCTACGAGATGCAGGCCGAGGCGATCATGCTGGCGGCGCTCGCCGTCCGCGAGCGGATCGGCCGGGCGCCTCACCTGGAGATCATGATCCCGCTGGTCAACTACGAGCAGGAGCTCGAGATGATGCGGTCGCTGATCGTCCGGGTCGGCGACCGCCACGGGATGCACGAGCACGACGACTACGCGGTCGGCACGATGATCGAGCTCCCCCGGGCTTGCGTGACCGCCGGCCTGATCGCCGAGCACGCGGACTTCTTCTCGTTCGGGACCAACGACCTCACGCAGATGGCGCTCGGGTTCTCGCGCGACGACGTCGAGAGCAAGTTCCTCGCGACGTATCTCGACCTCAAGATCGTCGATCGATCGCCGTTCGAGACGCTCGACACGCCGGGGGTCGGAGAGCTGATCAAGCTGGCGGCGACCAATGGCCGTCGGGCGAAGCCCGACCTCAAGCTCGGCGTCTGCGGCGAGCACGGCGGCGACCCCGACTCGATCGACTTCTTCGAGCGGGCGGGCATCGACTACGTCTCGTGCTCGCCGTTCCGTGTGCCCGTCGCGATCGTCGCCGCCGCCCAGGCGTCGCTGCGGGCGGGAACCGGCCGATGAGTCGGAGCTTCGCCGACGACCAGGAGCTGCTCGCCTGGGCACTCGACGGCGTGATCAGCCAGGCGGAGGGCGAATCGGCGCTCGAGCTCCACCAGCGGGCGGTCGAGTTCGCGATGAAGGCCCGGTCGGGCGACACGGAGGCCGCCGACACGCTGGCCGCCCTCGTCGCCGGCATGTCCCTCGAGGAGCTCCAGGTCCTGATCCGGTCGCTGACCTGCTGGTTCGCGCTGGGCAACCTCGCCGAGGACAACGAGCGGATCCGCCGTCAGCGGGCCCACGAGGCCCGCGACGCGCCGGCGCCCCGGCGGGGGTCACCCCGCGAGGCGGTCGACCGTCTCGCCCTCCGGGGGACCGGTCCGGGGGAGCTCGAGCAGCTGCTCGCGCGGGCGGAGGTCCGCCTGGTGATGACCGCCCATCCGACGGAGGCCCGCCGGCGCACGACGGTCGAGAAGCTGGCTCGGGTCTTTGCGGTGCTGCGGCACCTCGACGAGCGCCACGGCCTCCCCAACGATCTCGCCGAGGCCCGCGGCCATCTCGCGGCGGCCGTCCAGGAGCTGTGGACGTCTGACGAGATCCGGGCGGTCTCACCGACCGTTCTCGACGAGGTGCGGACGGGCCTGGTCTACTTCACCTCGACGCTCGTCAACGTCGTGCCGAGGTTCTACCGGGACCTCGAGGCCGGCGTGGCCGCGGCGTTCCCGAACACGCCGGTCAAGGTCCCCCCGCTCCTGACGTTCGGCTCGTGGATCGGCGGTGACCGCGACGGGAACCCGAACGTGACCCCCGAGGTGACCGCGGAGGCGCTCGAGATCGTGCGGGTGGCGTGCCTGCGCTTCCTCCAGGACCGACTGACCGGCCTGGCGTCGCGGATCTCGGTCTCGAGTCGGGTGACCGGCGAGGCCGACCTGCTCGGACCGCTGCTGCGGGATGGGCGCAAGCGATTCCCGAAGCTCAGCCGGCAGCTGGACGCCCGCAACCCGGAGGAGCCCTACCGGCGGGCGTTCAGGTTGATCGGGGAGCGTCTGCGGGCGACCCGCAAGCGGGATCCGCACGGCTACCACGCGCCCCAGGATCTGCTCGACGACCTCCGCCTGGCGGAGCGGTCGCTCAACGAGCGGGGCGGCGCGTACATCGCGGCGGCCGAGCTCCACGACGTGATCCGCCAGGTCGAGGTCTTCGGCTTTCACTTCACGCGCCTGGACATCCGCGCGCACGCCGGCCGCCACCGGTCGGCTCTGGCCGAGATCTTCGGCTCGCTGGGTGTCCAGGACGACTACGAGGCGCTCGACGGCGTCGCCCGGTCAGAGCTCCTGGCTCGTGAGATCGCCGACCGCCGCCCGCTGATCCCGGCGGACATCGGAGGCTTCTCGGCTGCGACCCGCGAGGTGATCGAGACCTTCCGCCTGCTGCACGAGCTGCTCACCGGCCTCCACGCCGGGGCGATCCAGAGCTACATCATCTCGGGGGCGGGCGATCCGTCCGACCTGCTCGAGGTGCTCCTGCTGATGAAGGAGAACCGCCTCTCGCGGGCGGGGGGCGACGACGCGATGCTGCGGATCGTGCCGCTGTTCGAGTCGGGCGAGACGCTCGCCGGGGCCACCCAGACGATGCGCACGCTCCTCGACACGCCGGTCTACCGGGCGGCCCTGCGGTCGGTCGGCGACGAGCAGGAGATCATGCTCGGGTACTCCGACTCCAACAAGGACGTCGGCTATGTCGCGTCCGGGTGGGGCATCTACCGGGCGCAGATCAGCCTGGCCGAGCTGATGACCGAGCACTCGGTGAGCT
>JAXDHV010000042.1:0-83590 GCA_034664295.1 Solirubrobacteraceae bacterium | reverse complement strand
CGAGCAATTCAGAGCCCACCGTTGCGGCGGACATAGCTTGTCTACCAAGATTAGAAAGATACACTCTACGCACTAATGCTAGAATGGCCTTCGTGTTGACGGTTGCCAAGGTCACGGCGGGTGGTGGGGCGGCGTACGCGGCCTACTTGGAGGGCCGCGCGCAGGCGCCGGAGCAGGGCGACTACTACCTCAAGGACGGCGAGCGGGTCGAGGCGCCCGGGCGGTGGGCGCTGGGGCCGCCGGGCGCCGCCGCGCTCGGCCTCGACCGGACCCAGCCTGTCGACGGCGAGGCCTTCCACGCTCTGATGGCGGTCCGCCATCCGGTGTCCGGTGAGCCCCTGCGCCGGGTCGGCGCCAACGGCGAGGCGGTCGTGGCTATCGACGCGACGTTCTCCGCGCCGAAATCGGTCTCGGCGGTCTGGGCGCTCGGCTCGCCTGAGATCCGCACAGCGCTGGAGTCCGCGCAGGAGCGCGCGGTCGACCGGGCCTTGGCGCACGCAACCGAGTTCGTGCCGATGGTCCGCCGGCGCCTCGACAAGGACACGGTCGTGCGCGAGCGCGCCCGGGAGGTCTTGGCGTCGAGCTGGCAGCACACGACGGCCCGGGCGGTCGCCGGTCGGCCGCCGGACCCGCAGCTGCATTCGCATCTTCTGATTCATGGCGCTCTGCGCTCGGATGGCCGGGTCGTGGCGGTCGAGTCGCGGGCGTGGATGGTGCATCAGCGGGAGACCGGCGCGGCGTATCGGGCGCAGCTCGCGCACGAGCTCCGGGGTCTCGGGTTCGAGGTCGAGCGAGCGACCGGTCGGGGCCGGCGGTACTTCGAGCTTGTGGGGGTGCCGTGGGGGTTGCGGGAGCGTTGGAGCTCGCGTCATCAGCAGGTCGCCGGCGCGATCGAGGCGCGCCTGGAGGAGAAGCGGGCCGCGCTCAGGGCCGAGATCGACTTGGGTGGTCCTGGGGCGGCGGACGCGGCTGGACGCCTCGACGCGTTGGAGCGGAGTGGGCGGTTGATGCCGGCCGAGGAGCGGCGGTTCGCGATTTCGAGCCGCGCGGCCAAGGGGTCGCTTGCAACGGCTGGTGATCTTGACTGGGCGTGGTGGGAGACGGCGGTCGAGCACGGGTTTGATGCTCGGTCGGTCGAGGCGCTCCGCGGTCGGGGCGAGCAGATCCGGGTCGACCACGGGGAGCTGGAGCGCGACGTGCTGGGCCGACTGACGGAGTTCGACGCGACGTTCGCGCCGCGCGAGGCCCGCGCTGCGGCGCTCGAGGCGGCTGCGGACCTCGGTCACGATGCGGGTCTCGCTGCGCTAGCGGGCCTGCAGGCGCGGGGTGAGGTGCTCGATTTGGCTGATGGACGGCAGACGACCCGGGCTCACCGCGTGCTCGAGAGGGCGACGGTCGCGAGTGCGACCGACCTCGCGGGCGGGCGCGTGCCGGCGGTCGACCCCTCGCTCGTCACCGCGGAGGTCGATCGGCTGGCCGGAGGGTTGGCACGACGGGGTGGGGAGCTTGCGCCTGAGCAGCGGCGGGCGGTGGAGCTGGCGTGCGGGGATCGCCAGCTTGTCGTGATCGTCGGCCAGGCCGGCACGGGGAAGAGCACGGCGCTCCAGGGTGTCACTCGCGCTCACCAGCACGCGGGGCGGCGGGTCGTGGTCGCGAGCACTGGCGCGCAGGCCGCGGAGCGGCTCGCCGGCGAACTGCGTGACGCCGGGGTCGACGGGCGCGGCTACTCGACCGCGGCGCTCCGGGCGAACGTCGAGAGTGGTCGCCTTGTGCTCGATCGTGGAGTGACGGTGTTGCACGACGAGGCCGCGCTCGCATCGACTCGCGAGCAGGCGTGGCTGTTCCGGGCCGTCAGGGAGTCCGGGGCTCGCCTCGTCGAGATCGGCGATCCCCGGCAGTCGCAGGCAGTTGGCGCCGGCGGCCTGTGGTCAACGATCGAGAACACGGCGCGCGGCGAGGGTGGGTTCGTCGAGCTGTCGCGGATCGTGCGGGCGCAGGACCCGGCCGACCGACGTGATCAGGCCGTGTTCCGCTCGGGACAGCACCAGCGGGCGGTCGCCGGGTATGCCGAACGGGGGCTCGTCGTGTTCGCCGACCAACGGCGTCGCGCGGAGGACCTCGCGCTCGACGCGGCTCAGGCCGACCGCGCAGCCGGCCGGAGCACGTTGGTTGTGGCGGAGACGTCCAATGAGCAGCTCGACGGACTGAACGCGCGGGCGCAGGCGATCCGCTTGCAGGAGGGCGAGCTCGGCGCGGAGAACTTGCCGTTGACCGGCCGGCCCTACGGTCTGCATGCCGGTGATCAGGTCATCGTCCGCGCCGGAGTTCATCACCCAGATCTCGGAGCGGTCCGCAATGGGATCAGCGGAGCGGTCACGAGCGTCGACCCGGGACTCGGCCAGGGAACGCTGCGCTTATCGGACGGCCGGCAGGGCACCTTTGACCGTGAGCTGCTCGACCGGGCGCAGACGCGCCTCGCGTACGTCTCGCATCCGTTTCCAGCGCAGGGCCAGACGACTGACACGACCCACGTGATCGCGGGGCCCCAATCGACCGCGGAGGGCTCCTACGTCGCGCTGACCCGCGCGCGAGCCCGCACCCACGTCTACGCGGCCCGCGACGAGCTCGACCTGACCCCGGATGCGACACCTGAGGCCGCGGTCGCTGCGCTCGCGACGAGGCTGGGTCGCAGCGAGCCGGAGATGCCCTCGATCCGCATCCCGCTCGCGCACGAGCAGCGCATCGAGCGTGAGCACGCCCGGGCCGCGAGCTCGGGTGGCCTCGACCGCGCGGCCGAACAGCTTGCGCAGCTCCGGTCCGAGCGCGATCGGCTGCGAGCCGTCGTGGCCACGTTCCCGACAAGGGGCGCAGGCGAGGCGGAGGCGCTCGCGCGCGATGTCGAGCGCTGCCATGACCGGGCCGACCGGATGCGCGCGGAGGCTGAACGGCTGCGCGCCGAGCTGGACGGCTTGGGACCGTTTGCGCGTCGCGGTCAGCGAGGGCAGCAGATTCGGGTTCAGCTCGGGCTCGCCGAGGGCAACGCCGCGGCGATGGAGCAAGCCGCGCGGGGCGGCCAAGCTCGCCTCGATGAGCTCAACACGGCTCAGGGGAGCCCCGCGCGGTGGGAGGCTGAGCATCCGCGTGCCCGCGAGGAGCTCCGCGAGGCCGAGCGGGCGTTCAATCGTGCCGTCGAGCACGAAGCTAGTGCGAGGATCGAAAGCCCGGGTGAGCACGTCACGCGAGTCCTCGGGCCACGCCCAGAGCCGGCACGCGAAGCTGAGGCAGAGGTGTGGGACAAGGCTGCGCATGCGATCGAGGCCTACCGCATCGTCCACCGGGTCGACCCCGCGGAGGCGTCGGCGCTTGGGTCGCAGCCGGAGCCCCGCCACGGCTCGGCGACGCAGCGCCGGGACTGGCGCTCCGCTGGCGAGAACGTTCTCAAGGCGCGCGAGCAGCTCGGCATCGCGAGGCAGGGCTACGGCTCACACGAAGAACGCGTCGCCCGGGTCGAGGGGCTCCTCCCGGAGCGGGATCGCGAACGGGCTCTCGACCGCGGCCACGGCTTCGAGCTCTGACCCTCGGGCAGGATCGCCGCCGAGTAGCTCCGCGAAGTCGGGCAGTCAACCCGGCTTCGCCGGGTGTCCCTCGCTGCGCTCGGTGACTGCCCGCCTCCGCTCCGCTGAATCTCACCCAGGGGTCGGCAGAGCCGACCCCTCGAACGAGGGGCACTCTCCACGGCGCCCGGCGAACCGCTTGTCGCTCGAAACATCGCGTCGGCGGTCGCCGCTGTGGAGACGGGCCCAGCCGCGCCGGACGCCTCCTAAACGTCCGGGCTTCACCGGCGAACGTCACAGGCGTGGACCGGTGTGCGCCGTCAGGCGGCCGGGACGTCGACGAGCGCAGTGGCGACGGCTGCCGGCGGCGGAATCGCCTCGCCGGCGTCTCGAAGTCCCTCGAGGTGGAACGGGACGGCCTCGCGGATGAGTCCCTCGACCTCTTCACGGGTGTCGGCGACCACGCCGAGCCCGGGCAGGTCCGGACAGTAGGCGCCCCAGCTGTCGCCCTCGTGCTCAATCACGACCAGGTATTGGTGTTCGCTCATCGGTACGGTCACTGTAGTCCCGCCTGACGAAGGATATTCGCAGTCGTGCCCTTCGGGATGTCCTTGTTGCCGTGACCCGCGATCGTGACCACGCCCGGTTTCGTCGGGTGCGTGTACTGCCGGTGGCTCCCACGCTGCCGCGACACGCGCCAACCGTCGGCCTCGATCAGCCTCGTGATCTCGCGGTACTTCACGCGTTCGGCTCGAGATCAGCCGCTGGCCGGTCCGGCGCCGGTCTCGCGAATGCGCTGGCGAGGATTGTCGCGTCCTGGGCCTGGCTCTTGGCGTGGAGGTAGCGGGCGGTCGTCTGGATCTCCGAGTGCCCCATCCACGACTGGACCTGGACGAGGGACGCGCGGTTGACGGCCATCGAGCCGAAGTAGTGGCGCAGCGAGTGGAACGGCAGCGGTCGCAGTCCGGCGCGCTTGGCGGCCCGCGCGTAGCGACGCCGGAGGGCGCTCGCGTCGAGGTGCCCGCCGACCGTCCCGGCGAAGATGGGATCGTGGTCGGCGGTGAAATGCTCGCGCTGCCCGAGGCGGGCCAGCGCCTGCGCGACCTCGGGGACCATCGGGACGCTCCTGACCTTGCCGCTCTTCGGTGTCACGAGCTCCCCGTAGCTGAAGTTCGCGCGCACGCGGATCGCCTGGCCGGTGAAGTCGATGTCTCGCCAACGCAGGGCGATCAGCTCGCCGCGGCGCAGGCCGGTCATCGCCGCCGTCAGGAAGATCGCCGCGTCCTGTTCGTTGGCGGCCGCCCGCACGAGCGCGTCGATCTCCTCGAGTGAGTAGAAGTCGTAGTCGCCCGAGTAGCGGACTTCCTGGCGCTCGACGGTCCCGCTCGGGTCGGCCTCGATCCAGCCGCGCGACCGGGCGTGGCCGAGGATCGCGCGGACGATCATCAAAAGCTTCTCGGCCGTCCGGCCGTACGGGAGTCCCTCGTACCAGTCCTTGAGCTGGGTGCTGCGGATCTCCCGTAGCGGCGTCGTCGCGAACGGCGCTCGCCCGTACGCCGTGTCCGGTCGCGTGCGGCTCGGCGTGGCTGGGAGGAGGTATGCGTCGAGCGCCTGGCGGTAGTCGGTCAGTGTCGATCGTTTGAGCGCCCGCTTGCGCTCGCCGTGGAGCAGCCAAGCCTCTGCGGCGTCGGCGAACGTCACCGGTGTCCCCTTCGGCGCGGCCGGCGTCGCAACCGTTACGGCCTCGTGCTCGAGCAGTCTCCGCAGCTGCCCCTGGGCCTCCCGCGGCGTCAGGTACGACGGATCCGGCTTCGGCCCGTCGGCGACGTGCCAGACGATCGCGCCGCGCGGCGTCCGCTTCCCCGAGTTCTTCGCCCAGGCCCGTCCGAGGACCCGTGCGTGCTTCCCTTCGGCGTCCCACCAGAACGCCCGCCAGCGACGGTTTCCGCTCTCGCCGATCACCTGGAGGTGGCCGTGGGCGGTGACCTCCTGCTGGGATTCCACGGACACAGGATATCAGCCGTGTTCCCCAGGGTGTTCCCAACTCGGAACATCTGAGGTCATCTGATGCCACCTAGGACCAGCAGAACGGGCCTGAAATCAACTGAAATGCCCTCAGACTGCCTGCTTTGGGAGCAGGGGGTCGCCGGTTCAAATCCGGCCGCCCCGACTAGGGGAAGAGCTGCAAATCGGCGGCTCTTGCACTAGGGCGGTCGAGAGGAACCGACAAGAGATGCTCCCTGACCGTGTTCCCTGGAACCCGGTGGGCGTGCGGATCGTCTTGGTGGCATCGGGGTGCCACGGCCCGTGTTCCCCGCGAGACCTCGCTGATGAGCACGAGTCACAGATGTCTTGGCCGGCGCAATGAATGGCTTTGCAACGCCGCGGGAGGCCCAGTGAGACCAGGAAGGAACCGATGGGCACAGAGAAGGTCGTTCTCGACCAACGGGATAGGCTCGTTGTGTGTCCAGTAGCCGCGACAGCAGCGTGGCGGACGACGCCGACGAGCCCCGAACGGATGACCAAACGCCTCGTCGCTCAACTCGAAGCACTCGGTCACCACGTCACACTCGAGGACCTCGCGGCCTGACCCGGAGATAGCTCCGAGCCTATTTTCCGCTCAGAAGAGCCCAGCGGTCGCGCTCGACGGCTTGTAAGCCGTGTCGCCGGCGAACGCGGCTTGATAGCCGCCGCCGAGAATCACCTGGATCGCCCCGGCCAACAGGCCGCAGCGAGCGTTTCCGGCCGCGTCGGTTGTCGCCGTGCAGATCGTCTGGCCGCCGGCGGTGAAGGTGATCGTCTGACCGGCGAGCCCGACGCCGTTTGCCGTCAGCGTCGCGCTGACCGTCAGGCTCACGGACAACCCGTGGCCGAGCACGTAGGGATGTGCCACCAGCGTGGTCGGTGTCACGACCGGCGGGATGAATCCGGGGCAGATCTTGACGATGCTCCCGGCGGACGTGTCGAGGAAGCCGTCGGCAAACCGCGTGGCTCCCTCGCTCAGATAGAGGCACCCGTCGGAGCCGACCTGTGTCAGATCGCCGCGCGAGCCGCCGCTCGCGAATACCGACTCCGTCGGCGGCTGGGTGTAGTCGCCGCCGGGGAAGTCAAACCGTGTCATGTCGCCGCTGTTGTTGTTGGAGACCACGAAGTTCGGCGTGCCCGCATGGAACGCCATCCCGTCCGACCCGAAGCTCCCCGGCGTCGTCAGGGAGATCGACTGGACGATGGCACCCGACCGCGAGATCACGTCGACGCCGCCGCCGACCGCTCCGAAGAGGAAGTTCCCGGTCGGGTCGAACGCGAGCCCGTCGGGCGTGGCCGCCGACGAGAAGACGCCCGAGCTCGCGCCGTTCGGCGAGACGAAGGAAATGCCGCTCTGGCTCGAGTAGACGAGGTTCCCCGTCTGCGGGTCGACCGTGATGCCGAACCTGGTCCCCAGCGGCCCGAATGGGGCACCGATCAGCGCGCCCGTGGTCGAGTCGATCTTCTGGACTCCGCTCGTCGTGTTGGCGTAGATCTCACCGTCGGGCCCGTTGACCAAGCCGGCAACCGGCGCGATCGACGAAGGCACGGCCGCCGTCGGGTGAATCGTCGATCCATGTGTCACGACGGTCGAGTGCGAGTCGATCTTGAACAGCCCGTTATTTGCGGCGAGCACGTCGCCGTTGCCGAAGAAGCCGATGCCGACGGCGACCGGCAGCCCGGTCGCGTACAGCTCCTGCGTGAAGCCCGGCGCCAGCGTGGTGAACGGGGGTGTCGCCTGGGCGACGCCTGTGGACATGCCGAGCACGCATGTCCCCACCGCTGCCAGAGTGGCTGCCTTCCAGGAACTGCGCACCGTGGTTCCTCCCTGTCGAATCGCGATGTCCGCCCGAGCCTTGCGGTACTCCGAGCGGAGGCACCTCCCGCACCCGGTCCGTGGAATCCTGACCTTAGCTCAGTGAACCGCGCGCGCACAACCCCTGTCACAACACGAAGGCCTTCCTATTTGCGAGCTTCTCGCAATCGACGCCGCCCAGGAGGGTAGGGTCGGCGAGAGATGCGCGGACCGCACGGCACGCTGGCCCGGCTGGCCGTAACTCACCGAGCAGCCCGCCGAGCCAGCACAGGCACGCGTCGGGGGCAGCCTCCCCAGCAACCCGGGCGCCCACACGACAGGCGACCCCCCGGTGGTTGCGGATCCGAGCGATCCTGCTGAGACGGGTCGGCGACAACGTCCAGCAACCGCGGTCCATGCCGGCTGACGAACGGCGAAGGCGGCCGAGTCGGGCAGCGACCCGGTCGCGATCGTTGGCGAGACAAGCGTGAACCGGCTTCGTCTCGGTCACCGCCGATTGTGACCGACCAACGACCATCGATGGCTACGCTGCCGCGAGCGGTTGCCGGGCGCGCACGGGCGCAGCGATGCCGGCGGCTTTTGCGCTGCTCGCTGACGTCAACGTAGATCTGGGTGGTGCGAACGTCGGCATGCCCCGCGAGCTCGCTGATGACCTCAAGCGCCTCGCCGGCCTCTCGAAGCCCCTCGAGATGGAACGCGATCGCCTCGCGGATGAGTTCCTCGTCTTCTTCGCGCGTGTCGGCGACGACGCCGAGCCCGGGCAGGTCTGGGCAGTAGGCGCCCCAGCTCTCGCCCTCGCGCTCGATCACGACCAGATATTGGTGTTCGCTCATCGGTCCGGTCACTTTAGGCCCGCCTGACGAAGAAATTCGCCGCCGTGCCCTTCGGAGCGTCCTTATTCCCCTGGCCGGCGATCGTGACGACGCCCGGTTTCGTCGCGCCGCCCGGCCCATCGGACCAAGGGCGCGGCGCGGATCGTCGGCGAGACGGCGCTTGCCGGCGCGGCCGAGCGGATCGAGGCCGAGGCGACGGCAGCCGGGTGGGGAGAAATCGAGGCGGACGCCGAGCTGCTCGCCGCGGCGCTCGGGTGATCGTCGCCGCCCACGGCATGTGCCGGCGCCACGCGGTGCCGCCGAGGTCTCGTGGGGTTGAGGCGGCGACTGGGCGTGGTTGCCGCGCCAAGCGGTCCGCGCGCCCCGGCGACTCAGGAGCCCGCGCCTACTCGCGACGGAGCGAGAGTGCCAGGCTGGGAACGACGAAGGACAGGAGAAAGATCGGCAAGATGCTCTTTCCGCTGCATCGGAAGGCGATCGTTTCGCCGTCGGCGGCGTCGAAGGTCTTGGTCCGGCTGGAGTTGCGGCCATTGCGGACTTGCAGGGTGTGACGTCCGGGTTCGACTGGCATCTCGATCGGATCGTTCAATTCGAGCAGCCCGACACGCTCACCGTCGAGCACGACATCGTACGTACCGCGACGGACCTCCACTCCGATTGCTTTGTGCACCAGCCTCAGTGTTGCCGCCATTGTTGATCTCCGTCTCTTGTCTCTAAGCCGTCCGACGCCATGCTGGCGACGGTCGTCCATGTCGGCCGGTCTCGAGCCGTGGGGCGGTCGACGATCGCGGCCATAGGCGCCAGGTGACAGATCGACTGCCAGCAGGCTGCGGCGAGAGCGAGCGTGGGAGCGGTGACGACGTGACCGAGTCAGCGATACCAAAGCGAGGACGATTAGCGGCAGCCTGCCCCGGAATTCACGTCGCCAATGCTAACGACGGTTCGGCCGCTCGTCGAGAAGACGGCGATTTTCGGCGCTGACCTCGATACAGATTCGATCGCGATCGCGATCCGGGCACTCGTCACGCGGCGCCCGGTCGCGTCGGCCGACTGGCCGTCTGGCCGATTCAGCGCTCGACATCTACCAACGCGCCCCGCGAAGCAGTCACGGTCTTCCACCGAGCAACGATACGCCGGTGAAGGACGGTGACCACGATGTCCGCCTCGATCGATCATCGCCGTTCGCATGCCGGACCCGTTGGTCATTCGGTCGCCGCTTCGGTCAGTCGACCACTGGCTTTATCCTCGAGTAAGCCGCGATCGTGTGGATCTCGCATTCGTCGAGGAGGAACAGCGAACGCGGCGGCTAGGAAAGGTCCAAGACGCGGCGGAGGGCTTCATCGAGAACGTGCTGCTCGGGCGCGGACATGCGACCCGCGAACTCTTCGAGGCGCTCGATGTCGACGACGCGGAGCTGCTCGACCATGACTCGGGTGCGGTGGCCGGCGATCTCGATCTGAGGCCGGAACGTAGCTGGTGCAGCGCTACGGGAGGTGGGCGCGATGATGGCGGTCGAGAGGCCGAGGAGCTCGTCGGCTTGAACGATGACGCCGTACCGCGGACCTGCCTGCTCGCGGCCGCGGTGGGCAGGCAGGCGGACGCGGTAGATCTCGCCCCGGGTCACGCGGGCCAGTCGGTGCCAGCCGCGTCCATGTCGGCCATCACCGCGTCACGCTCGAGGCGGTCGCGTGGATCCTGGGCGAGGCGAGTGACCTCCTCGGCCAGGACGGACCGTTGCATCCGACGACGTCCGGCCTCGACCAACGCCGTCCTCACGGCGTCGGACTCGTTGCGTCCTTCGCGCATCAACAGGGAGAGCGCCGTCTCGGATGCCGGGTCCAGTCGAGCGCGGACAACGCGGGACGCCATGACAGGACCGTAGCACAATGTGTAGTACACGTCGGATGTCGACACCGGCGCCGGCACGGCGCAGCGCTGCCGCCTTGCGCGCGCGGTCAGGCCGGCGTAGGGTGACGCTGTGGGCCAATGCGCCACGCGTCGGCGCTGGAGGGGAGGCGACAGATGAGCAGGTCAATCGCGAGACTCGGGCTGGCGGGCGCCGCGGCGCTATGCGCGACGGCTGTACTGGCCGGCTGTGGAAGCACCACCAGTACCGGCACTGCCGGCACTACCGGGGCTGGCGGTCCGGGCAAGGGGAGGCCGTCGGTCACGATCGGTGACAAGAACTTCACCGAGGAGTACATCCTGGGTGAGCTCTACGCCCAGGCCCTGCGGGCCAAGGGCTACAGCGTCACCGTCAAGAGCAACATCGGCTCCTCGGAGATCATCGACAAGGCCCTGACGAGCGGCAGCATTCAGATGTACCCCGACTACGTCGGGACGATCCTCTCGGTGATCGCCCACCAGAACAATCCCCCTCAATCCGCGGCCGCGACCTATCAGGCGGCCAAGCGCTTCGAGGAGGCGCGGGGGTACACCCTGCTCGATGCCACGCCGTTCTCCGACACCAACGCCGTCGCGGCGCTCCCGGCGTTCGCCACGGCTCACAGCCTCAAGACGATCGGCGACCTCAAGAGGGTCGGGAGCTTCAGCTACGCCGACACTCCGGAGAACCTCACCCGGCTCCAGGGCGTGGCGGGTCTGCGACGCGTCTACGGACTGACCGCGCTCAAGTTCAGGCCGCTGGCGATCGGTCTCCAGTACCTCGCGCTGAAGAACGGCAACGTCCAGACGGCCGACGTGTTCAGCACCGATGCCCAGCTGACCCAGACCAAACTGGCCATCCTGGTCGACGACAAGCACATCTTTGGGTTCCAGAACGTAGCTCCGGTGGTGAGCAGGAAGGTCCTCCAGGCCGAGGGTCCGGCCTTCGCCCAGGTCATCAACGCGGTCAGTGCCAAGCTCACGCTCCCGGCAGTCCAGGCGATGAACGCGGCGGTGGCCCTCGACAAGCAGTCGCCGGCACCGGTGGCCCAGGCCTTCCTCAAGGCCAACGGGCTCGACTGACACGATCACCGATACTCACCTGAAGCGGGCGCCGGAGCTCATCGGTCCCCGCACCGGCCCGGGCGAGAGACACGCCGCCGCAGGACTCGTCAGGACGGCGTCGACGCGACGCGATCCAGCGCAAGCGGCGGGCAGCGGATCTGGCCGGATGTGAACCGGCCGATCGGTCGTTGCAGACGGATCGTCGCCGTCTCCGAGTCGAGCGCGACGATCGCGCCCTGGTGGCCTTCGAGGTAACGCGGCCGCGCGTGGTGGTTGATCCGCACTTGATCTCCCACGACGAGCTGAGCCAGCGCGTCGATCGAATCGATCGTGTGCAACAGGTTCAACCGGGCGCTGATCGCCTGCCCGAGCGCCCGTAGGTGCAGATCGAGCTCGCCCGACGCGATCGCCTCCAACAGCGACCGCTCGGGGCTCGACGCCAGGGGGTCACGGTCTGGCCGCGGGAAGAGCGTCGGCTGGGTCGACTGCAGCGGCCCGCGGTTGGTCGGCGTGCTCACACCCGGATCCTCGCCGGTCTTCCGGACGGACCGCGGCGGCCGCGACCGCCGTCCGCCGGGTCCTCGGCGGTCTGCTCGGTCTTCTTGGCCGCCGGCCGCCGGCCCAACAATGCCCGGCCAAGCGGAGCAACCTGCTTGGCCACCGGCTATATTTTTGTCCACTGCCGGGCGCCAGGGGGCGGCAAAGGCCACAGTCAGGAGTGACGAACATGCGAGTACGGAGATTCAACGGCCGGACGACGAGCCGCGTCCGATTCCTCGGCGTTCTCGGGGCCTTCGGCCTCTGGGCCGCCCTCCTCCTGACCACCGCCTCGTCGGTCCTGGCGGTCGGTACCGCTACGCCTTCGCTCCAGACCAAGCCCTCCCCGGGCGTCTCGCTCGGCGGCTCGATCAGCGACTCGGCCCAGATGATCGGGATTCCCGGAGGCGGCGGCAGCGTCGGGACGCCTCCGACCGGCACGCTGACCTTCAAGCTCTACGGCCCCAACGACGCCACCTGTTCGCCGGCTCACCTCGTCTACACGACCACCGCCCCCCTGATGGTCACCGGCGGCGTCGTCTCGATTGCGTCGACCGGCACCTACACGCCGCCCGCGGGAGCCGCCGGCACCTACCGGTGGGTCGCCTCCTACCCCGGCGACGCCACCTACAAGGCGCTCACCAGCGGGTGCGGCGACGAGACCGTCCAGGTCACCGACGTCACCCCGACCCTCACCACCGTCGCCTCGCCCGGTGTCCAGGCCGGCAACGGCACGCTCACCGACACGGCCGCGTTGACCGGCGGCATGGCTGCGACCGGGTCGATCACCTTCCTACTCTTCCCCCCGAGCGACCCCACCTGCGCCGGCAAGGTCGTCTCCGCCAAGTCGACGGTTCCCGTCACCAACCCGGCCTCGACGACCTCGGACCCGTTCAACCCGACGACGCCCGGCACCTACCACTGGATCGCGATCTACTCCGGCGACATCCACAACGGCGCCGTCCAGGGCGCCTGCACCGACCCCAACGAGGCGGTCGTCGTGACTCCCGGTCCGGTTAAGCCCGGCACCACACCCGGCGGATCGTCACCCCCGCCGGGGACGGTTCCAGGGGCCAAGGGGCCGTGCGATCCCGTGGCGACGGCCAAGGCCGTGCTCGCCGGGATCAGTGCCACCCTGATTGGTCAGCCCGCCGGGTTTGCCAACAACTGCAGCGCCGGCCTGCGCATCGTCCTCCGGGCGAAGGAGATACGGCCGGGGAATCGGGGGACCCCCCGGCACGACGGCTTCACGACGATGGCCAACGTCCTGACCCACATCGCACCAAGTGGGCCAGCGCTCTCGTTCACGCTCAACGCCGCCGGCGAGGCCCTGCGCCAATACTCGCTCAGCCACAACCGGCCCCTGACCGCCTTCCTGATCGTCCACGTCCGGCCCGACAAGACCTCGTCGGCGACCGAGTCGCTTCAGATCCTCACACTCGGCTGAGAAGCCGTCCGGCGCGACCGCGCCGTCAATGGATCGCGCTGTAGTCACTCCTCGGTCAACCGCCGGGGACGGTTCGGCGTGCCCGGACACAGGATTTCACCGGACTCCGTATGAACCGCATGGCCAAACAACAGGATTTTGTCCAGAGTCTTGACTAATTGTGTCCGGGGATGCAGAATCGTCTTCGATGGCCACCAGAAGCAGCGGATCCCTGGCATCGCTGCGGGAACGCAACCGAGACCGCATCGTCGGCGTCCTCGGCGAGCTGGGCACCGCCAGCCGGGCTGACGTCGCCCGGCGGACGGGGCTCTCGCCGACAACCGTCTCGACGCTCGTCTCCGAGCTCGTCGACTCCGGCCTGGTCGTCGAGGTCGACGACCTTCCCAAGGCCGGATCCCCATCGCGCAGCGGCCGGCCGGCTCGCTCGATCCGGCTCGGCCGGGCCGCCGGTGTCGCGGTCGGCATCGAGTTCGGCGAGCGGCGGCTTCGCCTGGTCGCCTGCGATCGTGCCCATCAGGTCCTCGGCGAGGGATCTGCCGAGGTGCCCGACGGCTACGACGCGAGGCACGGTATGGACCAGGCCGCCGCCCTCCTCGACGACGTTCTCGACCGGGCGGGGATCGACCCGGGAGAGCTGATCGGCGTCGGCCTCGGCCTTCCCGGGCCGATTCACCTCTCGACCGGCAAGGTCGGCCTGTCGGCGATCCTTCCAGAATGGGTCGGCGTCGAGGTCGCCGACGAGGTGGGCCGCCGGCTTGGGGTGGCGGTGCACGTCGACAACGACGCCAACCTCGCCGCCCTGGCCGAGTTCCGGTGGGGGGCCGGCCGGGGATACGACACGCTCGTCTACGTCAAGGTCTCGAGCGGGATCGGCGCCGGCCTCGTCGTCGGAGGCCGGCTCTTCCGCGGTGTCGGCGGCACGGCCGGCGAGATCGGCCACACGATGGTCGACGAGCACGGACAGGCCTGCCGGTGCGGGAGCCGCGGCTGCCTCGAGACCGTCGCCGGCGCCCGCGCGATCGTCGACCTGCTGAAGCCGAGCTTCGGCGGCGACCTGTCTCTCGACGACGTGCTCGAGCGGGCCAAGCTCGGCGACCCGGCCTGCTGCCGGGCGATCGCCGCCGCCGGGTTCCGCCTCGGCGACTGCGTCGCCAACGTCTGCAACCTCCTCAATCCCGGGTTGATCGTCGTCGGCGGAACCCTGGCCGGCGCGCGGAACGTCCTGCTCGACCCGATGCGCACGGCCGTCGCCCGGCGGGCGATCCCGTCTGCCGGTGAGGACGTCGAGATCGTCCTCGGCGTCCTCGGCGACCGGGCCGAGCTGCTCGGTGCGGTCGCGCTCGTCCTCCACGAGGCCGAGCGGACGCCGCCGCCGCCCGAGAGCCACGAACGCCCGGACGTGGCGCCGCGCGCCACGAGAAGAGCTCACCGGTCAGCAGAGGCAGCTCCCAACTACAACGAAGCTCGTACCAAACCAGAAGAGGAGGGTCACCAGTCATGAAGAGCCCACGGATCCGGGCAGCCATCGCCGGGACGGCACTGGCCGCGGTCGCGCTCACCGTCGCGGCCTGCGGCGGAAGCGGTGGAGGCGGTGGCGGCCCGACGGTCGCACTGCTGCTCCCAGAGAATCAGACCGCTCGCTACGAGACGCACGACAAGCCTGACTTCCAGGCCAAGCTCAAGCAGGTCTGCCCGACCTGCAAGATGCTCTATAGCAACGCGACACAGGATGCGACCAAGCAGCAGAGTCAGGCGGATGCAGCACTGACACAGGGAGCGAAGGTCCTGGTGCTCGATCCGGTCGACGCCGGATCTGCCGCAGCCATCGTCCGCCAGGCTACCGCCCGCAAGGTCCCGGTGATCAGCTACGACCGGCTGATCACGAAGTCGGCGGTCGACTATTACGTGTCATTCGACAACGCAAGGGTCGGGATGCTCCAGGCCACGGCACTCGACGCGGCCCTCAAGTCGGCCGGCAAGCCGACGGGCCCGGTCATCATGATCAACGGCGATCCGGCCGACAACAACGCGAAGCTGTTCAAGCAGGGGGCCCTCTCACAGTTCGCCAAGGATGGTGTCAAGATCGCCAAGCAGTACGACACACCGGGGTGGTTGGGGAGCACCGCGCAGAACGAGGCCCAGCAGGCGATCACAGCCCTCGGCAACAACGGCTTCGCGGGGATCTACGGAGCCAATGACGACATGGCCGAGGGTGGCATCGCGGCGATGCAGGGCGCCGGGATCAACCCGAAGACCCGCCCGACGACCGGCCAGGACGCGTCGCTCGCGGGAGTGCAGCGGATCCTCGCCGGGACGCAGTACATGACTGTCTACAAGGCCGTCACCGCCGAGGCCCAGGACACGGCCGCGCTCGCCGGCGCCCTCGCACAGGGTAAGCAGCCGCCGGCAGGACTGGTCAACCAGCAGACGCCGAACGGCACGAAGACGGTCCCGTCGGTGATCCTCACGCCGGTCGCCGTAACCAAGACCAACATCAAGGCAACGGTCATCAAGGATAACTTCTGGACCGTTTCCCAGATCTGCACGAGCGCGTACGCGGCGGCGTGCACGGCGGCCGCAATCAAGTAGGGCGCCTCTGCGGCGGGTCGCGAACCGCGGCCCGCCGGGCGCTCGACTCGAGTGAAAGGACACACACATGAGCACTGAGACACCGGTCCTCGCTCTGAAGGGAGTGAGCAAACGATTTGGAGCAGTCCAGGCCCTCGACAACGTCGACTTCGAGGTCGCCGCCGGCGAGGTGGTCGGTCTGGTCGGCGACAACGGGGCCGGCAAGTCGACCCTGGTCAAGACGATCGCCGGGATCTACTCGCCCGATGCCGGGGAGTTCTACTTCGAGGGCAAGCCTGTGTCGATCGACGGTGCGAACGCGGCGACGGCGCTCGGGATCGCGACCGTCTACCAGGATCTCGCCCTCTGCGACAACCTCGATGTCGTGGCCAACCTGTTCCTCGGCCGGGAGAAGCTCGCCGGTGGCCTGGGTACGGCGGCCCGGCAGCTCGACGAGGCCGACATGGAGCGGAGCTCCGCCGACCTCCTCTCGAACCTCGCCGTCTCGATCCCCAGCCTCCGGTCGGAGGTCGGTACGTTGTCGGGGGGTCAGCGTCAGCAGGTCGCGGTCGCCCGGTCACTGCTCGGCGAGCCGAAGATGGTCCTCCTCGACGAGCCGACCGCCGCCCTTGGGGTCGCCCAGACGGCACAGGTCCTGGCACTTATCAAACGGCTTCGCGACCGGGGCCTCGGGGTGGTGGTGATCAGCCACAACCTCTCGGACGTCTTCGAGGTCACCGATCGGATCTTCGTGCTCCGGCTCGGCCGGCGGGAGGCGACCTTCGAGACGGCGAGCGCCAAGTCCGACGACGTGGTCGCGGCGATCACCGGGGCGAGAGACCGACCGACGACGAACGGCAACGCGGGTGGAGGTGCGCGATGAGCACGGCAACCGAGCCGGCGGTCCCGGCAACCCCAGGACGGGCGCCCGCCCCCCGAGCCGGGGTCGTTCGCCGCTTCATCGAGGGCGACCTCGCCTCGCTGCGTGTGTTCGTCGTCCTCGGCCTGATCTGGGCTGTCTTCCAGTTCGAGAACAACCACTTCCTGACGGCGGAGAACCTCACCAACCTGTTCCTCCAGATCACCGCGGTCGGCCTGATCTCGGTCGGTGTCGTCTATGTCCTCCTGCTCGGCGAGATCGACCTGTCGGTCGGCGCGATCAGCGGGCTCGCGGCGGCCGCGACTGCCGTCTTGAACGTCAAGCACGGCTGGAGCCCGTACTCGGCGATCTTCGCCGGCATCCTCGTCGGCCTTGTGATCGGCGTCGTCCAGGGGTTCCTCTTCACGCGGTTCGGGATTCCGTCGTTCGTGGTGACGCTCGCCGGCCTCCTGACGTGGCAGGGAGCACTGCTGAAGGTGCTCGGCAGCACGGGCACCGTGAACCTCACCGACCCGAAGGTCACCGGTCTGGCGAACACGTTCTACTCGAGCACGGTCAGCTGGATCATCGGCCTCGGGGTGATCGCGATCTACGCCGGCGGGACCTTGTGGGCCTGGCGCCGGCGGGTGTCGACCGGCCTGGCCGACCAGGACCTTCGGGGACCGCTCACCCGGGTGGTCCTCGTCAGCGTCGCGACGATCGGGGCGATCCTCGTCGTGACCGCCGACCGCGGCCTGCCCCTGGCGGTGCTGATCCTCCTGGCCTTCGTCGCCGGGATGGAGTACGTCGCGACGCGGACGCGCTTCGGCCGGCACGTCTTCGCCGTCGGCGGCAACGCCGAGGCCGCCCGGAGGGCTGGCATCCACATCAATGGAGTGAGGGTCGCGGTGTTCGGGATCGCGGGTTCGATGGCCGCGATCGGAGGGATCCTGGCTTCCTCAAGGCTGCTGGCCGTGAATCAGAACTCGGGCGGGTCTGACCTGCTTCTGCTCGCGATCGCCGGGCCGGTGATCGCCGGCACGAGCCTCTTCGGCGGACGGGGATCGGTCTGGACGGCCCTGCTCGGGGCCCTCGTGATCGGTTCGATCTCCAATGGCATGGACCTCCTCGCGCTCGACTCGTCGGTCAAGTACATGGTGACCGGCGGTGTCCTTTTGGTCGCGGTGATCGTCGATGCGCTTGCCCGCCGGCAGCGGCAGGCCGCGGGCAGACTCTGACGGCCGGCGGGGCCGGTCGGGTCGGGTCGAGTCGGCTCGGGTCGGGTGATCAGGCGAAGGCGAAGGTGACGACGATGACGGCGTAGACCGCCATCAGCTGCACCCCGTCGAGCCAGGTCGACTCGCCCCGGCCGGTCACCTGGACGGCAAGGAGGATCGCGATGATCAGGGCGGCGAGCTCGTATCCGTTGAGCAGCAGGGCCATCGGATGCGGGCCGACGATCGTCGAGCAGAGGACGAGGAGCGGGAGGACGAAGAGCGCGATCTGCGAGCTCGAGCCGATCGCGATGTTGACGGCCAGGTCGACCTTGTTCTTCGCGGCCATGCTCACGGCGACCCAGTGCTCGGCGGCGTTCCCGACGATCGCGACGGCGACCGCGCCGACGAAGAACTGGCTGAGTCCGGCGGACTTGGCCGCCTCGGCGATCGACCCGACGAGGATCTCAGAGACTCCTGCGGTCGCGAGGCCGCCGACCGCGAGCAGCCCGACCGACCGCCGCAGGCTCCACGCGCCGTGGGCGGTCTCCTTCTCTCGAGGTGGGTTGAAGAGGTCCTTGTGGGTGCGCAGCGAGAAGACCATCAGCGCGATGTAGCCGAGGACGAGGATCACCGCGACCGCGACCGACAGCTGTTCGACCGGGCCGCCGTAGTCGATCAGCTGGGCGGTGGCCGCCGGCAGGCTCCCGCCGTGGGCGAGCTCGTAGACGGCCGGCAGGCTGACGGCCGCGACGGCGAGCATCAGCGCCGACGACTGGGCACTCGCTGCGGCCCCGCTGAAGAACTGCCGCTCCTCCTTGACGCCGCCGGCGACCAGGGCGGCCCCCATCACGAGGAGGACGTTCCCGAGGATCGACCCGACCAGGGAGGCCTTGACGACCTCGTGGAGACCGCCGCCGAGGGCGAACAGGGCGATGATCAGCTCGGGAGCGTTGCCGAACGTCACGTTGACCAGCCCGCCGATCCCCGGTCCCGAGCGTTCGGCGAGCTCTTCGGTCGCCCGGCCGATCAGGGCGGCCAGCGGGATCACGGCGAGCGCCGAGCTCAGGAACGTGAGAACCGGCGGGGCGCCGAGGAGATCGAGGATCACGCAGACGACGACGAACGGCGTCAGCGTGAAGGCCCAGCGGTCGCGGAGGGGCCGCAGAAGAGCAAGCGGGTCTCGTCGCGTCGGCCGGATGCTCACCGTAACCAGCATAAGGCGCAGGACGCGCGAAGCGGGGTCGCCCGACCGCGGTCGACCGGCCGTGCGATATTTCGAGCTCGACCCGGCCCCCGTAGCTCAACCGGATAGAGCGCCGGCCTTCTAAGCCGGATGTTGCAGGTTCGAATCCTGCCGGGGGCGCCTTATCTCGCGAGCCCCCAATCCCGCCGTCGGCTTGGCCGGCTCGGGGGCGATGGGTTCGCAGCATACGATCGAGCTCCGGCGGACGGAGGCATGGATGCGGTGCTCGTCTTCAGTGAGAAGCTCCTCGCCGAGGCTCCGCCGCGATAGCACAGTCGATCCTTACCGAGGATGACATGTGGGTGCGGGAGTCGGACTTCGCCCACCTGTCACCTGTCTCGCCATATGGACCTGGTTGGTAAGCCAACCTGTGCGAAATCCGTCGCCTAGGCGTGCCTAGGCGACACATGCCAACATCTGGCGCGGCCTCGATCGTGGCCGACTCGGCCCCGGACCGGCGGCCGGTGGGCGTCTCAGCGTTCGATCATCACGTTCGTCGATTTGATCACTGCGGTCGCGTCCACACCGGGATCGAGACCGAGTTCGTCGGCGGCCTCGCGGCTCATCAGGGAGATGACACGGTAGGGGCCGCAAGCCATCTCGACCTTCGCCATGACGCCGTCGCGCTCGACCGTGACGACGATCCCCGACAAGTGGTTGCGGGCACTCATCGTCTTGTTGGCCCCCGCGTGGGAGGCGACGAGGGCACCGAGCTCGGTGGCTGGGAGGAGTCGCTGGTTGCCTCGGCGGACGAATTGAATCCGGCCGGCCGCCTCCCAACGACGGAGTGTGTCGATGCTTACGCCGACAGCTTTGGCCACCTCGCCGATTCGCAGGAGCTCCGCCATGCCGACAAGACTATCCGGCTGGGAGGACGGGCGTCCTGTGTCTTGACAGCCGGGTTATTGTTGGGCACACTCTGCCTAGGACTCCCCTACGCATTTGCCTCGGGACGACCGGTCGAGACAACATGCGAAATCCACTCGAAGCTCGACGAGGCGGCCAACGGACGCCCAACTTGCAGGGGGGCTACGACGACGGCAGGCGGACGGCCTGCCGCTCACTCGTGGCAGGTCCGGTGCGGGGCGGGGCGGCCCGCCGGCTGGTCGAGCTCGTGCTGGCACCGCGCGAACACCGCGACGAGCTCGGCGAGATCTTCGATCAGATCGATCAAGTCGCCGGGAGACCGACGGTCGACGAGTTGATCGGGGTGGCCGCCCGGGCGACGGCGGCTCACACCTGCCGGGGGGTTCGATCCCTCGGCGCGAGCGTCGCCGCCGTCTCGGCCGCGGTCGACCGCAGGTTCGCGGCCTGCGAGTCGGGCCAAGCCGGATACCCACTGAGCCTGGCCGGGCTCGGCGCGGCCGGCCGGTACGGGCTGGAGAACAACCTCAGCCCGGTCTACCTCACGCACGCGCTGGAGCGGATCGTCGAGTCGGCCGTGTTCGTCGCAACGGTGATCGACCCGGCCTGCGCTCCGGGGGCCTATCCGGTCAGGTTCGGTCCGCGGGCCTCGACGACGGATGCCCTCAGAGGTCTGCTCGGCGACCATCTCGCCCGCGACCAGAGCGCGACGATCGACTTCGCCCTCGAGGAGCCGACGAGCCGCTCCAATGGGGAGCCGGTCGCGATCGACAACCTCGAATCCGTGCTGCTCGCCGTGCGAGGGCCGATCGACGTCGAGCAGCTCGTCGTCGCAGCCCATGCCCTCGTGTTGTCGGTGTGCGATGACTTCGAGATCGATGCGGAGCTGACCGCGGCGGCCGGGATCCTCGACGGGTCAGGCCTCAGCGGCGGTGGGTGGCTGGCGCTCGGCGGGGCTGCCGGCGCGATCACCGGCCTTGCCGCCGGACTCGTGTCGTCGCTCTTCGCCGCGCAAGCCGGCCGTCTGAGCCGAAGCCCTCACCCGCCGGCCGACCGGGGGCCGTCGGCCGGGGAAGCAGCCCCGCTCGTCGGACGGCGCCCAGCCGGGAGACAGCGATCCGACGTGAGGGAGGTCGCGCGATCGGTCCTCAGGGTGTCCCTCGTCGTCGCCTGGTGCGAGGCCCACGGGCAGATCCGGCCCGGCACGATCACGATCGACCGCGCACGCGCCGGCGACCGGGACCGGGGCGGGGGCGTGGGCCAGGGCCGGGGCCAGGACCCGGGCGGGGGAGGCGGCCGGGGCCGGGGAAGGGGCTAAGCGAGGCATCCTCCTCCTACTCGTCGAGATCCGCCGAGATCCTGGGGGTGGATCCAGCCGCGGCTTGGCGGTCTAGGCTTCCGGGGGCAGGAAGCCGGAGGCGATGGAGGGGGAGGCCGTGTAGATGGGGAGGTCTGGATCGCGGGCTGTGGTCGGTCTCCTGATGGGTTTGGGACTGGCAGCTGCGGGAACCGCGTGGCCGCCGGCGAGCCTGGGGGCGGGCGCGTGCCCGGGTGCGGACTCGTGCCCGTACACGTCTGTGGAGATCATCGGACAGCGGGCGGAGGGGACATTTCGGTTCCCGCAGGCGATCGCGGTCGGCCCGTCGGGAGATGTCTACGTGGCAGACGAGCAGTCGCGGGCCGTTCAGCGATTCAACGCGGAGGGCGTGTTCCAGGGGGAATGGGGACACGCGGGATCGGACCCTGGGGAGTTCGGTGCGATCGGGAGCCTGGCGACCGACGGGTCGGGCGATGTCTATGTGGTCGACGCGGGGAACGGGCGGATCCAGAAGTTCGACTCGAACGGCGGCTACCTTGGACAGTGGGGCTCGCGGGGAACGGGACTCGGCCAGTTCGAGTTCGGGTCGGGCGGGGGCAACAGCAACACGGCCGGCGGGGGGATCGCGGTCGTCGGTTCGTACGTGTTCGTTGCCGACACGGGAGACAACCGGATCGAGCGGTTCGGGCTGGACGGTAGCGGGGCGATGGAGTGGGGCGGGACGGGAGGAGGGGCCGGCCAGTTCTCGAGCCCGCGGGGGATCGCGGCAAACGCGTCGTCGGTCTTCGTCGCCGACGACCAGAACAACCGGATCGAGGAGTTCACGCCGGACGGGGTGTTCGTCGCGGAGGTCGGGACCGGCGGTCCGGGGCCTGACCTGTTCGATCACCCGTACGGCGTGGCTGTCGACGCGGCGGGGGAGATCTTCGTGGCCGACGACCTCCACAACCGGGTCGTGGCGCTGAACGCCCAGCTGCAGTTCGTGATGACCTTCGGGAACACGACCGGCCCGCTGCACGTGAGCTTCCCGCGGGCGCTGGCGGTCGACATGGGCGGTGACGTCTACGTGACCGACACGGGAAACAACCGGGTCGAGGAGTTCACTTCGACCGGGGGATTCATCCGCAACTGGGGGAGCGCCGGACGGGGGGTCGGCAACTTCGCCGGTCCGCGGGGCGTGGCCGCCGACCCGAGCGGGGGGCTGGCGGTCGTCGACACGGCCAACCAGCGGGTCGAGCTGTTCGACTCCAACCACGCGTTCGAAGCCGTCGTCGGTCAGTCGGGGCCGGATCTAGGGCAGTTCAAGACGCCGACGAGCGTCGCCTTCGACGGCGGGGGGAATCTCCTCGTCGCCGACCGCGACAACCACCGGGTGCAGCGGCTCAACCGGGCCGGGTTGTCGCTCGGGAACCTCGGGGGAGCCGCGACCGGGCCCGACCAACCGGGACAGCTGGTCGCGCCGAGCGGGATCGCGACCACCCGAGGCGGGGAGATCGTCGTGTCGGACACCACGAAGAACCGGATCGAGCGGTTCTCGTCAGACGGTGCCGTGATCGGGACCTTCGGCGAGACGGGGGCAGGACAGGGGCAGTTCAAGTCGCCGGAGGCGGTCGCGCTCGGCCCGGGCGGTGAGATCTACGTCGCCGACACCGGCAACGATCGGGTCCAGGAGTTCTCGCCGACCGGCAGCCCGATCCGGGCGTGGGGACAGCGGGGGACGAACACCGGCAGCTTCAACCAGCCGTCTGGAATCGCAGTCGATTCGGCCGGCAACGTCTTCGTGTCGGATCGTGTCAACGACCGGATCGAGAAGTTCTCGGGCGACGGGGCTTTCATCGCGGCGTGGGGATACCCGGGGGCGGCCGACGGCCAGCTCGACTCGCCAGCGGGGCTGGCGGTCGACTGCAAGGGGTCGGTGATCGTCGCCGATCGGGCGAGCAACCGGGTCGACGTCTTCGACGGGGCTGCCGCGTCCGGTACCTGCGGACCGGCACTGCCGGTCGTCGCGCCCCAGCGGCTGGGGTTGAAGGTCAGGCTGCTCGCGACCAGCAGGATCCTCGCGTCCCGGGTGCTCCGGGTTGCGGTGACCTGCGACCGGGTCTGCACGGTGGTCGGGACGGCGAGAGTGCGGGTGCGGCCGGGGTCCGCCCACACCGACATCGTCAGCGTCCCGGTCCGCCTCCATCCGGGAGTGGCGACCACCGTCGCGATGGCGCTGGCGCCCCATGGGGTGGCGCTGCTGCGCAAGGCGCTCAAACCGCCTCATCACAAGCGGGGGCCGGCGGGGTCCTTGACGGCGGCGATCACGGTTCGAGGAGCGCCGATCGTCCCGGCTGGTGGGATGCCGGTCGCTTCCGGCGTGTACCGCAGGACAGTGAAGGTGACGCGCTGAGATGGACGCACCTTCCGCCCGGGAGGACGAGCACGCACCCTTTCTGAAAACTAGTTGCCGGACTCCGGCAACTACATTCCAACGAACGATCAACTCCCCTCCTAGTCCTCCTGGACCTGCGAGCCGCCCCAGTGCCCCCCGGCCCCCGACCTCCCCGGCCCCCCGGACCTCCCCAGCCCCCGGCCCCAGCCCCCCGGCCCCAGCCCCCCCGGGGCCCCCCCGTCCGCTCAGACGGTGAACACGACCTTGCCGAACAGGTCTCCGGCGGCCATCGCGGCGAACGCATCGCGGGCATCGGCGAGCGCCACCGTCGAGGCGATCGTCGGCCGCACCCCCCGATCGACCGCGAACTGGACGAGCCGGACGAGCTCGTCGCGAGTTCCCATCGTCGAGCCGAGGATCGAGAGCTGGAGGAAGAAGACCCGGGTCAGCTCGGCGGGGGGGTCGGCGCCGGTGGTCGTGCCCGAGACGACAAGCGTCCCGCCGGGTCGCAGCGCGCGGATCGAGTGGCCCCAGGTGGCGGCGCCGACGGTCTCCATGACGGCATCGACGCGGTCGGGGAGGCGGACGCCGGGCTCGAAGGCCTGGTCGGCGCCGAGCTCGACGGCCTGGGCGCGCTTGTCCTCTGAACGGCTGGTGGCCCAGACGCGGACGCCGGCGGCGCTGGCGAGGGCGATCAGGGCGGTGGCGACGCCGCCGCCGGCGCCCTGGACGAGGACGGTGGTGCCGGGGGGGAGGGCGGCGCGGGTGAACAGCATGCGGTAGGCGGTCAGCCAGGCGGTGGGGAGGCAGGCGGCCTCCTCGAAGGAGAGCTCGGGCGGCTTGGGGACGAGGTTGCGGCGGGGGACGCAGACGAGCTCGGCAAAGCAACCGGGATGGACCTCGGAGAGGATCGTGCGCCGCGGGTCGAGGGTCTCGTCGCCGCGCCAGGCGGGGTCGGAGATCACGGCGTGGACGATCACCTCGCGCCCGTCCTCGTCGAGCCCGGCGGCGTCGCAGCCGAGGACCATCGGGAGGCGGTCGGTGGAGAGGCCGACACCGCGCAGGGACCAGAGGTCGTGGTGGTTGAGGGAGGCGGCCCTGACCCTGACGGTGACCCATCCGTCGGCGGGAACGGGGTCGGGGCGCTCGCCGAGGACGAGTCCGCTGAGCGGGTCGTCGGGGTCGATCAGGGCGGCGTAGGCGGCGAACACTCGACCGACACGGTAGCGGCCGGCCGGACGGGCTCGGAGACACACGCCTCGGGTCTCGGGGGACGGTAGGATCGCGACCGGTGAGCTGCTCGTGACGTTCGTTCTTGCATGGGTGGCATTCCCGATCGTGCTCGGGGGACTCGGGCTGGGCTGGGGCTTGGTGATCGAGGAGCTGTCGGGCGTCCGCCTGGCGAGCGGTGCGCTGCTGATCCCGGTGGGCCTGGGGGGCGCGCTGGTCGTGGCTGCGCTGCTGACGACGAACGGGACGACGGCGGGGCTTGCTGTTCCGGTGGGGGCGATCGTGGCGGTGGGGGGTCTGATCCGGGCGCGGATGACGCGGCCGGAGTGGCCCGTTCCGGACTGGGCGGTGATCGCGGCGATCGGGGTGCTGCTGGCGTACGGGGCTCCGGTTCTGGCGACGGGGACGACGACGTTCACGGGCTTCATCAAGCTGGACGACACGTCGACGTGGCTGGGCATCACGGACCACCTGTTCCGGGCGGGACGCTCGACGGCGGGCCTGCACCCGTCGACGTTCAAGCTGCTGCTGGACACGAACCTGGGGACGAGCGCGTACCCGGTGGGCGGGTTCATGCTGCTGGGGTTGGGGCGGGGGCTGGTGGGGGTGGACCTGGCGTGGGTCTACCAGCCGTACCTGGCGTGCGCGGGGGCGGCGCTGGCGATGTGCCTGTACGCGCTGAGCGAGCCGCTGGTCGAGGCGGTCCGGCTGCGGGCGCTGATCGCGTTCATCGGGGCGCAGCCGGCGCTGCTCTACGGGTACAGCCTGTGGGGCGGGATCAAGGAGATGACGGCTGCGTTCCTGCTCGCGCTGATCGCGGCGCTGGGCGTGCAGGCGTTGAGGGAGCGGCCGGCGGGAGCGCGGGCGACGGTGCCGCTGGCGGTCGCGACGGCGGCGCTGATCGTGACCTTCGGTCCGGGTACGGCGGTGTGGGTGGTGCCGGCATTCGGCGTGATCGTGGGCGTGTGGCTGGTGAGCGCGATTCGTCGGAGCGGTGACGGCGGGCTGGGCCGGGTGGCGGGAGCGGTCGGTGGGCTGGGGGCGGCCACGCTGGTGCTCGCGCTGCCGGTGTGGCTTCTGCTGTCGACGGCGCTCAGCACTGACGCGACGTTCGCCAACGGGACTGGGGCGGGATCGGCGGCGCTGAGCCTCGGCAACCTGCGGGGACCGCTGAGCGCGTTCGAGGCGGCGGGGCTGTGGCCGACCGGAGACTTCCGCGATGCGCTGCCGGGGGGTGTGCTGCCGATCGCGCTGATCATGCTGGTGGTGGGGGCGGCGGTGGTCGGTGTGGGTCTGGCGGCGATGTCGAGATCGTTCGGTCCGCTCTTCTACGCGGGGATCGTCCTCGTCGGCTGCGTGGCGATCGACGTGGCGGGCGGGGTTCCGTGGGTGATCGGCAAGGCGCTGGCGATCGCGTCGCCGGCGATCCTGTTCGCGGGCCTGATCGGCGGGGCGATCCTGTGGGCGCGGAGCCGTCCGGCGGGAATCGTGGTGATCGGGCTGATCGCGGGTGGGGTCCTGTATTCGAACGCGCTGGGCTACCACCAGGCGACGATCGGGCCGCCGGGCGAGCTCTCGGACCTCGAGCACATCGGGACGCTGGTCGGCGGGAAGGGGCCGACTTTCGTCAACGACTTCGCGGTCTACGCGGACCGCTACTTCCTGCGGGCGGGGGATCCGGTCGAGCCGGCCGAGTTCCGGTCGGTGCTGCTTCCGCTAAGCGACGGGACGGTGCTGACGAAGTCGGCGGCGGCCGATCTGGACTCGTTCGACCTGTCGACGTTGACGCCGTACCGGTCGATCGTGACGCCGAGCGCGCCGACCGAGAGCCGGCCGTCGTCGCTCTACCATCTCGTGTGGTCGGGGCGCCACTATCAGCTGTGGCAGCGACCGGCGCGGGCGGCGGAGACGGTCCTGTCGCATATTCCGTTCGGAGATTCGACGAAGACGCCGTACTGCGGGAGCGTCCAGGCGCCCGCGGGGGGGACGGCGCCGGCGCCGAAGCAGATCTGCTCGATCCAGCCGGCGGAGGCGGCCCCGTGCAGCCAGGTCCGGGCGATCGCCGGGTACGCTGCGAGCCATCGGGCGGTGCTGGTGGCGGCCGAGCGGCCGTTGAACATCTACGCGCGGGGCGACCAGGTGACGCGACCGTCACGGTGGGGGGTGACACCCAGCGCGGGGTCGATCAGCCCCTTGTACCCGGGGACTGCGAGCTTGCGGATCAAGGTCGCGAAGGTGCAGCACTACGCCCTGTGGCTCGGGGGGAGCTTCGGGCGGGGCTTCGAGGTGGGGGTCGACGGGCGGGCGTTGGGTCGGGTCGTCAACGAGCAGTCGATGATCGATGGGTATGCGCCGGTCGCGGACTTCGTGCTGGGCACCGGGGTCCACATGTTCACGTTCACCTATCCGAAGGTGGGCCTCGGGCCGGGCACGGGCGACCAGCTGTTGACGACGCTGAGCGCGGTGGTCTTCGCGCCGGTCCCGCAGGGGTTGGGCCAGCTGACGACCGTGAGCCCCAGGCAGGCGAGCAGCCTGTGCGGGAAGTCGGTCGATTGGATCGAGGTCGTGCGCCCGACGGCGTAGCGGGGAACGTCGGCGCCGCGATCGGCGGCGCGGCCGGCGCGGCCTGGATCGGGTCAGTCGGGCGTGACGAGATCGCCGACGCGGATCGCGCCGGGCTCGAGGACCTCGCCGTAGATCCCGAAGGCGAGCGGCTCGGTCGTGCCGGCGGCGCTGCGGTAGGAGCGGAGCATGTCGAGGACGGGCATGTCGACGTCGCCGGTGTTTGGGTCCTGGGTGCTGACGAGGCAGCGGCCGACGTGGCCGCGCATCGCGACGAGGGCCTCGCCGATGCGGATCTGGCGGCCGACCCAGTCATCCTCCTCGTGGGCCTGGGGACCGTCGACCTCGATCAGCATCCGGAAGCGGCGGGGGTCGACCTCGCGGTCACCGGCGAGCTGCTCGAGCCGGACGACGGACGCCTGGGAGATCAGCGACACGGCGCCGGCGGCGCCGCGGTCGATCGCGCCGCGGCGGGGGTCGGCGGCGACGAGGCGGAGGGGGCGGCCGGCGTAGTCGGAGAGGGCCTGGGCCCACGGGCCGAGGACGAGCCGGGCTTGGAGGGGGATCGAGAGGAAGCGGCTGAGGATCCACTCGCCGAGGCGGACCTCGCCGGTGACGTCGGGCTGATCTGGGAAGCGCATGCTCAGCTCGCGGGTGGCCAGGTCGTAGTCGGCGACCACGGTGCAGAGGGCGCCGACCTGCTTGCCGTTGAGCATCCGGTCGCGTTCGTCGATCAGGTAGAAGCAGCGGTTGTCGGGCACGCCGGAGAGGCCGAGGGTGAGTTCGTCGCGGGGGCGGAGGCGGAGCCCCTTGACGGGTGTGGTCGCGAGGCTGGTGACGCGGATCATGCGGGCACGTTGACCATGTGATCGGCCGTCGAGGCGAAGTAGTTCAGGAGGGTCGTGCGGTGGGGCTCGGGGATCGCGGTGTCGTCGACGGCGGTGCGCATCGCCCGCAGCCAGGCGTCACGCTGGACGGGGCCGATCGAGAATGGGTGGTGGCGCATGCGCAGGCGGGGGTGGCCGCGGAGCTCGGTGTACTCCTGGGGACCGCCCCAGTACTGGATCAGGAACATCCGCAGGCGGTCCTCGGCGGGGGCGAGGTCGACGCCGGGGTAGAGCGGGCGGAGGACCTCGGAATCCTCGGCTACCAGGCCGTAGAACCGTCCGACGAGCCTGCGGAAGGTCGGCTCGCCGCCGACGGCCTCGTACAGGGTTCGGGGCGGTCCGGCGATCGGCAGGTCGGTCATGGATCGATCGTAGACGCTAGGCCTCGGCGACCACCCGTGCGGGATCGAGGAGGGGAAAACGGACGACGAAGGAGGCGCCGCCGCCGGGGGCGTTGGTGGCCGTGGCGTGGCCGTGGTGGGCCTCGACGATCGAGGCGACGATCGCGAGGCCGAGGCCGGCGCCGGCCTTGCCACGTCCGCGGCCGGGGTCGGCGCGCCAGAAGCGCTCGAAGATCGCGTCGTCGGCGTCGGCGGGGAGCCCTGGTCCGTGGTCGCGGACCTCGATTGTGACCTCCTTGTCGTCGGCGGCGACGCTCAGCTCGACGGGCGTGCCGGCTGGCGTGTGGACGATCGCGTTGCGCATCAGGTTGCCGATCACCTGGCGCAGGTGATGGGGGTCGCCGAGGATGAGGGCCGGCCCGTCGGCGTGGAGCTCGATCTCGCGATCGGCGGCGATCGCAAGGGCGTCGGCGACGGCATCGTGGGCGAGCTCGGTCACGTCGACCCGGCTGTGGGTGACCTCGGGTAGCTCGTCGAGGCGGGCGAGGGTGAGGAGGTCGTCGACGAGGACGCCCATACGGGCGGCTTCGTCCTCGATCCGGGTCATCGCCTTGCGGATGTCGGCGGGGCTCGAGGCGGCGCCGATCCGGAAGAGCTCGGCGTAGCCGCGGATCGAGGCGAGCGGGGTGCGGAGCTCGTGAGAGGCGTCGGCGAGGAAGCGGCGCAGGCGCTCGGCGGTGGCCTCCCGCTCGGTGAAGGCCCGCTCGATCTGCTGGAGCATCGCGTTGAGGGCCAGGCCGAGCCGGCCGACCTCGGTCCGGGTGGTCGCCGGCTCGACCCGACGTGAGAGGTCACCGGCGGCGATCGCGTCGGCGGTGGCGGCGATCCGCTCGAGCGGGCGGAGGCCGACGCGGATCACGACCATCGCAAGCAGGGCGAGGGCGAGGAGGACACCGCCGCCGACGAGTCCCTCGACCTCGAGCAGTCTCTGGAGGGTCTGGTCGATCTCGCGGAGGGGGACGGCGAAGATCGTCGCGCCGCCGCCGGGAATGGCGATCGCGTAGACGCGGTAGTCGAGGCCGGTGCCTCCGACCGAGCCGACGGTGACCGAGTGGGCGTGACCGGGGTCGCTGATCGGAATCGTGGCCGGTAGCTTCGGCGGGGGGAGGACGGGTCCGTACTTGGTCGTCGCGGCGCCGCCGTGGCCGGAGGCGTCGCGGACGACGATGTAGGTGCTGGGGGGGAGGGCGACCGGTCCGCCGCCTCCTCCCCCGTCGGGTGGACGGCGTCCGTGGAACACGCCGGGGGCCGTCTGGCCGGGACCGCTGAAGTCGTCGGAGACCTGGCGGGAGGTCACCTCCTGGTCGACGCGCTGGAGGAGGAAGGAGCGCTGCTCGGCGTAGGTCACGGCGCCGACGGTCGCGAGTCCGACGGTGACGAGGGCGACCAGGCCGACGAGGAGCCGGGCGCGGAGGGACACGGTCAGGGCCTTGGCGAACGGAGGGCGTAGCCGACGCCGCGGACGGTGTGGATCAGGGCGGGGCGGTCGGCGTCGATCTTCTTGCGGAGGTAGCTGATGTAGGTCTCGAGGACGCGGGCGTCGCCGCCGAAGTCGTACTCCCAGACGTGGTCGAGGAGCTGGGCGCGGGTGAGGACGCGGCGGCCGTTGAGCATCAGGTAGCGCAGCAGGCGGTACTCGGTCGCGGTGAGGTCGATCTGGCGGTCGCCGCGGGTGACCTCGCGGGTGTCGTCGTCGAGCTCGAGGTCCTCGAAGACGAGCCGGTTGGTGGCCTGCTCGGAGAGACCCGTGCGGCGGAGGATCGTCCGGATCCGGGCGACGAGCTCTTCGAGGCTGAAGGGCTTGGTGACGTAGTCGTCGCCGCCGATCGTCAGTCCGCGGACCTTGTCCTCGGTGGCGTCGCGGGCGGTCAGGAAGAGGATCGGCACGGAGATGTGCTTGGCGGCGAGCCGCTCGGCGACGTCGAAGCCCTCCATGTCGGGGAGCATGATGTCGAGGACGAGGAGCTGGGGCTTGAACTCCTCGACCGCGGCGATCGCCTCGGCTCCGGTCGCGGCCGAGGCGACAGTGAAGCCCTGGAAGCGGAGGGCCATCGAGATGACGTCGACGATGTTCGGCTCGTCATCGACGACGAGGATGCGGATCGGTTCGGGGGTGTGCTCTCGCATACGGTCATTGTCGTCCGCGAACCTGTGATTTTCCTGAGTCATGGCAGGCTCGGCCGAGCAACTGCCAGGATCGGTTGGCGGCGAGCGTGGCAAAGGTGTGCCGGACCTGTCGACGGAGGACGCTCAGGCGGACCGGCGTGACCCCGAAGTACCTGCCGGCGGCGGCGCTCGTGGGGACGAGCAGCACGCCGCGGGGTGGCGTGCGGGCGGGGGCGCGGAGGATCGTCTGGGGGGGCCGGTCGAAGTCATAGGCGACGAGTGAGGTGAGTTGGAAGCGGGCTGCGTAGAAGGGGGGACAGCGGTCGATCGCGGCGGCGAGGCCGGGTGTCTGAGCGATCGCGCGGAGGTCCGACTCGGCGGCGACGACGGTCTCCTGGTCGTCGCGGACGCGGTGGAGCCGCGTGATGTCCGAGCTGCCGACGTAGGCGAGCGCAAGGACGGCGGCGAGCGTCCAGAGGGGTCGCAGGCCGGGAATGGGCCGGCCGATCCGGGCGAGGAGGTCGTCGCGGGCGGGGTGGACGGCATATGCGAAGAACAGGCAGACGACGGCGGCGACGACGGAGAGGAACCGTTCGAGGAGGGGGACGCCGGCGACCCCGAGGGCGGCGAACTCGCCGAGGGCGAGGCCGAGGAGAGCGAGCGGGAGGGCGAGGCGGCGACGGGCGAGGGCGAGGGCGAGAAGGGCGCCGAGGAGTCCGAGGACGAGGACGGGGAGGCCGACGAGGGCGCGGAGGTCGGTGGCGGCGGCGTGGGGGACGTTGGCGAGTCCGGTCTGGAAGGTCTGGGTGTGGGAGGCGGCTTGGGTGTGGGTCAGGGAGTAGGTGGGATCGGAGACGACGAGGAGGTCGGCGATCGCCCAGAGGACGGGGGCGCAGGCGACGAGCAGGGCGCTGGTGAGGAGCTCACGGGGAGGAGTCGTCTGCCAGGCGAGGTAGAGCCAGTAAGCGCCGGCGAGCCCCCAGGCCTCGGGTCGCATCAGCCCGGCGAGGGCGAGGAGGACGAGTGGTACGAGGGGCCGGCGGGCTTGGGCGACGAGGGCGGCGGCGGCGAGGGTGAGGGCGAGCGCGGGGATGTCGGAGAGGCCGGACCCGCCGAGGGCGTCGATCAGGAAGGGCGGGCTGAGGAGGAGGGCGCCGGCCGCGAGGGCGGCGGCGAGCGTCGAGCCGAGGGCGGCGCGGGCGAGGATGAAGAGGGAGATGCCGACGAGCCCGTAGGAGAGGAAGACGATCAGCTCGACGACGTCCCATGACCAGTGGGTGCCGAAGGCGGCGGCCAGCGTGGCGAGGAGGGTGCCGAGGGGGTGGGGGGTCGAGGCGCCGGGGGTCAGGTAGTCGGGCAGCCGGCCGCGGAGGATCTCGCGACCCCAGATCAGGCCGTAGCCGACGTCGTAGTAGTTGAGGGGGAGGGGCCCGGAGATGAGCCGGCCGAGGAGGGCGAGGAGCGGTGTGCCGGCCAGCCAGACCCGGCGGGTCCGGGCGGGGTCCATCAGACGGAACCCCGGCGGTTGCGGGCGGGGTCCATCAGTTGCGACGGAGGCGGCAGCGAACGAGGGTGCGGGCGACGCGGAGGCCGTCGACCCAGGTCAGCTTCTTGCCGTCCTCGGTGGGGCGGGCGTGGTAGCTGACTGGGGTCTCGTAGATGCGCTCGCCGCGCTGGAGGAGGCGGGCGACGATCTCGGCCTCGATCGCGAAGCCGGGCTCGCGGAGGGGGAGGGAGCGGAAGAGGTCGGTCCGCATCATCTTGTGACAGGTCATGAGGTCGCGGATGTAGACGTTGAAGAGGACGTTGGCGAAGAGGGTGACGCCCTTGTTGCCGAGGACGTAGAGGAACGAGTGGCTGGTGTAGCCGTCGAAGGCGCGGACGCCGAGGACGACGTTGGCCCGTCCGTTGAGCAGAGGCTTGAGGAGGTGGGCGAGGTCGGCGGGGTCGTATTCGAGGTCGGCGTCGAGGATCGCTGAGTATTCGCCGCGGGCGGCGGCGAGGGCGGTGCGGACGGCGGCGCCCTTGCCCTGGTTGCGGGGGTGGCGGAGGTAGGTCACGCGGTCGGGGAGCTCGGCGCGGTCGAGGATCTCGTGGGTGCCGTCGGTCGACCCGTCGTCGACGATGATCAGCTCGAAGGAGCCGGGCAGCTCGGTCGCGAGGGTGATTCCGATCGCGTGCTCGACGGTCGGGGCCTCGTTGAAGACGGGCATCAGGATCGAGAGGACGGGTGCCGGCACGGGGCCAGCCTAGCCGAGCGATTCGGCGGGCCGACATGCCGCGAGCAGCGGGGGAAAGGGCGGGTCGGACGGGCTGGCGGGCATCGATCATCCGTCCAGGGGGCCGCGGGGGGGTCGAGGGCCGTGGGGGATCGGTCGATGGTCGAGGGCAGGAGCCATCCACCTCAGAAGGAGAACGCCGATGAATCGCCACCTCAACCGTCGGGCGCTTGCAGCGCTGACGGGCGGCGCGCTCAGCCTTGTGGCGCCGAGCGCCGCTCTTGCAGCAGGTCCCCTGGGAGGGCTGGTCGGCGGGTTGACCGGCACCATCTCGGGTGTCACCGGATCGCCGGGTGCGACGGCGGCGGCGCCGGCTGCGACGGTGCTGCCGGTGGTCAGCGGCCTGCTTGGTGGAACGACGCAGGGGGGCGCGCCGACGGCGGTCGTCGTGACCACCGTGAACTCGCTGCTGGGAGGGACGACGAACCCGCCGGCGACGACGCCGACGGCGCTGGTCGGAACCTTGACGGGTGCGGTGGGCGCGGTCACCAGCGGGGATCCGGCTGCACTGACGAGCGCCCTCGCGGGAACGCTGAGCTCGCTCGTGGGCGGGGCGGCGGACATCCCGAACCCGGACGCGGTGACGAGCGACGTCCAGCGGACGGTGTCGATGCTGCTGGCGGGCAACCAGGCGGCGGCGGTGAGCTCGCTGACCGACCTCGTCCAGCAGCTGGTCGGGGCGACGGGAGTCGTGCCGGCGGGAGTCACGGCGGGTGTCCAGTACGCGGTGGCGGCGCTGCTGTCGGGTGACGCGACGGGTGCGCTGAACGGTCTTGGGTACGCGGTGAACGCGGCGGTGGCGGGACTGCCGCTGGTCGACGACGGGAGCATGGGCGGGTCGATCGCGACCTACGAGCTGCTGGGTTCGACGGGGACGGTCGGCAGCGCGGTCGGTCCGGTCCTGGGCGGGCTGGGCGGCCTGGCCCCGGGGAAGCTGTACTTCGCGGTCAGCCAGACGCGGTCGGCGGTCGGCGGTCCTCGCCTGGTCGTCCAGGGAGCGCGTCTGGTCAACAAGGGCGCGAAGGTCCGGGTCAAGGTCGCGTGTTTGGGATCGAGCTCGCAGACGTGCAGCGGTATCGTGCGGATCCGGAAGGTCAACAAGGTGATCGCGAAGTCGTCGACGCTGACCCTGAAGGCCGGAAAGTCCGAGAAGGTCCTCTTGAAGGTGGCGGGCGCGAAGAAGGCGAAGGCGTCCCACAAGTCGACGAAGGCGCACAAGTCGAAGAAGGCGTAGGGCAGGAGCCCGACGAGCTGGTCGGTCGGTGGCTAGCCCTTCCGACCGACCAGCGCCTGCCTCGCCGCCGGACGGCGCCGGCAACCGATCGAACCGGAGACGGCAACCTCAACGGGGGCGAGCCGTTGGTAGATTGGCGTAGTCGGCCTTGGTGGGCGTAGCTCAGTTGGTAGAGCTCCGGGTTGTGGTCCCGGCGGCCGCGGGTTCGAGTCCCGTCGCTCACCCTCCCCGAATACCTGTAGATCCGCTTGTCTTTTGTCTTTGGGAGGCCGTTGGCGCGCACATGTTCGGGGCGCCTCGTGCGCTCGCTTGTCGACGAGCCCCGGGAGCGGGTTGGCCGGGGCGGTCGGCGGTGTCGGTCCCCGTTCCGCGCGTCCGGCGGAACCGGCACTGGTCGGGGCTCACCGGGACAGCGCCACGCAGTCGGTCGACCTGGTGCCGAGACAAGACGCCGGCGTTTCGGAGTGGCGTTCTTGTGCTGAGCGCCGACGTTGAACGTCGTACGGCGCGCTGTTACGTTGGCTGGCGATGGTCGCAATCGCCTCGATCTGGCGCGTGGGACGATGCCCACTCGCCCACCCCGGGTTGTTTCTGCGCTTGGACACAGGGGGACCGGCTTGCTGACGGCCTCCGTTTGTCGATGGGACCGGCGACGCAGATGGCGGCCGAGTGAAGTGGGCCGGCGTTCGTGCCGCGGCGGGCTTCGGCGGTCCTGTTGGCCTCGCGGATCGGCGGCACGAATTGCGGCGGCACCGGTTTGCGTGCGCCCCGCGTGCTTGTGTCCGAGTCGTCAAAGCGTCAATTTTGGATACGAACAGAGGAGTCACGATGGTCTCTCAGCGCAACGCAAGCGGCGGGAGTCATGCCCGACGGGCGAGCATCCTGCTGGTCACGACGGGAGCTTCGATTGCAGCCATGCTGACGATCTTCGCGCCCAGCGGAGGGAACGCAGCCGTTGGTGCGGCGGGAGCCGAGAATTGCACCTTGAACAACTTGATCGCCACGATCCGTATCGGACCCGACAGAGGCTTCGCGCTCGCCGGGTCGGCCAACCTCCACATCGCTAGCTCGGGCGGCATCAGCGGCAGCCTGGTGCAGCCCAACCGCGCGCCCGGGACCGTGGTCGGGCAAGCCAACGGGCGCGCGATCAACCTCGTCTTCAGCCTCGCCGACCACCGCCAAGTCTTCAGCACCGGCACGCTCGTCAACGACATCCGAGCCTGCCAAGGGCTGATGCGAGGTCCCGTAGTCGGGCCACGCCAAGGCGATATCGGTGACTGGGCGGGCGTCGGACGCACGCCACAGGACATCCAGAAGCCCGGACACTAGGCACCCTGTGCCACGGATCGTCAGCTGAGGCGGCGCCGGATGCCCGGATCCCCCACACCGTCCAGACACGAAAACCATTGGTCCCAGGTGTCGGGCCGTCGACAGGCGAAGCGGAGACCTCTCCTCGTATCGGAACAGCGGGTGCTCACTGGGTCGCCTGGTGGAAAAGGAGGACGACCATTGGCACCCTGCCCGGTGGGCGGTTAAGTTCGCATGGATGAAGCTGCTGCTCTGGAACGTGGCGGCGAGGGTGGAGCGGCTCCTGGCCCAGGCGTGCGCCGTGGCGGGCGGCCGTTGTGGAGGGGCCCCGGCGTGAGTTGCTCCGGTCGATTCGAGCGTTAGGCGGCGGACCGAGTTGGGCGAGCGTCGATGTCTTTGTGCTGCAGCACCCGTCGCCGATGAGGCTGAGGACGCGGCCCGTCTGCGAAAACTCGATTGGATACAACAGTGTCCCGACTCGAACCAAGGAGAGAGACATGTCGACCGACAACGCCGAGCTGCTGAAGACCATCTACGAGGCTTTCGGGCGGGGGGACATCGCAGCGGTCCTGGACGTGCTCGACGAGAACATCGTCTGGAATGCGCCTGCCGTCCTGCCCCACGCGATGCCCGTCAGCGGGCGCGGCGATGTCCCGGCGTTCTTCGGCAACCTCGCGGCGACGTGGGAGGCCTTCAATCTCGAGATCGATGACCTCGTCGCCTCAGGTGATCGCGTGTGCATGATCGGCCGGGCCGGCGGACGGGTCGGCGGAGTTGCCGCAAGCTACGGCTTCGTGCACGCTTGGACCGTTCGCGACGGGGTCTGCGTCCGCTTCGACGAGTACGTCGATCCGTCGCCTGAGCTCCTGTCGCGCTGACGACGCGGCGGGCGTCGCTCGATCCGCGCGAACGGCCAAGTCGTAGCGATCCACCGAGGTCGTTCTCGCACCGAGACGCGGCCGCGCACGCTCCCCGGCGCCCCGGCCCGCCCGCCGGGCCGGGGGGTGCGGCTCCGGCAGCGACCTCCGCTCTCGCCGCCGTGCGCCCGCACGAAGCGGGGATCCGTCGGGTGTCCGCTTCGGGCGAGCTCCGGTCTGCGCCGGATCCCGCCCCGCTCCGCCCTGATGCGAGCCGGCAGCCAAAGGTACCCCGCTGCCGCCCCACTCGCCGTTTCAGCTGAGCGCGGCCTTGTCGAGCATCGCAATCAGCGTCGGCCGGCGGCGGTGACGTTCTCGAAGCGCGGCGAGCGTGGCCGCGAACGCCGCGCCCTCGCCGGCGGCCTCGGCCGCGCGCCGCGCGTGCTTGAGCACGGCGACGGCCCGGGCGTATGCCGGCCGGCCGGTCTCCTCGAGCTCGTCGTCGGCGATCTGCAGGTACCACGCGAGGGCCTCGTCCGGTCGTGTCGTCTCGCGCGCCTGGGCCAGCCGCAGGCGGCGTCCGGCCGGGTCCCACGCCGGGTCCTCGGTCGCGACGGCCCAGGCGGCGTCGGCGTCGCCGTCGCCGAGGAGTGCCTCCACCAGCTCGCCGCGGTCACGCTCACGCAGGGCCGTGCGGGCCGCGGCACACTCGACCTCCCAGGCGTCGAGCGCGTCGGCTGCGCGGCGTAGCGCCCGATAGGTGCCTGCGGAGGCCATTCGCTCGTGTTGCTCGCGCCGCAGCGCGAGGACTTCCACCGGCGTCTCGTGGCGGTCGTGGACGTCGCACGCGAGGTCGTAGAGCTGGGCGACCTGCCAGCCCTGCGTCTCGGTGATCCCGCGACGCGCCCACGCCAGGACGTCGTCGAAGCGGCCGAGCTCGGCCATCGCCTCGCACACCCGGATGAACTGATGCGGGCTGCTGAGATCCCCGCCGAGCAGGCTGACGATCGCCTGCGTGTCACCGTCGAGCACGGCGAGACGCTCTCGCGCCCAACGCACCGCGAACACTCGCTGGCCATCGCGCGCCGCGATCGCCCGACGGTACGCGGTGAGTCCCGGCTCGCCGAGCGCCTCGGCGTAGCGGACCGGATCGACCTCGAAGAAGTCCTGGTCCTCGCAGCTGAAGCGGACCATCCACGCGGCGAGCTTGAGCGGGTCGGCGACCAGCGCGTCGCAGGCCTGGGCGTGCAGGTCGAGCAGCCCGCGCCCGAGATCGCCGATCGTCCCGTTCGAGTCATCCGCATGGTGGATCACTTTCACGACATGCCCGACGGCGCGCTCGAGCAGCACGACGAGATCTCTCGAAGGCGAGCCTGCCACGACGAGCCGCAGCTCGTCGACGACCGGCTGCGCCGCGCGCGCCCACTCCGAGCTCTCCCGGTAGGCGAGAAACCGCCGCGTGCGCAACCCGCGATCGACCTCGCGCCGCAGCCCCACCACGTCGCCGGTCGCGCGTGCCGCCACGAGACGTAGATGACGCTCGACATCCAGATGACGATCGACCGCCGAGGAGAGCACTGTCCGCAGTTCCGCGACCGGAAGGTTCGCGACGAGCTCGCCAACGTCCTCCTGCTCGTCAACCCTTTTCGCGGCCACACCTGCATCCTGCCAGCCCGGCCGCAGCGGTCACGCCTCGCCCGAGACATGCTGGGCAAAGTCCTCCTGCATGAGACGACCACCGGGGGGGGGGTGTGCCCGGACTCCCGCCCAGATGGACGTACGTACGGCTCGCGTCGCGACCCTCGAGCGTCGATGGGCTGGTGTGGGCACTACCGCGCTCGACCGCCGGCCCGGCCAGTTCGCTGAGGAGCGCTTCAAGGCGCGGCGGAGAGCCTGGCTTCGGCGGGTCTGGTGGGCGTTCCCGCTGGCGGCGCTCGTGGTTGTCGCCACGACAGTCGGTCTCGCTCTCGCGCTGACGCCCAAACACCCGGGATTGACCATCGGTTTCGGCGTCGGCGCCGCCGTCGGCATGGTCATGGCCCTGATCGACTCGCCACCTGCGCACATCGAGCGGTGGCGGGCCGGTGCCGAAGGCGAGAAGCGGACCGCGCGCGCCGTTCGCCGGCTGCTTCGCGACGGGTGGGTGCTCCTCAACGATCTGCCCCGCGGCCCGGCCAACATCGACCATGTCCTGATCGGCCCACCCGGCGTCTTCCTGCTCGAGTCCAAGCACCTCAGCGGGGCCGTGTCGGTCTCCCTTGACGAGCTGCATGTGCGATGGCTCGAAGATCCCGACGATGGCTACGTCAACCGGACGATCGGCCCGCGGGCTCGCGGTGCGGCCGCCGAGCTCTCGGGGCAGCTTCGGACCACCGGCGGGCGCCACCCGTGGGTGCAATCGGTGGTCGTGCTCTGGGCGACGTTCGCGGAAGGCACGGTGGAGCATCGCCGGGTGCTCTGGACCCGCGGTGACCGCCTGGCCGACACCCTCGCCGCACAATCCCCGACCCTTCTGAGCCCCAGGGACATCACTCACATCGCCGACCAGGTCCGCGCCGCGACACCCCGCGCAGGTGCCGAAACCAGACGCGCCCCCGCGACTTCCACCGACCGACGGCACCTGCTTGGGCACCCGACCTGGACCAGGACACGGCACTTGGGGAACTGAGGGCGCCCCGGCGAAATCCGCTTCCGGTCACTGAGCATCCGCACAGCTTCCAAAGCCGGCAAATCGAGCGCTGCCTGGAAAGCCGCTGAGCGCTGTCGATCAGCCTGTCGAGGTGGGGGTGGGCGACGACGAGGGCCGTTCGGGCAAAGCGCACTGCCCGGCCGCTTCTGGAAAAGCTGGCTCGGGCCGGCGAAGCTGTGCGGGGAGTCGACTGCGCCACCGTTTGGGCGCCAGGCCGTGATGACCGCTCGATCGAACCAACAACGCGGTCCTCGCGAGGCTGCGCGACCCGGAGCCGTGGCCACGCCCGCGCGGACCCGTCACGCCGCCAACGCCGACGTCTGGGCTCTCCAGCGAAGCCTGGGCAACCGGGGCCTCGCGGAGCTTCTGCGCGACGAGACGGCACGGGTCGCGCCGCAGCTTCTGCGCGACGAGACGGCACGGGCCGCGCCTCGACCGGGGGTCGGGTGGACCGTCCAGCGCGTGGTGGCCAGCACGCCGGACGAGCAAGTCCTGTTGGACCAGCTCCAGCAGCGGATCAACTCCATCTATGGACCGATGACCAAGTCTCGCGCGCGCTACGACAGCGACCGGTGGGTCGACGAACTGGCCGCGGCGCTCGCTCCGAGGCTTGAGAGGTGGACGGACGTCGCGGAGCTGACGGAGGGTCTTGTGGGCAAGTCGCCGGCCGCCGCGCGGCCGGTGATCGACTTGTTTCTCCGCCAACCCGTCTCACGGGCTGACCCACGCGCGGCGGACGAGATCGACCGCCCCCGGGACGAGGAACGAGAGAAGGAGTCCGAGGTCGGGCACGTTGAACGGGACCCGACGGGCCTCGCCGCGACGACGCTTCCGGAGCACGACCCCGCCGGCCCGGATGAGCCGGCCGGACTCGGCGGGACGCCGCGTAGCCGCAGCTCAGACGCGCGCCTGAACGCCTTCGCGTTCATCCGCCAAGCCGTCGATCTGATCGCCCAGCTCAGTCACATCGAGCGGTGCGGATGGCCCGATGCGGCCACTCCGGTTCGCGTCGTCGCATGGGCTTTGACGCGCGCCCACCAAGCCGTGTTGGGATTCACTGGCGCCCTCGAGACGTGGACGCAGTCCGGCGAACTTGACCCGAGTCGCGAGCACGACGCGCTCGTCGCGCGCTCCGCGGAGCTCTTCGAGTGCTTGCGTGCTGTCAACGCGGCGACTTCGAACATGCTCAAGGGCCTGCGGGAGTGGCTCGAGGACACCGCAAGAGCCGAGATTCTGGCCCGCAAGCACGACCTGCTCGGGGCGCTGCTGCTCCTCGAGACCTTTACGCTGGGCGTCGCGACCGGTCTCGGCTGGGTGTCGCTGTTCGTGTTTCCGCCAGCCGCCTTGGCCGCGCTCGCGCTCGCACTCGGGACGGTCGCGGTCACGAAGGTCATCCGTTGGTGGGTTGTCCCGACCCTGACCGAGGATCACATCCGCCGCTATGGCGGACGACCGCGCGAGGAGCCGCCGGGTGGACTGACGCAGATGGGGTGGGGTGTCGAGGGGGTCAGCCAGGGCGTCAACATGCTCGGCATGACCGCGAAGCTCTCATCGACCATGGGCTTCGCCTTGGGAACCCCTCTCGCAATCGGCGGAACCGGGCTCAACGCGTACAACTACATGTGCACGGTGGCGGCAGCCTCACCCTCGTTGCAGGTACGGCCGCTCACAAAGGCGGGCCACCGTAATCTGCGTGGCGCCCTGGACAGGGTCTTCGCGCCGGCCGACGAGACGCACCCGTTTCCGATGGCGCTGATCCCGACCGGACTCCTCGTGCTCACCGGCGAGGACCGCCAGACCCTCGTCGGCTGGGACGGCCGCGTCACCGTCGTCAAGAAGCCGTCGGCGTCGCGGAAGTAGGTACCCGGCTCGGCCTGCGGCTCCCGCGCTCAGCAGCGGCTGGCGTAGAAATCGAGGTAGCGGCCCCAGTTGCGCTGCCAGTAGTCGTGGTCGTGCGCCCCCGGGGAGACGTGGAGCTCCACGGCGTCGCGGTGGGCCCGGAGGGTGCGGGCGAGGGCGGTGTCGGCCGCCCTGAACGGGTCCTGTGTGCCGACATCGATCCAGACCGGTGTTCCCCGATACGCGTCGGCGGCCCGCGCCGCGGCGATCACGTTGTGGCGGGCGAAGTCCTCGGCGTCGTCGAACGCGCCGGGGGCGCTCTCGCCGGCCGTGAGCCAGAGCGCGGCCGAGTGCGCCCCGACGGCGCAGAACCGACGCGGGTTCAGGCGGGCGAGGTCAAGTGCCCCGAAGCCGCCCATCGAGATGCCGCCGATCGCGATTTGCGTCGGATCCGCCTGCAGGCGGCTCACTGCCTGCGGGATGACCTCTCGAACGACGTACGAGCCCCACGCTGCGCCCGCGCGATCGTGCCAGTAGGAGTCGGCCCCGCCGTAGGGGAACACGATGACCGGGGCGCGCGGTCCCAGACGCGCGAGCGCCGTGAAGAGCGCTTCGTCGACGTTCGAGTCCTGGTTGTCGCCCTTGCCGTGCAGGAAGACCACCAGCGGACGAGGACCGGCGCTCCGGCCGCCCGGGATCACCGCCGTCAGCGCCAGCGACCTGTGCACAAGGCGGCTGTTGATCGTGAAGTGCACGATCCGCGCACCGTGCGTGTCGGTGCCCAACGCGCGAGCCCTCGCCAGCCCAGCGAGCGCCACGACCGCGAGACCCGCGAGCGCTACCGCCTGCCGGAGCCGGTATCGACGGCGAGGACGAATCGCGCCGGTCGGTCCGGCGACCCGCTCGAACGAAAGGCGTTCGGCGGGTGTTCTTCCGATCTCGCGACCGTCGGGATCATCCACGACCCTGGAGTCTGCCGGGTTGCGGCGTCCCTGCGGGTCGATCAGCCAGCTTCTCGCGTGCGCGGAGCCGTCCCCGGCGCCCGTCGCGGATTCTTCCTGACGCTCGGCGATCAGCTGCTCATGTCAGGCCGGCCCACCCTCGTCCGCGGCGCCGGCCGACCGGGCCGCCGACCGGCCGCCGGACTGCTCGGAGCGGACGGCCGCGATTGCGGCTGACAGGCCGATCCACCCGGAGAAGCGGCGCCCGGAGCCTTCCACCACAGTCAGCGACCCCGTGATCGGATCCGCGTCGAGATCGATGCAGAGGATCAGCTTCGTCTCCTTGGGCTCCCGTTCCACGCCCCCAGGATCGCGATCGCCCGATGCCTTCGCATCGGGGTCTCACCCGGGTCTCTCTCAGCCGTCTTCTCGCCCGAGGATCGCCGGCAACTCCCCGCGCGAGGTGATGTCCAGCTTTCGATAGGAGCTGCGCAGGTGGGTTTCCACCGTCTTCAGCGTGACGAAGAGGGCCTGTGCGATCTCGGCGTTCTTCAGTCCGTCGGCCGCCAGGGCGCAGACCCGACGCTCGGACGCCGTCAGCGACTCCGCGCCGCTCAGCATGACCTTCCGCGCTCGGGCGCCCAACGCCTTGAGCTCGTCGGCGCAACGCTGCCTCAGCAGTCTTGCGCCGCACGCGAGCCCGATGTCCAGGGCTCGGTCCAGCGGCACCCGTGCATCCCGTCTGCGGTTCGCCCGCCGCAGTGCAGCCCCGAGCTCGTAGTTCGCCCAGCCGGACTCCAGTCGCGCCGGCGAGCGCTCCAGAGCCTGCACTGCGCGAGCAAGATGCTCAAGGCCCGATTGGCCGCCTTGCACCAGGCCGAGCGCCCGGAGCGCGACCCCGCGGGCCCGGTCCACATCGCAACGCTCTGCCAACCGCACCTCCTCGCGCGCCAGCTCGATCGCCTCCGCGTGGCGATCAGTGCGCGCGAGCGCCAGCGCGAGGTCCGAGCGCCACGGAAACGCCGCCGGCGAGCGGATGCCGTCAGCCTCGCAGAGGTCGCCCACCTCTGTCAACGTCGCTGCCGCGTCGCCGAAGCGGCCCTGAGCCAGCTGTGCTGCGCCCTGCCCGTGGCGAAGCAGCGCCGTCATGAACCCGTGCGTGAAACCCCGCGGAACCTCAGCCGACCGGGCCTGCTGCTCGGCGACGTCGGGACGACCGTCGTCGATCAGCAGACGCACCTGGGCGATCGTCGCGATGAGCACGGCTAAGCCGTTGTTTGAATGCGATGTGCCGGTCAGGATCGGTTCGACATCGGCTGCGGCGTTCGCGAGGTCGCCGCGACGATGGCGCGCGAATCCCCGTTGGGCCGAGAAAATCTCGAACGTCTGCAACCTCCCCATCCGTGCGGCCACTGTCAACAGCTGGGTCTGCAGCGCGAGGGCGCGGTCCAGCTCGTCGATCCAGATCAACACCAGCGCCGGCGCGGTCCGGTCTGACAGATGAGGGCTCGACTCGGCCCCGCCGTGCTCGATGGCGGCCACAGCGCGCTCGAGGCGCACGCGCACCCGCTCGCGCGGCACGCCGCTGCACACGTCTCTGAGCGCCAGCGTGGCCGCGACAGCACCGGCAACACCAGATGAGCCCGGTGTGCGAGCCCCGAGAGACGCCGCACGCCGGGCGGTCTCGACGAGCTTGCCGGCAGCCGACGCGATCGACAGCTGGTATGCCTCGAGTTCGAGCATCGGGTCGCCACCGCGCCGATCCGCGCGATCGATGACGCCGCTGAGCATCTCGAATGCCTCATCCAGCGAGCCGGTGTGAAACAGCGCCTGCCCCAGCCACAGCGCGATGCCCGCGATCTCCTCAGGCTCCGTGGCGAGCGCAAGCGCCTCGCGCAGGTGGCTGGCGGCGCTCGGCGAGTGGATCTGGCTCTCGGCCTTCCCGAGCTCCAGCAGCAGCTCACGACGCTCGTCGGACCCCGGCCGCTCCGCCAGTCCGCGCTCGAGGTAGGCGACCGCGCCGCCGGGTGCGCCGCGCCCGCTCGCCCGCCTGGCCGCCTGCACGAGCGCGGCCGCGATCCAGGGCTCTCCGATCGGTGGCGTCTGCATCAGGTGCGCCGCCACGGTGTCGACCGGCATCTCGGCCGCCGCGAGGATCCGTGCAGCCCTCAGGTGCAGGCGCCCGCGCCGCGCCGGTGAGATCTCCGCCTCGACCGCGGACCGCAGGATCGGATGTGCGAATCGCACCGGCCCGACGGACCCCAGCAGGCCGAGCCTGAGCAGCGAATCGACGGCCTCGGCCACGACGTCGACATCCAGCCCCGTCAGTGCCGCCGTCCATCGCAGCTCGGCGTTGGGCACAAGGAGCGCCGCCGCCTCCGCGACCGTCCGGGCCGCCGGAGGCAATCGGCCCAGACGTGCGAGCGTCGCATCGACAACGGCTCGCGGCGTCAGCCCCTCGATCACCCTAGTGTCCGCGGCGGTCCCTTCCACCCGGTCCTCGCGCAGTGCCCGCAGGAGCTCCGCGACGTAGAACGGATTGCCTCCCGTGACCGCGTGGCACGCCTGCGTGAATGCCGGCGCGACCGCCCGCCCGAGAACCGTGCGCGCCAGACCGTCGACGCCAGCTTGGCTCAACGGGGCCGGACACACAAGGGCGAGACCGTCCGTCGCACGAAGGCTATCCAGCAGCCCCTCGCTCGCCCCGGGCTCGCCCGGTCGGGTGCCGACGATCAACGCGATCGCGAGACCCTCGATCCGTCTGGCGAGATACACGAGCCAGCTGACAGACGCCGGATCGCTCCAATGCAGGTCGTCGATCACCACCGCCAAGGGACAGTCGGCCGCGAGGTTGGCTGTCAGCCAGTACAGGCCGTGCAGCACGGCTGACGCGTCGATCGGCGTCGACGCCGCCTCCGCTCGCGGGTCGATGACCCGGCCGGCGTGCACCGCCGCTCCCGCGAGCAGCCTCTCACGGGTCACGAGGTCGGCATCGCCCACCACCCCCTCGAAGAGCTGACGCACCACGGCGTAGGGGTAGGACCGCTCGAGCTCTCCCGCGCGAGCTGACACCACCAACATCTTCGATTCTCTCGCCCGCCTTACCGCGGCGGCCAGCAACTCGGTCTTACCGATGCCGGGTGGCCCCTCGACCAACGTCATCGCACCGCGTCCGGCCTGGGCCGCCAGCAGCGAGGAGTCGATCAGCGCCAGCTCGTCCCCACGCTCGAGCAGCTGAGCCCCGCCTCCGGCCACGACCGTACCTTACCGGCGGCGCACCCGCGTGTACTTTCAACAGCATGTGACTGCCGACGATCTCGGCCGGACCTTGCTCTACACGGCCGTCGACGCCACCGCCCCAGCGACCTGGCCTGCGACGATCGCCGCGTCCTCGCTCACCCCATGGAGCAACGACGACTTGCGCTTGCGCATGAAATGCACACCGATGAAGTACAGCCCGGGAACGAGTGTGCTGGCACCGTCGTGTTGGAGCGGGAAGCCGAACTCGTCGAACGCGCCCGGGAGGTGGACCCACGACTCGTAGTCCGGGCGAAAGCCGCTCGCGAAGATCACGGCACCGAGGCCACTCAGGTCGAGCTGATCGGGTGCGTCCCCGCTGAACGGCCGCGGCTCGACGATCTCCGGCGTCGCAAGCCCCTTCGCCGCGGCATGCGCGCGGACACTGTCCATCAGCTGCGCGTTGATCTGATCGCCCCAGGCCACGCTCGCCGCGAGATCCGTCGCGAACCGCGCGCGGTGGCCGTCGGCACCCACGAAGTGGCCGAGCAGCGTGACACCTGCTTCCTGCAACGTGCGGTAGTGCAGGTCATGCCCGCCCCGCGTTCCCGTCGACTGCGCATTTCCCGTGAGTCGAAGCGCCGGGTGCGGCAGTGCACTCAACGGCATCTCGAAGAAGCCCGTCTCGATTGCCCACCAGATCACATCACGGTCGCCGATCCGCCGGGGTATCCACGGGGCCCGCCCGCACGCGAGGAACACCTCGCGGCCAGCCTCGTTGAGCTCCTCGGCGATCTGACACCCCGACTGGCCGCTGCCCACCACGAGCACCGGCCCAGGCGGGAGGGCCGTCGGGTTGCTGTATTCGCCGACATCGATTGCAAGCACGTCCGCCGGCAGCGTCGCCGCGCCGGCCGGGCGGCGCGGCCGTTGGTAGGCACCCGTCGCGAGGACCACCGTCCGCGCCGCGATCGGCCCGTCTGACGTCTCGAGTGTGAACCCCCCATCCGCACCCCGCCGTAGCGACTCGACCTCCACGTTCTCGCGCACCGGAGCCCCGAAGCCGGCCGCGTAGCGCTCGAGATAGGCCACGACCTCGTCACGAGTCATGAAGCCATCGGGTTCGTCACCGTCGTAGGAGTGCCCGGGGAGCCGGGTGATCCAGTTGGGCGCCATCAGGCAGAAGCTGTCCCACAGTCCCCGCCAGCTCTGCCCGACCCGGCCCCGTTCCAGCACGACGTGGGCGACGCCAGCCTGCGTGAGCTCATGGCTGACGGCCAAGCCGGCCTGACCGCCGCCGACGATCACGACATCTGTCTGATCGGTCATCGTGGCTCCTTGGCGACGAGGACGCGGGCGGTGAGCTTCGAGCGCATGGTCTCCTCCGTTGAGTCGCTGATTTCCCGACCCTAGAGCAGCGTCCGACGCTTCGCCTCGGGGCGCCACCCCGATCCTTGGGGCTCCGCGTCCGCCGACCTGCCACGGGCGGGCTGCGAGCCGGGGACCCTGGCCCCGTTCGACAAAAGACAGGGGCTCGACCCCGATGCGAAGCAGTGCGCGATCGCCCAGGATCGAGGAATTGGCTGTGTCAAACCGAGAGAGGTCCGACCATGCTTCTTCACGTGACGTGGGAGTTCATCGACATGACGGAGGACGCCGAGCGGCGCCACCTCGCGGTCTTCGAGCAGTGGCGTCCGCCGGCCGGCGCCGACTTCAAGGCGTTCTACAACTTCGCCGACAACAGCGGCGGCGTGGCGATCCTCGATGTCGACTCCCCGGCGACGCTCGCTCGAACGACTGCTCCGTGGGTTCCATGGCTGCGCTTCAGGGCGACGCCGATCGAGCCGGTCGAGCAGACGATCGCGATCCGCGGCGAGGCGCTCGCCTTCCGCGACACGGTGAGTTGACGTTCACGACAACCTCAGGGGCTGCTCCCAGCCCCCATTGCGCCAACCCAAGGAGCAGACCATGAAGACCATCGGCATCTACATCTGGCAGAACATGACCGTCCTCGACGCAATCGCGCCCCAGCAGATCCTCGGCTTCGTTCCCGAGTTCGATGTCGTCACCGTGGCCAAGAGCAAGGATCCCGTGGTCACCGACACCAAGGTGCGGATCATCCCCGACCACGACTTCTCGACCTGTCCGCCGATCGACGTCCTCGTTGTCTCCGGCGGTGTCAATCCGCTGCCGGAGATGCAGGATGAGGCGGTCCTCTCCTGGCTCCGCGACACCGGTGGCTCGGCCGAGTACGTGACGTCCGTCTGCACCGGGACGCTGCTGCTGGCCGAGGCAGGCCTGCTCGACGGCTACCGGGCGACGACCCACTGGGCCTACAAGGAGCATCTCGCCACCTATCCCGGGGTCGAGGTCGTCGACGGCCGGGTCGTCAGCGACCGCAATCGGATCACCGGTGGCGGCGTGACCGCCGGGATCGACTTCGCCCTCGCCATCGTCGCACAACTGGTCAGCCCCGAGCTCGCCGCGACCCTCCAACTGATGGGCGAGTACGACCCCCAGCCGGCGACCAGGTTCGGCAGCCCCGACCGGGCTCCGGCCGAGATGGTCGCGGCCGTCGAAGCACAGTTCAGGGCAATGGCACCCGGTCTCGCCGAGCTCTACGCCGGTCGAGTCGCCCAGCCCGCCTGAGCTCACCCCGCGTGAGCTCACCCCGTGGCGAGCGACGGCGCTTCGGCACCGCACGGACGACGTTCCTGTGGCCGCCGCTCGTCGCCGACCGGAGGTTTGTCCTCGTTGGTGTCGCGAAGGAGTAGTGTGGCTCGCAAGCTGGTCCTCGCGGCCAGGAGCAGAGCCCGAGCCGGCTGCTACCGACGGCATCATTGCCACGAGGCCGAAGGCTCGGGTCACCGATCTTGTCCGCGGGGCGCTCCCGTACTTCCACGGGACGTCATCCTGCCGGCCCGGTCAGTCAGCTGCCGGGTCGGCCGAGGTGATCGGGGGGTTCGACATCGCGACCGAGGCTATCCCGGAAGGATCGCCGACGCGACGCAGGTGATCCCGCGCGGCCCGGTGGCCCGGGCGGTGATCCGCTCGGCGCCGCTGAGGGAGCCGATCGTGCGCCTCGCCGACCACGAGCTGCCGTGCGCCGGCGTTCGGATCTGGGCGCGCCACACCACCCGGCCCTCCTGGACGACGACGATCCGCCACGACTCCTGGCCCGCGCGTCCATCGCGAGCGTCGAACTCGACCTCGATGCCCGAATCGTCCTGGTGGAGCCTGAGCTCTGACGTGGCCCCCCTGCCGCAGGCGCCCACGGCCCGAACGGCAGTCACGCGGCCCCCACCGCTCGGGCCCGGGCCGCCGCTGGAACTCGGCCCGCGGCCATTGGGACCCGATCCCCCGCCGTGGTCGGCGACCGCCGGCGCGGGGAGGGCCAACGCGAGGAGAACGCCGAAGAGAACCCGCTTTGGTCTGAGCGCGCTCAAAGGGACCCGCCGCCCTTTCCCAGGCCGTGGCGCTCGGCCCACAGCGCCGCCTGCGTTCGATCGGTGACCCCGATCTCCCGAAAGACACGGGTCAGATGGGACTTGACGGTCTTCTCGCTGATCTCCAGGCGACGGGCGATCAACTTGTTCGGGAGCCCCTCGAGCAGGAGCGCCAGGACTTCGCGTTCGCGGGCCGAGAGTGCCGCCAGCGGATCGCGCTCGCTGCGGGCGCTGAGGATCGTCCGCGCCGCCCGCGGATCGAGCGGCGATTCGCCACGGGCGGCGGCGCGAATCCCGTCCGCGACTTCGGCTGAGGCCGCGTCCTTGAGGAGGTAGCCGCATGCTCCCGCCTCGAGCGCCCCGAGGATCCGCCGACGGTCGGAGAAGGAGGTGAGGATCAGCACGGCGGTTCCCGGCTGCCCCGAGGTGATCTGCCTCGTCGCCTCGATCCCGTCGAGGCGGGGCATCTCGAGGTCCATCAGCACGACATCGGGCGAGCTCTCGCGGCAGCGCGCGACAGCCTCCTGGCCATCAGCCGCGACTCCGACGAGCTCGATGTCCTCGAGTGCCGCGATCAGTCGCCCCAGGCCGTCGCGGATCACGCCGTGGTCATCGGCGATCAGGACACGGATCATCGCGCGGGCACCTCGAGCTCGACCTTCGTCCCGTGACCCGGTTCCGAGTGGACCGCCAGGGTTCCACCCGCCTGCTCGACGAGGTCCTCGAGCAGGCTGAGCCCGAGATGCCCCTCGGCGAGCCGCAGCTCGCGCTGGCGCTCGTCGAAGCCCCGGCCGTCGTCGGACACGACGAGGCGTGTCGTGTCTGCGGCGGCTCGAGTGACGTCGACCCGCACCGATGCGGCATCCGCATGGGATTGCGCGTTGCGCACGGCTTCCCGAGCGACGCGGTAGATCAGCGGATCGCGCGGGGACCCCGAACCCGCCCGGTCATCGACGTGGAGACCGGTGGCGATGCCGTCCGCCTCGAGTGGGCTCAGCAGGTCGCTGAGCGCCGCCTCGAGGCCGGCCGTCTCGAGGCTCGGCGGGTGGATCTCGACGAGCAGCGTCCGCAGCTCGCGCACTCCCTGGCGCAGCCGCGCGATCGCCTGGCGAATCGCCCCGGCCTCGTCGTGCGCCCCCCGGCGATCGGCGGCGTCGGCGAGCGGTGCCAGGCCGAAGGCGACCCCGGCGAGCGCCTGGACGGCCCCGTCATGGAGGTCCGAGGCGATCCTCCGCCGCTCCCGGCTGGACGCCTCGATCGCGCTCGTCAGCAGCTCCTCGCGGTCGCGATGGCCGCGCTGGAGCCGGCGGGCCGTCGACCAGCCGAGCGGGACCTGGAAGAGCAGGAGGACGAACAGGCCGCCCAGCAAGGGCGGGGCGAGCGCGCTCAACAGGTGGTTGCCGCTCGCGCTGACCGCCGTGAAGCGCTGGTAGATCTCGAACAGGACCTGGCTGCCGTTCGGCGTGCGGATCACCGTGTGGGCCTCGAGCAGCTTTCCCTCCGATCGTTCGTACCGGTTCTCGGGCTTGGTGAGGTCACTCAGGGCGACGTCGGTTCCACCGTTGCGAAAGAGCGCCTGCTCGTCGGGCCCGAAACCGAAATGCTGGCCGATCAGCGCTGCCTCGTCCGAGTAGAGGATCGTTCCGTCGCGCGACCACACCTTCACCCGCACCACCGACGTGTCGAGGACCTGGCCCTGGACCAGATCGTCGAGGCGTGAGATGGCGGCCGGATCGCCCCGCAGGAGGCCGTCGCTCAGCCCGACCGACGCCACCAGTCGCCCTTCCACCTGCACCTGCTCGCGCGTCGCGCGCTCAGCCTCACGGATCGCCACCGGCCGCAGGGCGAAGAACCCGCCGATCACGACAACCGCGATCGCGGCCACACTGCCCAGCGTGAAGCGGGCGACCGCCCCGCCGACGCTCGGCCGCCGCCCACCTTGCGCGCTGCGTTGCATTGCTCCGAACACTTGCCTCCATCTTGACTAAGCGGGGGTCCCAGATGCGATCAGACAAAGGTCCCATTGCAACCTCGACCGCCCGCGGCGCATCGTGTCGATCACAAGGCAACCCCCATTGGAGGCACCATGCGCTCACGATCCACGAAGACCCTGCTCGCCCTCACCGCCACCGCGATGCTCGCCGTCCCGGCCCTGGCGCAGGCCCGCCAGGGCGCCGATGACCCGGTCGGCCACGTGCGCCACAGCGCGACCGAGGTGCATCACCACCACGGCCACGGCGCCGGCCACGGCGCCGACGACGGCCCCGGGCACCGGTAGGGGCTCGGAGTCCGGACACCCCGCGCGGCGAGGCCCTCCACCGGGGGCCGGTTCGCCCTTACGCTCGAGGTCACCCGGCGGTATGGTCGCGCCGTGGTGGCGGTGACCCACAAGACGGTGCGCCTGGCCGAGGTGGTGACGGCCCTGTCGCTGGCCAGCGACGTCGGCCATGATCAGCCGCTCGAGAAGTCGCTGCGCAACGCCGTCCTCGCCGTTCGGCTCGGGGACGAGCTCGGCCTCCGCGGCGAGGATCTCTCGGCCGCGTACTACGTCTCGCTCCTGAGGTCGATGGGCTGTACGAGCAACTCGCACGAGACGGCCCTCCTCCTCGGGGGCGACGATCGCGCGATCCTCGGGCTCGTCCAGGAGCTCTCGGGCGGCGACTTCCGCGGTTGGGCGCGCGGCCTGGCGCGGCAGGTCGCGACCGTCGCGCCCGAGCTCGCGCCCGAACGCACGGAGGCCTGGTTTCTCACCGAAGGTCTCGCCGCCGGCCGGCGGGCTCGTGATTCGGCCTGCGAGGTGTCGATCGCCCTCGCCCGCCGTGTCGGTCTCCCCGACTCGGTCCAGACAGGTCTCGGTCAGGTCTACGAGCGCTGGGACGGGTTCGGGCCCGCCGGAATCGCCGGCGAGGACCTCTGCCCGGCGGCCCGCATCTCCCATATCGTCGATGTCGCCGAGATTGCCCTCCGCGCCGGCGGCGTCGGCGCTGTCCGCGACTTGGTGCGCCGGCGTGCCGGCAGCCACTTCGACCCGGCGATCGCCACGGTCTTCGACGACTGCGCGGGCGACCTGCTCGACGGGCTCGAGGACGCGGACATGCTCGTCGCGGCGCTCGACGCCGAGCCGGCTCCCTATTCGTTCTGCTCGTCCGGCGCGCTTGCCGACCTCGCCCGGGCGATCGCAGACTTCGCCGACCTCAAGTCGCCGTGGTCGCTCGGTCACTCACCAGCCGTCGGCGAGCTCGCGGCGGCCGCGGTGCAACCGCAGGACGCAGAGACGCTGCTGATCGCCGGCCTGCTCCACGAGCTCGGCCGTGTCGCGGTGCCGAACGGGATCTGGGATCGCGCAGCCTCGCTCGGTCCGGCCCAGTGGGAGCGTGTCCGCCTGCACGCCTATTACACCGAGCGGATCCTCGCCCGGACACCGGCTTTCGAGCACCTCGCCCGTCTGGCAGGCTCCCACCACGAGCGACTCGACGGGACCGGCTACTGCCGGGGCCTCGCCGGCGACGCCCTCTCCGAGCAGATGCGTGTCCTCGCTGCCGCTGACGCCTACGTCGCGATGCGAGCCGACCGGCCACACCGGCGGGCGCTCGAGCGCGACGCCGCGGCCGCTGAGCTTCAGCGCGCCGCCCGCGATGGCCTGCTCTGCCAGAGCGCGGTCGGTGCCGTGCTCGAGGCCGCCGGCCACGAACGTCAGCCCTCGCCGCCCGCTCCGTGTGGACTGTCCGATCGCGAGGTAGAGGTCCTCAGGCTGCTGGCCCGAGGACTGACGAACAAGCAGATCGCCGTCGACCTCTTCCTGTCTGCCCGCACCGTGCAGCACCATCTCGCCCACATCTACGACAAGATCGATCGTCGCACCCGCTCGGGCGCGGCGATGTTCGCGATGGAGCACCGCCTCCTCGCCTGAAGCGGCTCGACGACCGGGCCTCCGCGCTCCGCTCAGTCCGTCGTTTCGCGGACCGCGCCCGGATGTGCTTCGGGATGGGTGTCGCGATCCCCCCGGCGGCCCGCCAGCTGACCGAGGCCCCAGATCGGGCGCAGCGCCCCACCGCAGAACTCGCAGGTCGCGCCGGGTTCGCCTTGGGCTCGCGTCACACGGTCGCACGACACGCAGCTCGACAGGTGGTGCTCGGACGAGCCGCCCCCCTCCGGACCGGAGATCTCCGCCTGCACCTGGGATCGTCCGGTCATGACGGCGCCGTGCCGGATCGCACGGCCGCCGACCCTCGTCCACCGGCGCAGCGCAAGTCATCGCAGACGACGGCGGGGGTGGGGCTGGACGCGACGTGGCAGCGTGGGCAGCTCCAGAGACCGATCAGTTCGGTGTGTGGCATGACTCGTTCCATTCGTCTGGTGTCGGTTGTCCTTCACTGGCATCTCGCGGATCTCCGCCGAAGGTGTCAGCTTCGGAGGTCACCGCACGTCCGCGGCGGAGCGCGGTCATCGCGAGAGAACTGCGGGCGCAGCGAACTGAAGGCCTCCGGTGAGGTCACTCGAAAGCTTGCGACGACCAGAGCGTGGACCAAGATGTGTTCTGATGCGCGTTCCGCCGTCATGGAGGCAACACGATTCCGCGCTTGCTTTTGGGCAGCAGGATCGGATCGCTGCGATTCAGCCTAGCACGGGGTGACCGATCGCAGGACGCCCGCGCGAGCGACCGAACCACGGCGGCGTCAGAGTCGACGGACGCCCGAACGACGCCCAGCCAGGGGATCCGCGCCGTCCGCGCGGTCAGGCGGTCGGCGCGACGAGGAGGCTGTCGAGCCCCTCGTTGCGGAGCTCTGTCTGGTCCTCGGTGTACTTGAGCACCGACCCCAGTGTCACGTCGATCGCCTCGACGGTGAGCTCCTTGTAGCCGAGCAGGGTCAGCGCCCCGATCCAGTCGATCGCCTCGGCGACACCCGGCGGCTTCTGGATGTCGAGGCGGCGCAGGCGTCCCATCGCGATCGCGATCTGGCCGGCGAGCTTCGCCGGCGCGTGGCCGACCCGCCGGTGGAGGATGTCGGCTTCACGGGCGGGACTCGGGTAGTCGATCCATTGGTAGAGGCACCGCCGCTTGATCGCGTCGTGGAGATCCCGGGTGCGGTTCGACGTGAGGATGATGATCGGCGGGTGTGTCGCCCGGATCGTCCCGAGCTCGGGGATCGTCACGGTCGCCTCGGCGAGCAGCTCCAGCAGAAAGGCTTCGAAGTCGGGATCGGCGCGGTCGATCTCGTCGATCAGGAGGACGGCCGGCCGCGGGCCGGGATGCTCGAGCGCCCGAAGCAGGGGCCGGCGGATCAGGTAGTCGTGCCCGAAGACGTCGTGCTTGACGTCCTTCGCGTGGGCCGAGTCCGCCAGACGGATGCTGAGCAGCTGGCGGGGATAGTTCCACTCGTAGAGAGCCTCGGCCGCGTCGATTCCCTCGTGGCACTGGAGGCGGATCAGCGGGGTCTCGAGGACCGTCGCGATCGCCTTCGCAGCCTGCGTCTTGCCGACGCCCGGCTCGCCCTCGAGGAGCATCGGCATGCCGAGGCGCAGCGCGAGGAAGACCCCGGTTCCGAGGCCCTCGTCCACCAGGTAGCCGGCGAGGTCGGCGAGCTTCTGCGCGAACGTCGGTGCGTCCCGGGCCATCGCCCGGATTTCGCCTTCGGCCTCCCCCGTGACGGTCGCCGGGCTCACGCGCGGCTCCCCAGGCTCCGCGGACCGAACCGGCTGTTCCCTGTCGCTGCCTGCACTGTGCCTCCCGCCGAAGTCGCGCTTCGCTTGTCGTCGCTGGCTGAAGCTCTCTTGTCTGTTCTCGCAGAATACGTCCCAATAGGCAAGCGCTCCGCCGACCAGCGCCGCGGCCGCTGCCCGACCCGACCGCCCAGGGCGCCTCAGCCGCGGGGAACGATCCGCCTCGGAAGGCCGTCGAAGCCGTCGCAGACCTCGCGCCTGGCTAGCGGGCGCTTCAGCTGGACGGTCGCCTGCCGGGGCTTCTTGGCCACCCTCGAGACGCTGATCGCCCCGCCGGGGGTGAGCAGCGGCGGCCGGCGCTCGTGCACCGTGATCCTGACCCGGTCGGGATCCTCGGCGACGTCAACCCGCTCGACCTGCTTGGCGGGGGACGTCCAGACGATCGTCAGCTTGAGGCCGTCGGCAGACGGCTGGCAGGCCGACCAGGGCACCGGCCGGGGGAGGCAGTCGGCGGTCCGCGGCGCGAGCAGCCACTTCTCCCTGTCCCAGGATCGCTCGCGCGCCGGAACGGCGGAGACCTCGACGCGAAGCCTGCGATGGCGGGCGACCTCGCCGGGCGCACAGCTCAGGATGCGGTCGACGAAGTCCTGCCCCCGCTGACGGGCGCCGGCGGCCTCGTGGGCGCGCAACCGCAGGGCAAGCCAGGCATGCACGACGTCACGCTCGTCGAAGTAGCGTCCGGCCGGGTGCCCTTCGAGTCCCGGCAGGAGGCCGCTGGACGGTAAGTCGTCGGGCTTGTCGAGCTTCTCCCAGACGGCGCAGAGGCTCGGCTCCGGAGAGAAGACGTCGATCGTCACCGTCCAGAGCGACAGGCCCGACGCGGCCGGAGAGCTGCCTTTGTTCTGAGGTCGGGTCACCGTTGGTCCTCGTACCCTTCCTGATGAGCCTACCTACGGTGAACGCGCATTTCAGAGATTTGCGCGAGGTCTCCGATCGTGGCGTGCGCGTCGGTTCTAACTCCCGGACATCGGCAGGAGCACCGCCAGCTCACGGTTCTCCTCGGGGTCGAGCACCGCGTGCTGGGCACACGCCGGGACCAGCCGGCCGGTGTCGGGATGGGCCATCGCATAGGAGCAGGCCTGGAGGCGCTCCTGGGTCGCGCGAACCTCCGGATCGTCGTGGAGCTCACCACGCTCGAGCGCGGCCCAGGCCGGCTCGACGAGCCGCGCGTCCATGAAGCTGTGCATCACAAAGGTCATCGCCCGCGGTCGATCGCGAGCGAGCGCCGCCGGGCCGCCCATCCGACCGAGCGCCCGCGCAGCCCAACCGAGCGCACGCGGCACGACCAGCGGGTGACGAGCGCTGCCACGCAGGAGTCTGGCGGCGAGCACGGCCGGGTGGACGGCGACGTCCATCCCGCCGAAGGCCTCGATGAAGCTGTCGAGCATCCGCGTGTCGCGTTCGTCGTCCTCGTCGAGCAGCGGCCAGTAACGGTCGCCGACGTAGCCGCCGTAGGCCGTCCGGTTGCAGCGGGTATCGCCGATCTGCAGAGCGTCCGGATGGAGCCTCCCGCCGGCCCCCCGCTCGATCTCCCGCCAGACCTCGGCGGTGGAGAACGATCGGTACTGGTCCTTCCAGCGCGACGGGTTCCCGATGAAGGCGGCCGGCTGGAAGGAGAACATCCTGAACCCGAAGTCCCGGCATGTGCTGATCACCTCGGCGACCTCGCCGATGTTCCGAGGTGTGACGGTCATGTTGTGCGCCAGGTAGCTCGTCACTCCGTGATCGCGCTCGAGGCGGGCGAACATGTCGCAGAAGCGGCGCCGGCAATCGTCGAGATCCGCCTCGCGGGTCGGACGGGGCACCCCACGCCGGCCGAACATCATCGAGTCGAAGTGTCCGGCGAAGCTCAGGTGCGTGAACCGGGGGCGCCCGCTGTCGGGATCGAGCGCCAATGCCTCCAGATACTCGTAATCGAAATCACCATGGGTCATCGACATCGGCTTGCGACCATGCCGCACCATCACCTCGAGCGCCGCGGCGTGGTCATCGGGTGAGAGGAGGGTGACCTCGCCGCCGATCAGCTGGGCATTCTGGCCGGGTCCGCGGAGCTCGCGAAGGAGCGCCATCTGGGCATCCACGCCATCAACGGTGTGCTCACCGTCGACCCGGACGCGGTTGGCCTCGCGGGAGTGATAGCACGGGGTGCAGGCGAGGTCGCACCGGGGGAACACACCGTGGGTCCCCTCGCACCCGGACGTCCTGCGGCCGAGCATCTGACGGCGGGTCTGGACGTGGGCGGGCAGCTCGTCCCACCGGCGGCGCAGGGCAGCGCTCAGATCGGGATGCTCGGGCCGGGTGAGGGCCTCCAGGCGGCTGACGCGTTCGCGGAGGCTTTCGATCACGCCGTCAATGCTACGGCCGCGGGTCGGCGCGTTCGCCGTCACCGGACCGCCCGGTAGAGGCGGGCGAGGCGCGCGGGCGGGACGCCGGCGACGTAGAGCCAGCGGATCACCCACCACGAGAGGAGCGTTCGGCCGATCCCGATCGTCGCCCACCGGCGCGAGGATGTCGTCGCCGGGCCCGGCAGCGCCGCGGTCTTTCCGGGGAGCCGCTCGAGGCGGCGGACGAAGTCGTAGTCGTCCATGATCGGCAGCTCGCGGAACCCGCCGAGCGAGGCGAAGGTCTCCGGGCGAACCCAGAGCGTCGAGTCGCCGTAGTAGTAGCCGAGGCGCCGCTGGAGGCCGTAGATCACACTGAGCAGGCGGGTGAACCGGTCGGTCCCGTCGAAGCGCAGGGCGAAGTTCCCGCCGATCAGGTCGGGGTCGCGCCAGGCTGCCGAGAGCGTGGCGTGGGCCTCCGGGGGGAGGCGGCTGTCGGCGTGCAGGAAGACGAGGAGGTCGCCGGTCGCCGCGGCGGCCGCCCGGTTGAGCTGTGCGGCGCGGCCCCCGCTCTGGAGGAGGACCTCCGGCCGGGACGGGTGCTCGCGCGCGATCTGCGCCGTTGCGTCGCGCGAGCCGCCGTCGACGACGACGACCTCGAAGCTGCCGTCGAGGCCGGCGAGGTGGTCGAGAACGCTTGCGATCTGCCGCTCCTCGTGGAGGGTCGGCAGGCCGACCGACACCTTCACACCGCGCACGCGAACGCCGCCGGAAGGGTGCCGTCCGCCTGGCGAAGGGTGAGGAACCGCTCGACCACGCGGCGCTTGGCCTCGGCGAGTGGGAGGGCCCCGCGGGCGAGAAGGAAGTCCGGGCTGGTGTCGGTGTCGGCGCCGACCGGGTGCCAGTGGAGCCCGTCGGCGGTGACGGTCAGCTCGGGAACCATCGTCGCCGGCGAAACCGCGATGCCGTCGTGACCGGCGGCGAACCCGCGGGCGACGAGCGGGCGGACGGCGAAGTCCTCGCCCGAGATCCCGAGCCCGGCGAGCAGCTCGCGCAGCCGGGGGACGTCGTCGCGATTGTGGATCGTCTCGGTCATCGCGACCCGGACCGGCAGGCCCAGCCCGCGGGCGTAGACGATGCCGGCCAGCGCGCGCATCCACGAGCCGGCGCCCCGGACGGGGTCGTGGCGGTCGGGGCTCGAGCCGTCGAGTGACGACTGGAGGACGAGGTTCTCGCGGCCGGCGAGCCGCTCTAGCTCGGTCCGCCGGCGGCCGGTGAAGAGCATCGCGTTGGTCAGGACGACGGTCGGCAGCCGGTCGGACGCGGCCTCGACGATCGCGACCGCGTCGGGGACGACGAACGGCTCGCCGCCGGTCAGGTAGAGCTCGGTGAAGCCTTCGGCCACGGCTTCGTCGGCCAGCTCACCGACTCGAGCGGCCGACAGGGTACGGTGCCGGGCGGTGGGGGCGGAGGCGACGACGCAGTAGTCACAGGCGAGGTTGCAGTGGAAGTTGGTGTAGATCCACAGCCGTGGTGGAAAGAGCGCGGTCCCGAACAGCGCGGTGACCGGGCGCTCGTCGAGCGGCGGGGTGGGCGGCTCGCTCCACCCGGCGCCGCCGGCCTGGGCGAAGTCGGTCGGCATCGACTCGCGGTAGACCTGGAAGCGGCCGCGGGAGCGCTCGCGGGGCGGCACGATCTCAAGGCATGTCGTCCACCAGCCGGTCTCGATCGTCTCGACGAACGGTTCGGGCAGCCCGGCCCGGCGCATCGAGGCGGCCTGGCCCTCCCAGTCGTAGTCGACGGCCCGCAGCTCAGCGGTCGCCTCGCCGTCGTGGAGGTCGATCAGCGCGTACCAGACCGCCCGCTCACCATCGTTTGCCGGGCGGCCGATCGCACCGACATTGACCAGGAGCGTGTCATCGACCAACCGCTGCCAGTGGAGGCCGGTGTGTGTGCAGAGGAGCACGTCGGGCCGCCGGCCGCCGGCGTGATCGAGCCGCAGTCGGAGCTCGTCGTCGTCGAGCGACTCCCAGAGGAAGTCGTTGACCTCGACCGGCGACCCGTGCACCATGTGGAGGTCACAGCCCTCGCGGGTGAGGCGGCGCTCGGGGGGAAGTGTCGTCATCCAGGCGGCGAAGTCGGCCGACGTGGTCGTGAGGGTGTGGTCGTACATCACCTGCGCGAACTCGTTGTCGCGCGCTGAGGTGTACCCGCACCCGCAGTCGGTGTCGCCCCGGCCGATCGCGATGTCGTAGTTGCCGGCGATGCACTGGACGCCGGACTCGGTCAGGAGCGGCCAGACGCTGTCGCAGTCGGCGCCGAAGCCGCCGAGGTCGCCGAGGCAGAAGAGCTCGGCCGCCTGATGGGCGCGCGCGTCGTCGAGGACGGCCCGGAGGGCGAACGGGTTTGCGTAGACCCCGCCGAAGACCGCGATCCGATGCACGACCCCATTTCAGCAGGCCGAGCGAGGCGGCTGGTTACGATGGCCTCTCGTGAGTGCCCGGCGGATAGCGATTCTCGGCGCCGGTCCGATCGGATTGGAGGCGGCGCTCGCGGCCAGGCAGGCGGGCTTCGAGTGCACCGTCTACGAAGCGGGGGAGATCGGTGGACATGTCTGCGTTTGGGGGCACGTCCGCCTCTTCACACCATGGTCGATGAACGTCTCGCCGCGGGCTGCGGCCGCCCTCGGCGGGCGGGCACCAGGGGGCGATGGGCTGCCGACCGGCGCTGAGCTCGTCGGCGAGCTGCTCGAGCCGCTCGCGAGGCTGCCGGAGCTCGCGGGGGTCATCCAGCGGCGGACGCGGGTCGTCGGGGTGGCTCGGGAGGGCCTCCTCAAGCACGAGGCGATCGGCGATCCGACGCGGGGGGAGCGGGCCTTCCGCCTGCTCGTGGAAGGCCCCGGCGGCGTCGAGCGAGTCGACCGGGCCGATGTCGTGATCGATGCGACGGGGACCTCGGGCAACCCGAACCGGCTGGGCGACGGGGGGATCGACGCGGTCGGCGAGCGCTCGCTGGGGCGTTGGATCAAGCGGAGCATCCCGGATCTGGGGCGGTCGGGCGCCGGCGCGTGGGCCGGGCGGACGATCCTGCTCGTCGGCGCCGGCCATTCGGCCCAGACGGCGGCCCGCGACCTCGCGGAGCTGACCGGTCGGGAGCCGACGACGAGGGTGATCTGGGCCGTCCGCTCGGCCCAGCCGAGCTGGGGTGCCGTGGACGACGATCCGCTTCCCGAGCGGGCCGCGCTGAGCGCGGCGGCGGCGCGACTGCTGGCCGGCGGTTGCCCGGCCGTTCGGGTGGAGGTGGGGACGACGGTCGAGTCGCTGCGCGAGCGAGCCGGTCGGGTGAGCGTGACGTTGCGAAACGGCGATCTCGACGAGGTCGAGGTCGATCGGGTGCTGTCCCTCGTGGGCGGCGTCCCGGAGGCCGCCGTCTACCGGCAGCTCCACGTCGCGGAGTGCTATGCGACGCTCGGGCCGCTGCGGCTTGCGGGCGTCCTGCTCGGGGAGACCGGCGCCGACTGCCTGGCGCAGGTCGCGCACGGGCCGCAGACGCTTCGCAACCCGGAGCCGAACTTCTTCATCGTCGGGGCGAAGTCCTACGGGCGCAACTCGCAGTTCCTGCTGCGGGTCGGCTGGCAGCAGGTCGACGACGTCTTCGAGTCCTTGATCTGACCGTCGACTTGAGGCTTACGGCTGGGGAGAGGTGGACGCGGGATGGGCTGGTGGAGCTCGCGTCCAAGCGCTATGCGCCGCGGGCGATCGGCGACTTCCTGACCGCCTCGCGACGCCGGTCGGCCGCGGTCGCCCGGGAGCGTCCGGTGCTCGTTCGGCAGGCCGGACGGTGGTTTGTCGTTGGCCTCGTTCCCTGGGCGGTCGTCGCCCGCCGGCGGGGGCGCGGCTGCGCGGGCGTCGGCGTGGGCTGGTGGACCGCGTGCGGGGCGATGCTCTACTGGCACCTCGGGATGTTCGAGACGCCCGACGGCCGGCCGCGGCCGCTGGGCGGGGCGGACGCGCTGACGCTGACGCGGGCCTGGCTGGTCGCGCTCGCGTGGGATCGCCCGACGCCGTTGCTCTGCGGCGTCGGAGGACTCACCGACGCGCTGGACGGCGTGCTCGCCCGCCGCGGCGAGCCGACGAGAGCGGGGCGCGACCTCGAGGGTCTTGTCGACTCGTGCCTGGCGGTCGCGACGCTCCGCGGGTGCGCGCGCCACGAGATGTTGGCGCCGGCTGCCGTCAGGGCCGAGGCCCTGCGGTTGGGAGTGGGAGCCGCCTACTCGACCGCGTCCTACTTCGGGCTCCTGCGCCCGCCAGACCGGGCGGTGCTCGCCGCGGGGCGGTCGTTGAGCCCGTTGCGCGTGGTGAGCCTCGTGCTCGGCGCCGGCGGACGACGGACGTTGGGAAGCGTGCTGCTCGGGGCCGGGGCGGTGGCCGCCGTGCTCGATGCCTCGGCGGCGGCGGCGGCGGCGGCAGCAGCGGCAGCAGATCGGTAGCGTCGGCCGTAACCGGCTTGCCTGAGCTGCGGGTGTAGGGCCCGGCGTGCCGGCGTGCCGGCGTGCGGGCGTGCGTGCTCGGACTGACGCTAGGGTGCGCCGCGATGTCTCCAGTCCGGCCTTCCCTCCTCGCATCCGAATCCAACAGGTGAGCTGGCCGGGTGCGACGGCCGGCGCGTGTGGGAGCGGGACTTGCCGGAGCGTGCGGGCTGTACGTCCTGGTGGCGCGCGGCGCCCTGACGATCGACCTGGGAATCGGTCGGGAGGTGCGGCCGCTGCGTAGCATCAAGGTTGAGATCGCCGCGCCGCCGGAGACGGTCTTCGATGTCGTCGCGGCGCCCTACCTCGGGCGCACGCCAAGGGCGATGGCCGAGAAGCTCCAGGTCTGGGAGCGGGGCAGCGACATGGTTCTCGCGGCGCACTTCACGCCGGTCAGGCGTGGGATGCGCACGACGACGGTGGAGACGGTGCGCTTCACGCGTCCGGAGCGGATCGACTTCCGCCTGCTCAGAGGCCCGGTGCCGCATGTCCGGGAGACCTTCGAGCTCCACGCGACCGAGTCGGGGACGGAGCTCGAGTACACCGGCGAGATGGGCACCGACCTGTGGGCGCTCGGCCGCTGGTGGGGGCGGGCGGTCGCCGGACATTGGGAGGCGACGGTCGAGAAGTCGCTGGACGGGATCCGCGCGGAGGCCGAGCGGCGGGCCGCCCGGCGCGGGTGAGCCGGCCGGGCGATCGGCGGACGTAGACTGGCGGCGTGCCGCCGACCTACCGCCAGCGCCTTCGCGTCGAGGGCGCGACGCTCGCGACGTGCGGAGCGATCGGGACGGTGATCCTGCTCGCTGGGGTCGACCAGTCGAGGCGGAGTCCGGCGAGCACGATTGGCCAGCTCGTCGTCGTCGGCCTGCTCCTCGGGTGGCTGGGACCGCGCTCGGTGGGCCGGGCGATCGCCTCGAGCAGGCCCGTGGGGGTCGGGCAGGTCGGATCGGGCGAGCCGACCCCGCTCTGGCAGCTGCCGATGATCATCGCCGGGCTGACGGGGGTGGCCGGAGGCCTCGCCGGGTGGGATGCCGGCCTGCGGGTGACAGGCGGCTGCCTGCTCGTCGGGCTGGCTCAGGCGGTCCTGCTCGAGCGATTGGTTGCGGCGCGCGAGCTCCGGCTCGGCCGTCGCTTCTACCGGATCCCTGGGTCGCGGATCCTCCGGGGGACGCTCCTGGGATATGAGGCCGGCTCGGTCTGACCGGCGAGGGGCCGGCGCGTCGGGCCGATCGCCCCGTGATCGCCTCCGCGTCCGGCCGCAGCTTGACAGTCGAGTGGCCAAGTGGCAGGTTTCGAGAATGCGACTCGGCTCCCGTCTCGCGATCGTCTTCGTCGCACTCGCGGTCGCGTCCTGCGGGGCTTCCGGCAACACCGTGACGCGGACCGTGCTCCAGACGCGCACGGTCCTCGCCACCAAGCCGCCTGATCTCGGTCCACCGACACAGGAGGCGAGAACCACCACGCTGCCGTTCAACCGGAGCTTCAGCCCGCCTCGCGGGACCGCGACGGTCCAGCCCTTCACCTCCGGCGGTGGTTGTGGTCTGGAGCGCTGGGCGGTCAAGACGATGACCGATCCGCTCTCCGGGCGGGTCGTGCTGACCCCGAAGGCCACGACGATCGCCCGCTTGATCGCAATCAAGCCGCCGATCAATCCGACCGACCGGGTGGCTCCGACCGAGGAGACCACCTACCGGATCAGCGGCGTGATCACGCTGGTCAAGCAGGAAGCCGACAGCGACTACCACATCGTGATCGAGGATTCGAAGGGCAACACGATGATCGTCGAGGCGACGTCGCCGGCCTGCGACACGGGCAGCCTGGCTGCGACCCAGATCGCCCAGGTCCGCAAGGCGATGGACAAGCAGTTCGGCGGCCGGCGCTTCACCGGCCACGTCGCGGCCACCGTCACGGGCGTCGGGTTCTTCGACCGTCTCCACGGACAGACCGGGGTCGCTCCCAACGGGATCGAGCTTCACCCCCTGACGAGCGTCCTCTTCGGCAGCGCCGCCGGCGTGCCGCCGGCCGCCCAGACCGTGCCGCCGGTCACGCTCGGCAACTCGACGAAATCTGACTGATCGCCGGCTGCGGCTTCGCCCGTGGAGCAGTGGCTCGCCGGGCCGCGCCGCTCACCGATCGGCATCCCCGAGGAGCGACCCGAGCCCCGAAGCCCGCGCGACCGGTCGGCCGACCGCGCTGCGGACCGCTTCCTGCGTCCCGACGACGATCAACTCCCGGCGCGCCCGCGTCGCCGCCGTGTAGAGCAGCTCCCTGGTCAGGATCCGCGACGTCGGGCCCGGCAGGAGGACGGCCGCCGTGTCGAACTGCGAGCCCTGGCTCTTGTGGATCGTCATCGCGTAGACGGTGTCCACGGCACCCAGTCGCGCCGGGCTCAGCTCGAGGATCTCACCGCCGCGCTCGAACGCCGCGGTCAGCCGGCTCGGGCCGCTCGCGACGACCACGCCGGTGTCGCCGTTGTAGAGCTTCAGCTCGTAGTCGTTCTCTCCGACCAGCAGCGGCCGGCCGGCATACCACCGTCGGTCGGCCGCGAAGCCCTCGATCTTCTCGGCCAGCCACCGCTCGATCCGAGCGGTCCACGTCGCCACGCCCTGGGGCCCCCGGCGATGGGCGCAGAGGATCCGGAAGGTCCCGAGGCCGTCGATCGCCGCCCGGGCATCGCCGGCCCGTCCGGCTTCGACGACCGTCCGCCCCGCGGTGATCGCCAGCTCTCGGACCGGGGCGAGCGCCGCGTCAGACGCCGGGTCGGCGGCGTCGAGCGCAATCCACCGCACTCCCTCGGGACCGTCGGCGAGCACCTCGACGACCCCGTCGGCGTCGCCCAGGCGGATCGCCTCGGCCAGGCGGGCGATCCCGCCGCCGTAGCGGTGAACCCGTTCGAGGACGACGATCCCATCGCGAAGCGCTCGCCTCGTCGCGCCGGCCACGGGTCTGCGGTCGTGGACGGGGCCGACGATGTCACCGAGCACCGCACCCGCCTCGATCGAAGCCAGCTGGCCTGGATCGCCCACCAGGATCAGCCTGGCGTCCGGCCGGACGGCCTCGACCAGACGAGCCATCAGCGAGAGCGAGACCATCGACGTCTCGTCGACGATCACGAGGTCGTGCGGCAGGCGCTGGGCTCGGTTGTGGCGAAACCGGCTCTGGCTGTCGGGCCGCCAGCCGAGCAGGCGGTGGAGCGTGGATGCGTGAAGCTCGACCAGTCGAGCTCGGACGGCCTCGTCGACCGGCAGTTTGCGCGCCTCGTCGTGGACCGATTGCTCGAGCCGGGCGGCGGCCTTTCCGGTTGGCGCCGCCAGCGCGATCAGCGGCGGAGCACTCCCGGCGGCCGCGGCCTGCTCGACGAGCAGCGCGACGATCCGGGCGACCGTGGTCGTCTTGCCGGTTCCCGGACCGCCGGCGACGATCGTCAGTCCCCGGCGCACCGCCGACTCGGCGGCCTCGGCCTGGCGTCCGTCGGTCTCGCCCGCGAAAAGGCGCGCCAGCCCGGCGGCGAGGACGTCTGGCAGGACGCCGTCCGGCTGGCGGGCGGCCAGCGCCCGGAGATCTGAGGCGACCTGGCGCTCCTCCCGCCAGTACCGATCCAGGTACAGCCAGGTCCCGATCAGCCGCAGCGGGTGGCTCGAGGTCTCGTCCTCCCCGACCGCGACGAGCTCGCTTGCTGCCACCTGGCCCGCCCAGGCCGCCGGGTCCGGCCACGGGAGCGTCGACAGGTCGACGGGGTCGTCTGTCTCGACGCTCGCCGTCTGGCCGATCGTGCTCAGGTCGACCAGGACGTGGCCGAGCCGTGGACCGCGGACGGCGAGTGCGGCTGCCAGCAGGACCACCTCGTCGTGCTCACCGCCGAGCTCGCCCAGCCGCAGGGCGACCTGGACATCCGCCGCGCTCAGGACGCCGGCGTCGTTGAAGGGCCGCAGCCGCCCCGGGGCGTGCAGCGCCCGCGTGACGTCGAACTGGTCCGGCCCGGTCGCGACGACGCTCATCGGGCTCGCTCCCCGTCGAGCACGTCGCTGAGCGCCTCGACCAGCCCGCCGGGCGGCCGCCACGCGAAGACCCCGTAGGGCCGGCCGGCGTCGACCGGCGTGTGGGGACCGGTCATCCCCCTGAGGAAGAGGTAGAGCACGCCGGCAAGGCAGCGCTCGGCGTCGTAGCCGGCCACCCGCCATCGCAGGTACCGGTGGAGGGCTGCGGTGTAGAGCAGCGCCTGAAGGCCGTAGTGGGCCCGGCTCATCTCGGCGGCGAGGGCCGCCGGCCGGTGGTGCCAGGCGGTGAGCTCCTCACCCGGCCCGGCGAGCCAGTTCGTCTTGTAGTCGACGATCGCGAACCGCGGCGGACGCTCGCCACCCGGAAGCCGCGCGACCAGGTCGAGGCTGCCGGTCAGATACCCGCGGACGTCCGGGGGCAATGCCGGATCCCCGAGCCGGTCGGCGTAGCCGGCGAGCGGGTCACCCGCGGGGAGGTGCTCGCGCAGGACGCCGGCGATCGCCGCGAGCGTCAGACGTCCGGTCGGCTCGTCCCCGCCGGCCAGCGGCAGCTCGAAGCTCAGCTCGTCGAGACGGTCCGTCTGACCCAGGTCGCACAGGCGGATCCCGCCGGCGATCGGCCCGAGCGGCGTCTCGATCGCCGCGCGCAGGCCTGCGGCGACCGCCGCCGGGTCACCGACCTCGATCCGCCGTCGCGCCTGGGCCGCGGCGATTCGCGTGGCCAGCTCGGTGTCGAGGTCGGCAGCGGCGAAGTCGGTCGCCTCGAGGACACCGTGGACGAGCGTCCCGACCTGGACGCCGACCCCCATCTGCGCCAGCGGGAGCCCGTCGTCGCGCACGTCCACCCCCGGCGACCCGCCGCCGCCACCACCGCCACCGGCCCACCCGTCCGAGCCGGGCCCGACCGGCTCGTCGGAGACGACTGCCTCCTCCGGCTCGCTGGCCACCCGGGCCTCGTAGGCCCCGGCGGTGATGTCGGTGTAGGACGTCCGCCGCCACCGGTCGTCGAGAGCCCGCTCGAACCCCGCCGCCGACAGGGGCGCCGGCCCCGACGAGGATGGCGACCACGCGATCGGCAGCCCGGGCGTCGAGCGCTCGACGGCGATGCACCCGGGGACCTGCGCCGCCAGCACCTCGAAGCGCTCGGCCGCGGCCGCGTCGGCCGGGTTGGAATCGCCTGAGGCGGCGACGTTCCCGTCGTCGTCGCGCGAGAACATCAGTCGCCCGAGGGGCGAGTCCCGGCTGTTCCAGGACCCCGCCCACCAGACGACGGCCTGGTGCTGGGCGCGGGTCAGGGCGACGTAGGCCAGGCGGAGGTCCTCCCCCCGCTGCTCGACGAGGCTCTGGTTCCTGTGGGCCGCGAAGCCCTCGCCGGCGAGGCTGACGTCGATCGTGAGCTCGTCTTCGGCTGCGTCGTCGTGGAAGAAGACCGGCTGGGGCTCCTTCGGGACGTAGCCCGGCTCCCAGAGGAACGGGAGGTAGACGACCGGGAACTCGAGGCCCTTGCTCCGATGGATCGTCAGGACCTGGACGGCCTGCGCGTCGGACTCCAGGCGCCGGCTGCGCTCCTCGTCGGTGGTGTCCTGGTCGGCCTCGGCGATCCGCCGGCGCAGCCACGCCGTCAAAGCCGTCACCCCGAGCCGCTCGGCCGAGGCCTCGGCGTGGAGGAGCTGCCCGACATGGCGCAGGTCGGTCAGCCGGCGCTCGCCGTCCGTACAGGCGAGGATCCGCTCGGGGAGCGCCTCGGCGAGGGTGATCGTCTCGGTCAGCGAGGCCACGCCGTTCAGGCGCAGGACACGGGCCCAGTCGTGGAGCCTGCGGTGGATCGACTCCCGTTCGCCGTCGTCGGCCCCGGCGATCCTCGCGGCCGACCAGCCGATGAAGCAGGTCAGCGCGGCCGCGTGGGCCCGGCTGGTCTGGGTCGGCCGCTCGATCGCCTCGAGCAGACGGAGCCATTCGCGGGCCGGGTGGGTCCCGAAGACGCTGCCGGCCCCGTTGATCACGGCCGGGATGCCGACCCGTCCGAGTGCTTCGCGGATCAGCGCGGCCTGGCGGTTGGTCCGCACGAGGACGGCCGTGTGTCCCGGACAGACCGTCTCCCGAAGGAGCGTCCCACCCCGCTCGTCGCGCCGGTCGATCTCCGCTCCCGAGGAGAGCAGCCCGACGAGGTCGGCGGCGAGGTCCCTGGCGATGTGCTCGCGGGCCGAGGCATTCGTCGGATAGCCGCCCCTCGTCAACGCGATCCCCGGCTCGTCGCGCCAGAGGACCCGGATCCCCAGCGGCGCCCGCCGCGGGGCGCCGATCAGGCGAGGCCGCTGGTTGGCCTCGGGCGCCCGGACCCGGCGGTAGACGATCCCCGCGTGGCCGAGCTTCGCGCCGCCGAACATCGCGTCGTAAGCGTCGATCAGCCCCTGGTCGCTGCGCCAGTTGACGTCGAGCGTCGCGCTCGCCACGGCGGCCCGGGCAGCCGCCAGATACGCATAGACGTCAGCCCCGCGGAAGGCGTAGATCGCCTGCTTGGGGTCGCCGATCAGGACCAGGGCCGCTCCATCGCCGGTCTGGCCGTCGCCGGCCGGCCCCTCGCCGAACGCACGCCGGACGATGTTCCACTGGATCGGGTCGGTGTCCTGGAACTCGTCGACCAGGACGACCGCGTACCTGGCCCGCAGGCGGGCGGCCGCCGCCGGACCGCCGTCGCCGCCCAGGGTGTCGTCGAGCCGGGTGAGGAGGTCGTCGTAGGTCATCACCCCGAGCCGGCGCTTGCGGAGCTCGAGCTCCTCGCGGACCCGCATGGCCAGCCTGCGGCGCATCTGCGGGATCGGACCCGTCGCCTCGACGATCGGGGCGCCCGGGTGGGCGATCACGACACGGGCGATCTCGGCCGCCTCGGCCCGTGTGAAGGGAGGCGCCCCGCCGGCGTGGAAGCGCCGGACGTAGAGATCGTCGACCACCTCGTCGATCAGCTCGGAGATGTCCTCCGCGAGCACGGTCTCCGGCTCGAGGTCGCCGGCGATCCCCAGGCCGCCGAGCACCTCCTGGCAGAAGCCGTGGGTCGTCGCGATCGTCGCCGCGTCGAAGTGGGCGAGCGCCCGCCGCAGGCGCCGGCACCGGAGCGCGACCGCGGCTGGCGTGCCCTGGCCGAGCAACGCGACGACTTCATCGGTTCCCCGGGGGGCCACACCCGCCAGGACGCGCTCCAGACCAAGACCCACACCGACCAACCGGCTGCGCACCCGCTCCCGGAGCTCTCCGGTCGCCATCCGGGTGAAGGTCACCAGGAGCAGGCGATCGAGCGGCGTGCCGTCGGCGACGTAGCGGGCAGCAAGCGCGGCGATCGTGTAGGTCTTGCCGGTTCCCGCGCTCGCCTCGAGGACCGTGACCCCGGTCGGAAGGGGGCCGCAGACGTCGAAGGCCCGGGTCGCGGCCGCGCCGGTCACCGGCCGCTCACGACCTCGCGGGCGAGCAGGCCGTCCCAGAGCTGGCCGGCGTTCCTGGCGAGCTCGGCCGCCGGGATCGCGTCGAACGGGAGGACGCCGCCTAAGACGAGCTGGTGCTCGAGCTCGCGGTCCTCGGCGTCGAAGTTCCATTTCGAGGTCCACGCGGTCCGGGCCGCGCTCAGGGGGTTGCGACCGACCGCGACGGCCTCGGCGTGGGCGGCCGAGGCCATGCAGTAGAGGTGCAGTGGCTCGCGCATTCCCCTGTCGTAGAGCTCGACCAGCGACTCGAGCTGGGCGGCGGCGGCCTCCCTGCGGCCGGCGGGATCCCCCGCGAGCGGGTCGATTCGTGCGATCGCCGACGGTGCGCTCTGCTGCCCGCGGCCGACGCTCGCCGCCGCGAACGGCCGGTCGGCGTGCCCAGCGGTCAACGCCAGCAGCCGCACCCAGGCGACCAACCGGTGCTTGGCGGCCAGCCGGGAGTAGGTTGCCGTGAGCAGGAGATCGCCGTGGACGCCGGGGACCGTCCCGGTCAGCGACCGCCCGTCCGACAGGGCGATCCGAACGTCGATCGACGCGGTGGCCGGGGCTCCCTCGACGAGGGCTCGCGCCCGGGCGGCGAGCCGCTCGGCGATCGGGAAGACCTGCCTGATCACGGGGAGGCCGAGCGCCCCCGGCGGGAGGGTGCCGCGGGCGATCTCGGCGAGCGTGGCGCTCCGGGGGTCGACGCCGGCGAGCAGGGCGTCGAGCAGTCGCTGACCGACAGCCCACCTCCCGAGGCCGTCGAGCTCGGTCGCCATCGCGTCGACGAGCTCCTCGGAGTAGTCGGCGACGCTGATCCCCAGTCGCTGGCGCAGGAACGCGCGGACCGGATGCCCGACGAAGCGGACGAGGTCCTCGAGCTCGAGCCGGGTCCTCGGATCGCGGGCGAGCGGATCGGCGAGGAACGGTCCGGGTGGGGTCCGCGGCCGGCCGAGCGCCCGAGCTCCCTCGAGCGTCACCGGATCGAAGCTCCACGTCCGGTCGGCGACGAGTGCGCCGGCGGCGAAGTTCCGTGGATCGAACGGCTGGAGCGGGTGACGGACGAGAACTCCGGTCCCGGCGGGACCACCGTCGCCCGCGCGGGCGGTCTCGTCGATCAGGTCGAGCAGCTCACCGACCGGGACGGCCGGCGGCCGCGGGGTGTTGGTCCGCTCGTCGTTGCCGGTGTAGGTGACGATCAGCCGGTCGGTCGCAGCGAGCAGGGCGTCGAGCAGCATCTGGCGATCCTCGCTGCGCGGGTCCCGGTCGCCGACGTGCGGTTGATCGAGCATCAGGTCGTCGCCGTCGCGGGGGGCCTGCCGGGGGAAGGTGCCGTCGTCGAGGCCGAGCAGGCAGACGACCCGGTGGGGGATCGACCGCATCGGCACGAGGCTGCAGATCGTCAGGTGGCCGGTCCGGAAGTTCGCCCGGGTCGGCCGGCCCTTGAGGCGGTCGGCCAGCAGTGCGCGGACCTCGGCCGGGGCCAGCGGCGTCGGGTTGGAGACTCCCGCGACCGTGGCCTGGCCGACGACGTCGTCGAGCAGTCGCTCGAGCTCTGACCGCTGCCAGGAGTCCGCCGGGGCGGTTTTCGCGAGGAGGTCGGCCGCGCGAGCGATCGCCGCGGCCCACGAGTCGATCGCCTGGGTCCGGCCGAGTGAATCGAGGGCGCTCTGGAGACGGTCGACGAGCTCGGCGAGCCGCCCGGCGAGGTCGATCGAGCCGCTGCCGACATCGTCGAGGGGGAGCACGCCGTTGATCAGCCGCCGGTCGTCCTCGGTCATCGCGACCCCCGTCAGCACCCGGTCGAGCCCGGCCCGCCAGGTCCCGGTCGGGAGGGCGTCGAGCTTGAACGGAGCCCGGTGCCCGGCGTCCAGACCCCAGCGGATCCCGCTCGCCGAAACCCAATCGGCGATCCTGGCGAGATCGTCGTCGGCGAGCCGAAACCGCCGGCGGACGGGTTCTCGGTCGGCAAGATCGAGGACTTCGGACGCGGTCACCCGCGCCCCGGCGAGCGCCATCAGCTGGCTGACGAGGCTGAGGATGGGGTTCGTCTGGAGCAGTGATCGGTCGGCCAGGCGGACACGAAGATCGGCCGGGCGGCCGTCGGCCGGGAGGGGATGCTCGAGGTCGGCCGGGGGACCCTCCCCGGCCCCGAAGGTCGCGGCGATCAGGGGCGCGAAGGTCTCGATGTCCGGGCACATGACGATCACGTCGCGCGGCTCGAGCCGGGGGTTCTCGGCCAGCTCGTGGAGGATCGCGTCGCGGATGACCTCGACCTGGCGGGCCCGGCCGTGGCACGAGTGGATCTGGAGGCTCCGATCGCCGGGGCGCAGCAGCGGCCGTCGGTCGTCCTCGCCGGGGAGCGGGGTGCCAGGGGGCCGGCGGTCGGCGCGGACGTCGGCCTGGATCAGTCCCAGGAGGCCAGCGGCCGGGTGATCGACCGGATGGTGGTGGTCGACGGCCGGCGCGCCGTCGTCGCCGGGCTCGAGTGAGGTCGCGTGCCGAGCGGCCGCCTCGGCGAGGACGAGCTGCATCTCGCGGGCGTCCTGACCCCAGGAGGCGAGCAGCCGGTTGGTGGGGAGATCGGCCGTCGGGTCCTTAGCCCGCCGGACGACGGCGGCCCGAGCTGGAGCTGGAGCTCGAGCGGGAGATCGAGCTGGGGCTGGGCCTGGGGCTGGGCCTGGGGCTGGGGCTGGGGGTTCCTCGCGTGCGCGGGTAACTGTCGCCCAGAGGGCGGACGAGGGATGGAGGAGGTAGAGATGGACGTCCCGGCCGGTCGCGAGCGCCCGGAGGATTGCGAGCAGTCCGGCGGGAAGGCGGGTCAGGCCGAAGAGCCCGATCCGGTGGGGAAGCCCGACGACCGATGGATCGGCGCGAATCCGGGCACAGGCGGCATCGACTCGCTCAGCCGGGCTGGGCTGGGCGATCCGCCGGCGCAGCGCCCGCCAGAGGTCGGCCTGCCAGACGGCGTCCGGAGCAAGTGGCTGACCGGCGCCGTCGGTGTCGCAGCCGGCGAGCCAGGCTCGGAGCATCTCGGGCCGGTGGGAGCCGTAGCGGTCGAAGAGGTCGGTCAGGTGGCCGGCGCTCCGCAGGCGGCGGGCTCTGCGGACGGGATCCTGAACCTCGCCGGTCACGGCGTCGTCGGGGCCGCCGAGGTAGGCGGCGAGCGTCTGGAGCCAGGGCTCGGCGAGGGAGTCGTCGATCACCTCGAGCAGAGGCCAGAGGGCCCGGTCGGGGAGCCAGGGGTCGTCGGCCGGGTCGACGCCCGAGGCCTCGGCGACGGCATCGCCGGCTAGGCGGCGGGGGGACGGGAAATCGATGTTCGCGCAGACGCCGTCCCGGCGGCCGGGGCTGGTCCCGACCAAGGTCGAGAGCCGTTGGGTCAGCCAGCGCTCCATCCCGCGGGTTGGCACGGCGACGACCTCGGGGGCGAAGGGATCCGAGAGGGGCTCGTCGGCCATCAGCAGGCCGAGCGCGTCGACGAGGCCGGTGGCTCGGTCGGATCGGTGGACGTGGAGCATCGCTCGATGGTCTATAGCAGCGCCTCCCGTCGGAGACGGCCGAGCGACGAGCGCGGGAGGGGACGTTCGAGAAAATGCTTGCGCGCAAAAGCCATTTGTCGCTGGGGAGACGCGTCCGTCGCCTGAGTCCGCCCTGCGCGGGAGATCACGACATAGCATGGAGATCCATGGCCACAGCGTCGCCGGCTCCCGGCGAAGAACATTCGATCGGCCTCGCGCTGGTCAACACGGAGGTCGTCCATCGGGGGGAGCCGTTCGATCTGCTGATCGGCGCCGAGGCGATCCCGGACTGGCTGGAGGCCCGTGGGCTGGATTGGCCGAGAGGATCGGAGATCACCCGGGCGGAGGCCGAGCGCCTGCGCGGGCTCCGAGCGGCGATCCGGGCGGCCTTCGTCGCGCGGATCGAGGGGAGGCCGCTCGACCCGGGAAGCCTCGAGGCGTTGAACGCGGCGTCGGCCGCCGGACCGCGGACGCCGCAGCTCTCGTGGGCGTCCGACGGTCCGGAGCTCGATTGGGCTACCCCGCGGGAGGGCACCGGCCTCGACGTGGCGCTGGCTACGATCGCCGCCGATGCGATCGATGTGGTCTCGAGTCCGTTGGGTGGCCTCCTGCGGGCGTGCGAGGCCCACGGCTGCGTGCGCCTCTTCCTCCAGGACCACGGCCGGCGGCGGTGGTGCTCACGGACGTGCGGCGACCGGGTGAGGGTGGCCCGCCACTACGAGAAGACCCGCCGCGAGCGGGAGGACTGAACCGCGACCGTGGACGTCGTCGGGGGACCGCTCAGACGGCTTCGGGTCGTCTTGCGGGTGGTGACCGAGGCTGACCGGGATTCGTACGTCACGGCGATGGGTTCGAGCCGGACGCTCTACGGACCGTACGTTGTTCCGACGTCGACAGATTCGGAATTCGATCGGCTTCTGGAGCGGGCCGGGGACGGGTCGTTCGAGCCGATGGTGGCCCGCCGGAGCGACGACGGGGCGATCGTCGGATTCGTGAACATCAGCCAGATCATTCGCGGACCGCTCCAGAGCGGGTTCGTCGGCTACGGGGGCGTCGCCGGGCAGACGGGCCAGGGCTACATGACCGAGGCGGTCGGGCTCGCCGTCCGGAGGGCCTTCACCGAACTGCGTCTCCATCGCCTGGAGGCGAACATCCAGCCGGCGAACGGGGCGTCGATCGCCCTGGCGGTGCGGTGCGGCTTTGAGTACGAGGGGTTCTCGCCGCGCTACCTGAAGGTCGGTGGCCAGTGGCGCGACCACGAACGATGGGCGATCCGCGCAGAGCAGTGGCGCGCCAGGCGTGGGTGAACCCGAGCCAGCCGAGCGGGTCGTGATCGTCGCGCCCGACTCGTTCAAGGGGACCTTCACGGCGCGGGAGGTCGCCGAGGAGATCGCCTGCGGCCTGCGGGCCGGTGAAATCGCGGGGATCCGGATCTGCCCGGTGGCCGACGGGGGCGAAGGGACGCTCGACGTGCTCGTCGGCAGGCTCGGGGGCGAGCTCCGCGAGGTCGAGGTACGCGACCCGCTGGGCCGCCGGTTCACGGCGGTGTTCGGGCGCAGTCGCGACGGCCGGACGGCGATCGTCGAGGCTGCTCGGGCGGTGGGACTCGGGCTGGTCGGGGCGGGCGAGCGGGATCCGGAGGCGGCGTCGAGCGCTGGGGTCGGCGACCTGATCGTGGCGGCTCGGGACGGCGGGGCGAAGGAGATCGTGATCGGTCTGGGCGGCAGCGCGACGACAGACGGCGGGGCGGGGGCGATCGATGCGATCGCGGAGGCCGGGGGGCTCGGCGGCGTCCGGCTGGTCGTGCTCTGCGACGTGAGGACCCCGTTCGACCAGGCGGCGGAGGTCTTCGGCCCGCAGAAGGGCGCCGACCCGGCGGCGGTCCGGCGGCTGAGCGGGCGTCTCGACCGGCTGGCCGGGCGGCTGGCGCGCGACCCGCGCGGGGTCCCGATGACGGGGGCGGCCGGCGGACTCTCGGGCGGCCTGTGGGCGCAGCTGGATGCCGAGCTCGTCGGGGGGGCGTCCTACGTACTCGACCGGCTCGGATTCGACCGGCTGCTCGACGGCGCGGACGCGGTGATCACGGGGGAGGGGCGGCTCGACTCGCAGACGGCGGCGGGCAAGGCGGTCGCCGAGGTGATCGACCGGGGGCGGCGAGCGGGGGTGGCGGTCCACGCCGTCGTCGGCACGGACGCGCTCGGTCGGGAGGCGGCCGGGGAGCTCGGCCTGAGCTCGGTGCGCGAGGCGGGAACCCGAACCGAGCTGCGGGCGGCAGGCCTCGAGTTGGCGGGGGAGCTGCGCTCGGGGACCTGGACGGGCTGAGTTGCGCCCGCGTGGCCGCCGGGCTGGGACTGCGGTCAGGCGAGGACGGCGTCGAACGCCTCGAGCAGGATGTCGGCGGTCTGGCGGGTCGCGTTCTCGCCCATCAGGCCGACCCGCCACATCGCGGGCGCGGTCGGGCCGAGCCCGCCGCCGACCTCGATCCGGTGTTCGCGCAGGAGTCGCGTCTGGACCTCCTTGGCATCGACGCCCGCGGGAACCCGGACGGCGGTGAGCTGGGGAAGTTGGTGGGCGGGATCGGCGACCGTCTCGAGGCCGCGGTCGCGCAGGCCGGCCTGGAAGTGCGCTCCGGCATCGGCGTGCCGGGCAAGGCGGGCGTCCCAGCCCTCCTCGAGCGCGAGGCGGAGGGCCTCGTGAAGGGCGTAGATGTGGAGGATCGGGGCCGTGTGATGGTAGGTCGCGGGTCTCTTGGTCCAGTAGTCGGCGAGCAGGAGGAGGTCGGCATTGAAGTTGGCGGGCGTCGTTCGGGCGGCGATCCGCTCGAGGGCGCGGGGGGACGCCGCGACCGGGGACATTCCGGGAGGGGCGGCGAGGCCCTTCTGGGTGCAGGAGGCGCAGTAGTCGAGCCCCCAGAGCTCTGGCTCGAGCTCGATCGCGCCGAGCGAGGTGACGCAGTCGGCGAAGAGCAGGGTCTCGGCCCCGGCCATCCCGGCGGCGAGCTCGGCGAGGGGGTGGCGGGCGCCGGTCGACGTCTCGGCGTGGACGACGGCGAGGAGTCGGGCGTCGGGATGTTCGGCGAGCGTGCTGAGGAGGCGGTCGTTGGAGACGACGGCGCCCCAGTCGTCGTTGACCTCGATCACATCTGCTCCGCGGCGGCGGGCGATCTCCTGGAGGCGGAAGCCGAAGAACCCGGCCGCGCCGACGATGACCTTGTCACCGGGCTCGACGAGGTTGACGATCCCGGCCTCGATGCCCTGGGTCCCGGTGCCGGACATCGGGAGGACGAGCCCGTCGGTCCGGCGGTAGCAGGCGCGGAGAAGCTCGACGACATCGAGCATGATCGCCTGGAAGTCGGGGTCCATGTGGCCGAGCATCGGCTTGGCCATCGCGGCGAGGACAGAGGGACTGACGTTGGCCGGACCGGGGCCGCAGAGGAGGACGGGTGCCGGATCTAGCCCGGCGGGCTGGTCGGTCATCGAGCCCAAGCCTACCGAGCGCCGGCCGATCGTCGGGGCCGGAGCCGGCGGGTGGCTCGGGAACCGAGGATTGGCGAGCCGGGCGGCTGGGTAGCGCTTGGACCAGACGTTGACCACGAGCAGAGGAGACAGCCATGTCCGATGCGCCGAATTCCCACACAGAGGCAAGAGGCGGCGCCGCACCGGAGGGTGAGGAGTTCGCGGAGAAGGGCGGCGCTGCAGACGTCGCGGCCGCAGGTATCGTGCCGACCGAGCTCGGCGGACCCGACGCGAATCCCGAGCTGCCGGGTGACGTGAGCGGCGGCTACGCGAAGGACCCGGACGTCACGGCCACCGAGGGTGGCGTCGACCTGAGCGCCGGCGACAACGCCGACGCGACGTCCATGGGCGGGGCCCCGTCGCCCGCTGACATTCCGGACGCCTCTGCAGTCCAGACGCGTCCGGACGCCGACGCCGTGTGAAGCGATGCCGGCGGTCGCGACCCGATCCGGGGTCGCGGCCTGCCCGCGCGATCCGGAATCGCGGCGTGCCCGCGCGATCCGGGGTAGCGGCCTGGCCGCGCGAGGAGCGAGGGCGGGGACACCAGGGGTTGAAGTTCAGGGCTCGACTTCCGAGCAGCCCGGAGGGGCAAACTTCTGGGGACTGCTGCACGGAATGGTCTCGCGGCGCACCTCGTGGGGTGTCAGCACGAATAACTCCTCGGTTTTGTAATTAACCACAATCTGTGTCATTCACTCGGCGCGTGTTCCCGAGTGATCCAGACGGTGGGCTGGTACGAAAGTACTCGTGCCGATACGCTTGGCCCAATTATGAATCCGCCGTTGGCCATCTCGCCCTTGATCGCGCACATCCCGCACGCCGTGCCGGTTGTGATCGTCTGGGGGATCATGCTCCGGTACTACTTCGTCCAGCGCAAGCCGAAGGCCGGACGCGGTCCGGCGCCGGAGAGTTCGATGGAGCGCGGGCCGGTGGATCGCCCCGTATCACATAGGGTCTGGGCGGCGGATGATGCCCCGGGGACAAGCGTGTCGAGCAAGTACCACGAGGTGCCGGCGGCCGGACGGACACCGGCAGGACGTCCCTGATGCACGTGCTGGATCCATATACTCGGGCAGCGAGGGGGGCGATGGTTGGCGCACGCGGTTTCACCGTGTGCGCGCCGCGTCGTCTCGGCGTGCTCGGCACACAATTCAACCGGAGGTGAGCGGATGAGAGGCCAGAGTAAGACTCTCGGGCAGTGGGTAGCGATCGCGATTGGAGTGAATTATCTGCTCGCGGGAATCGTCGGGTTTGCGTACACCGGATTCAGCGGTGTCACGGAATCGAACGGTCCGAAGGTGATTGGTCTGCTGGCAGTCAATCCGTTCCACAACGTCTTCCACCTGGTCGTCGGCATCGGACTGCTGTACTCAGCCTTCAAGGCGAGCACGGTGTGGACCGAAGGCGCCCTGATCGGGCTGGGGTCGATCTACATCATCGCGACGATCTGCGGCTTCATCTACGCGCACATCCCGGTCATCTCGGTGGTCTCGCAGGGCGCGCCGGACAACTACCTCCACCTGATCACGGGGGTCACGGCACTCGCCGGGGGTCTTCTTTCGGCGAGCGCGACGAGCAGACGAGCCTACGCCTAGGCCTCCAGACGATTCCGTAGCGCACGACCCGCGGGGCTCTCGGAGCCCGCGGGTCGCTCTCTTTGGGCTGGCGGCCGCCGGGGCCGAGCGGCGTTTACGCACCGTTCACGGAACCGACGCGACCGGGAAACCGCAGAAATCTATGGTTCAACGCGATTAGACGCGTCCTCAACAGCGAGGTGAACCTGAATGCCGGTTGCTCAAACGAACAGTCTGTACGAGCAGGTCGGGGGAGAGGCGGGGGTCGAGAGGATCGTCGACCGCTTCTACGAGAAGCTCTGGGCAGAACCGAAGCTCGACAAGTTCTTCCGGGGGATCGAACGGGACGAGCTCAAGCGCCACCAGCGGATGTTCCTGAATCTGCTGCTCGGCGGGGGGCAGTTCTATATGGGTCGGCCGCTGACCGAAGCTCACGCGACCCTGAACATCGACAACGAGTCCTACGACCTGGTCTGTGCCTACTTCGTCGAGACGTGCAGGGATCTGGATATCGACGAGACGGTGATCTCGATCGCCGGGGGTGCGCTGGAGGGATTCCGCTCGTCGGTCGTGACCGTCTGAGCCTCGGAGTAGATCGTCGGATGCCGCCCGGTGGAAGCCGGGCGGCCGCGGTGAGGGGCGGTCGCATCGTGGTCCAGGGGCGGTCCGGGCGCAGGGACCGGCGCCTGAGGCGCCGCTCGCTTTGCGCAGGCCTTTGCCGCGCTCCCTTTGCGCAGCCCTCGGCCTGCCCCCGCGGCCCTGCTCGGTCTTTGTCGGGCGCTCTGCCGGTTCGGGCGCTCTGCCGGTTGTTCCTCGGCGCGTCGGCTCTGCCCCCGTATGCCCTTGCCCTCAGGAGCCGCCGCGGGTGGCCCGTGGGCGGCTAGGCGTCGGTGAGGGCCAGCGCGAGGAGTTCGTCGATCGCGGCGTCGATGCCGGCGGCGATCCGATTGGCATCGTCGGCCAGGTCGGCCTGGGCGTAGACCCCGAAACACGCCTGGTCGTGGACGGTCGTCATCCCGATCGAGACGCCGTGGCCGCCGGTCAGCGGGACGACTGGGTATGCGCGAACCGCCTCGCAGCCGAGCAGGTAGAGGGGCATCCGGGGGCCGGGAATGTTGGAGATCGTCAGGTTGGAGAGGCGGGGGCTGGCGAGAATCCGAGACGCGAGGCGGCGGATTCCCCTGGGGGCGAGAGAGAGGGCGCCGAGCACGGCGTCTGAGCCCTCGGGCTCGTGCTCGCGCTTGCGCTCGCGCATCGCGACGTGGATCTCCCGCAGGCGCCAGACCGGGTCGGCCTCGTCGATCGGGAGTGGCAGGAAGAGGAAGGCGATCCCGTTGCCCCAACGGTCGTCGGGATCCTGGACGCTGACCGGGACCATCGCCTTGATCTCGCGCGAGGGATCCTCGCGCTCCTCGAGGAGATCCCGGAGCCCGCCGGCGCTCGCGCTGAGCAGGACGTCGTTGATCGTCGTTCCGTAGCGGTTCTTGATCGTCCTGAGGTCGGCGAGCGGGCGGGAGAGGAGGGCGAGGTGGCGCTGTCCGGTCATCGAGCCGTTCATCCGGCTCGGGGAAGCGAGCGGCCTCGCGGCGTGGACGACCGCGCGAGCGGCGCTCCAAGCCTGGCCGGGGAGGTCACGCAGCCGGTCGGGGTCGCGGATCCAGGCGAGCGGGACCAGGCTCAGGTCGAGCGCCTGACCGAGCTGGTGCCCGATCGCTTCGCCGACCAGCTCGATGCCGCCGGGCTGCTCCTCGGGCGACCAGACCTCGGGCTCGATCAGCTCGGGGTCGGGCGTGATGTCGAGCAGGAGGGCCATCAGCTCGACTGCGGCGAGACCGTCGACGAGGCAGTGGTGGGCTTTGCCGACGACGCCGATCTGGCCGTCGTCGAGCGCTTCGGCGATCCACAGCTCCCAGAGGGGGCGGCCGTGTTGGAGCGGCGTGGACATCACGTCGTCGACGAGGCGGCCGAAGTCCCCGTGTGGCGCGCGGATCACGTGATTGGAGAGGTCGAAGCTTGGGTCGTCGACCCAGACGGGGTCGTCGAGGCCGAGCGGGATCTCGAGCAGTCGCTGGCGGTAGCGGGGGGCTCTGCCGAGCCGGCTTTCGATGTGTTTGAGCACCGCCTCGAAATCAGGCCGCGATCCGTCGGCCCGGGGGGCGAAGACCGCGGCCCAGCCGACGTGCATCGGCGCGTCAGGCGACTCGAGCGACAGAAACGCCGCATCGAGCGCCGAAAGGCGGTTTCGAGTCATCCGCGCGCGATTCGTTCCACAGGGCCTTGTACGGAGCGGATCTCGGGGTGGTTCATCTCTGTGTCATACCGCACGAACGGGTGTCGGCGGCCGGGGGGCCCGCCCGGTACTGCGGGGAGCCCCCGGGGGCGCCGGCCCGGTAATGCGGGGCGCCCGCCACCGTCGCCACCTGGGTCGGCCGCCGACCCGTCGGTTGGGTTTGGGAGGAATCGCGCCGCGGGCTTGGGTGCCGTCGGGCTGGGCGGCGCGCGCGGGTGCAGCGGAGGGGGGGATCGCGGCGGATATATGGTTTCGCGCAATGAACGAGAACGCTGAGCGGATCCTGAAGTCCGAGCTGGGCGGAAGCGCTCCGCACGGGATGGACGGCCTGACCGAGGCTGAGATGGCGGGATTCGCGGCGATCATCCACGATGCCAAACGTCGGCAGTCGAAGGGGCTCGAAGATGCCGTGGACCAGGCGCTCGAGATCGTGCCCCGCCTGCTCCGGGGCGGTATTCGTCGGATCCTGTTCGGCTAGCCGATGAACGCGAGGCAGAACGCGGAGGTCGAGATCCTCAAGCTCGCGCGGCTGGTGGGAGTGCAGGCGGGCGAGCTGCGCTACCTCGAGCAGGTCGACGCGCAGGACATCCGAGACCTGCGGGACCAGGTCACCGTCGTGATGTTCGACGCCGACCGCCAGATGCTCCAGCGGGTGGCCAACGCGACGCGACTGATCCCGACCAAGCTGGCGGCGGTGATCGGCGAGCAGGCCTTTGGCCCGCTGCTCTGCGCCCGGGTGACCGGCCTGCTGGAGCCGTCCCGGGCGGTCGACATCGCCGGACACCTGCCGATCGAGTTCCTGGCCGAGCTGGCGGTTGCGCTCGACCCGCGGCGGGCGAGTCGGGTGATCGCCGAGATGCCGGCGCCGCAGATCGCGGCGATCGCGAAGGTCCTCGCTCGCCGGGACGAGCACATCGCAATGGGGCGGCTGGTGAGCCACCTGTCGAAGGCGTCGCTGTCGGCGGCGCTGGAGGTCGTCGACGATGAGGCGCTCCTGCGGACGGCGTACGTGATGGAGTCGAAGTCGAGCATCGGCGCTCTTGTGGCGCTGCTCCCGGCGGAGCGTCTCGAGGAGATCATCCGGACGGCCAGTCGATCGAGCTTGTGGCCGGAGGCCCTGGAGGTCCTGCGGCACGTGACCGACGATCAGCGCGGGTGGTTGGGCGACATCGCCGCCGGCCTGGAGGAGGAGGTGCTCGACAGCATGGTCCGCGCGGCGCAGGCCGAGGATCTCTGGGCGAGCGTCCTCCCGGTGACACGGGCGATGAGCGCGGAGAGTCGCGAGCGGTTCGCGTCGCTCGCGGCAGTCCAGACGCGACCGGTGCTGGCGACGATCGTCGACGCGGCCGCGCAGGAGGCCCTCTGGGCGGAGCTTCTCGTCCTGCTCCCGGTCCTGCCGCCGGCGGCCCGCCGGACCGTGGCCGCGCTGGCGGCGGCCTTCGGGCGGGGGGTGTTCGCGGGAATTCTCGAGGCCGCTCACGAGCACGGCCTGTGGTCGCCGCTGATCCGGTTTGCGGTCGAGCTCGAGAAGCCTGCCCAGAAGAAGATCGCCGAGGCCTTCGGCGAGCTCGAGGACGATGTTCTCGACGGACTGCTGGGCGAGGTCTACGAGCAGCGTCTCGAGCTCGAGCTGCTGGGAATAGTCGCCCAGCTCGCCGTCGCCGGCCAGAAGCGGGTTGCCAAGCGACTGGCCGAGCGGGCCGACGAGGAGATCCTCGAGGTGCTCACGCAGGCCGCCGAGGAGAGCTCGTTCGCCCCGCTGCAAAAGGCCGCTAAGGCGAGTTGAGCATGTATATCCTCCGGCCCGTGGAGGCGGCCTACTCAGATCTTGAAGAGACCGCTGACCGGGATGCCTACGGACCGGTGGGGCATTCGGAGTGGTTGGACGTCGATTGGTCGACCCACCAGCGGTGGATCCGCATCGAGGACCGTTGGGTCAACGTCGTCGAGCTCGGATCCGGACCGCCGCTGCTGCTGATCCACGGGCTGTCGTGCTGGCAGAGCTGGCTCGAGAACATCTGCTTCTTCGCGCGCGACCACCGCGTGATCGCGATGGACCTTCCGGGTTTCGGCGCTTCACAGGCACCGGCCGAGCCGATCTCGATCAGCGGGTACGCCCGCATGCTGGACGCACTATGCGACGCGCTCGGCGTCAAGCGGGCGGCCGTCGTCGGCAACTCGATGGGCGGCTTCATCGGCGCCGAGCTGGCGATCCGCTTCCCGGCCCGGGTCGAGCGGCTCTGCCTGGCGCCGGCGATCGGGCTCAACATGGAGCACGTGCGGATCGAACGGCGCAAGAGCGTCGGCAATCGCGTCGAGAACATCCTCTTCTTCGGACTGGCTTGGCTGTCGGTCCGGTCGGAGCTGCCGGTTCGCAGGACAGGGCTGCGCCGGAAGCTGCTGAGCCTCGTCGTCGCGCAGCCCGAACGGCTTCCTGGGGCTCTCGTGCTCGAGGTGATTCGGGCGACAGGGCAGACGACCGGCTTTGCCGAGGCGCTCGACGCGATAACGAGGTATCCGATCCGTGACCGGCTCGGGGAGATCGTCTGTCCGACGTTGATCGTCTGGGGCGAGGAGGATCGTCTGGTCCCGGTCAGCGACGCGACGGAACTCGAGTGGCTGATCCCGAATTCAAGAAAGCTGATCTACGAGGAGACCGGTCACCTGCCGATGCTCGAGCGGCCGGCCCGTTTCAACGCCGACCTGCGGGCGTTCCTCGGCGAGTCTCAGATTCGCCGTGCCCGCCGGCGTGCGTAGGTTCTCGTGAAGGTCGGCGCTGGGTCCTCGTGGGCCGGATGCCGGGATATGATCAGGACGATGCCGACCAGGTCCTCGGGCGCCGATCAGGAGCAGAGTGCGCTGGATGCCTACGGGCCGGTGGGCAGATCGGAGTGGCTGGACATCGACTGGAGCAAGCATCTCCGGTGGATGAACGTCGACGGGTCCGCGATCAACGTCCTCGATATCGGCGAGGGGCCGGCGCTGCTCTTCATCCACGGGCTGTCGGGGTGCTGGCAGAACTGGCTCGAGAACATCCCGTTCTTCGCCCGTGACCACCGCGTGATCGCGGTCGACCTGCCCGGCTTCGGAGAGTCGGAGATGCCGGTGGATCCGATCTCGATCAGTGGCTACGCGCGGACCGTCGACGCCCTCTTCGAGCCGCTCGGGCTCGAGAGCGCCGTCGTCGTCGGCAACTCGATGGGCGGCTTCGTCGGGCTCGAGATGGCGATCCGGTTCCCGCCGCGGGTCGAACGGCTCTGCCTCGTGGGGGCGGCGGGCCTCAGCATCGAGCACCTGCGGACCGAGCGGACCCGGGGCCTGCGCCATCGGGCCGAGAACATCGCGTTCTTCTATGTCGCGTGGATCTCGACCCGCTCGCCCGGCCTGATGGCGCGACCCAGACCCCGGGAGATGGTGCTCAAGCTGGTCGCCGCCCATCCGGGCCGCCTGCCGGGCCCGCTCGTCGTCCAGCAGGTCGGCGGAGCCGGGAAGGATGGCTTCGCCGGTGCTCTCGAGGCGCTCACGTGCTATCCGATCCGGGATCGGCTGTGCGAGATCGGGTGCCCGACGCTGATCGTCTGGGGCGACAAGGACATCCTCGTTCCGGTCAAGGACGCGGCGGAGTTCGAGCGTCTGATCGCGGATTCTCGGAAGGTGATCTACAACGACACCGGCCACATCCCGATGGTCGAGCGGCCGGCCCGTTTCAACACCGATCTGCGCGCGTTTCTGGAGGAGCGGGCGGGCGAGCAGGCACCCGCGGCGCAGACGCGGAGCTTCGCCTGAGGTGGCCGGCGACTCGGGATTGGCCGGCTGGACAGCCGAAGAACGGTCGTCTATCCTCTGCGCGCAGAATCGAGCAGGATTCGGGCGGACGGCCGCAGGCCGTGGCGTCGTTGTGGTCTGTCGCAAGATACTGAGGGACCGGTGAGATCGTGATCGGCTTGTTTACGGTTTGGTATGTGGGGCTTGCGCTTGGGTTTTTGGTTGTGAGCATTGCCGCGACGATCGTGGCTGTGATTTTGAATTTGGCTGGTGGTATTGCGA
>JAXDHV010000031.1:0-6469 GCA_034664295.1 Solirubrobacteraceae bacterium | reverse complement strand
TTCCTCCCCGGCTCGATCACGATGACCAAACCGAGGGTCAAGACCCGGCCGGACAACCCCGACCCCGCGCCAGGTGGGCCACTATTGGACCGGCGCAGGTGGATCACTATTCACCCGGCGCCCACAGCCCGACGGCCCGCTCCACGACAACCGACCACTCGGAGCCGACTCCGGGCGCCCTGACTGACTCAGCCGGCCAGATCACCTTACGTCGAGCACCGATTCGCGGCTCTGCCGGGGGGTTCGGCAGAGGGACGGCGCGACGGCGCCTCCCGCCGCGCCGTTCCGCGCTCCGCTGCGGGACCCCGTTATGGCGCCGCCGAAGTGGCCCGTATGAAGTCAAAGGCGCTCTGAGTCTGCTGCAGCCGCGTGTCCGCAGCCGGATCCCCAGCGAGACGGCCTCGCAACGGCGAGATCAAGCCGAGTGGCGCCCCGAGGCGGCCGCGATGCGCGGGCCCGGCCTGGCGCTCGGGGGGCTATTCGTGCGAATGCGCGTGGCGTCGCTTGACGCGACGCGCGGTGCTCGTGACGAAGGCGGCGACGGTACCCGCGATGAAGCCGAAGACACCCCCCGTAATGGCCGCCGGAACGCCGAGCTCGAGGACGGCGAACCATGCAGTCGGCGCATAGGCGTCGAGGCCCACGACAAGCCCGGCGATCGCCCCGATCGCGCCGGCCGAGCTCGCTCCGATGCAGGCAAAGCGGGTGTGCGCGGGCAAGTTACGAAGAGAACCCAGGGCCGTGGGTCGCAGCGCCATGCACTGATTGTTGCGCGTCAAGCCGGCGGCCCCACCCGTCCCGGCTGAGGATCGACATCGGGATCCCAGGGCAGTAGCGATCGAGCGCTCGACGTCGGCGGCCGGCGCCACAGCTCCCGCGTCCCACGGAGCTTTACGCTGAGTGCCCTCCTTCTGCGAGGCGCTCCCGAGGAATTGGAGGACGAGGTACTGTGCGTCCTCGAGCGTTCCTCATGCCAAGACCCAACTACTTCTTGAAGATGGTCGGCGCGGCAGATTGGCCAATTGAGGACCGGTGGATCGACCAGCGCTCAGACCTCCTATACGGCGTCCGGACGCCTCGTCAGCCGCGCGCGATCAAGAGCGGCGACCTGCTCGTGCACTACGCAGCGGGCGCACAGGAGCTCTTCGCGACCGCGCGCGCCACCCAAGACGGATCCAATGTGCCCGAGTCCGCCGAACCGGGAGAGCACCGATGGCCGTTCCGGATCCCGGTGCAGATGTACCTTGCGGTACCGACTCTCACCATGGCGCCGCACTGGTCGGTTCTCGGATTGCCAAACACAACCGTCCAGCAGAAGTCGTACGGCGAACTCAACGCGAGCCAGTACAAAGTCGCGTTCGATGCGATCGTAGAACGCGGCCGGCCGTAGCCCGCGCCGACCAAACCCGAGCGGGGCGCGGGGCAGTGACCGGCCAAGGGGGGCCTTGACGCCGCGCTGAGCGCGTCGCATGGGCTGGTCGACTACGCCGCGAATGCCGCGAGGCAGTCTTCGGCGGGATCGACGGGCGGTCCCGTACCGTAGGAGGTTCGGCTTGCGCGACGTAGCCGGAGCCTGGAGAGCAGGTCCCGCGCAGGCGTCAGGGCAGGGCGACGATCAAGAACGAGTTGCCGTCGGGATCGTGCAGGCGAAACTGCGTCGGGACGCCGGCCAGCGGTGCGCCGCTCCACCACACCACCTCGCCCTCGGGCAGTGGCTGCTCGTCCACATCGAGCCCTTGCGCGCGGAAGGCGGCCAGGTCGGCGAGGACGTCGGCGCTGAACAGCACAACACCCGTCTCTGCTCCCGCCGGCCGCTCAGGTCGGCTGACGGCCAAGCAGAGGTTCGAGCTGCCCTTCGCTGGCGATACCTCCAACCAGCGCTCCCCGGTCGGGTATGTGAAGTCGCTGACCTTCTGCATCCCGAGGATCTCGACGTAGAAGGCGAGGGCGGCGTCCTGGTCCGTGACCGGTACGACGATTGTCGCCACCCGCCCGATGTGCGTTCCGCGCTGAGTCATGCTCGTGAAGTTCTCCGATCGGGCGGAGGTCATCGGCGGGGGCCGTTGCTACGGTCGGTTCGTCCGCGCCTGGAGCCTACCCTGTCGAGGGTCGCATGATGATGAGCAGCGGCGGCGTAGGAGCGTGTCTCGCTGAGGGATCGGCTTGCGAGACGCTCCGGCGGGCCCGTTCGGCAAAGGGGGCGTCTCGTACAGGCGTTGCGTCACGCCCGGAATGGACGAACTGCAGGCGGCTGGGAAGGGCCTGCGTCGGCAGCGGCGGCGCTAGCTTTGCCGGGAGGCGGTCGCAGCGGCGGCGAGGGCCGGGGAGGAAGCCGGGGGCTCCCTCCCGGTGGCGGGTGGTCAGAGATTCAGTCCGGCGGAGGCGGACATCATCGGTGGGCGCCGGCCGTGGACGGTAGCGATGATCTCCTCGGTGTCGATGCCTTGGAGGTAGATGCTGGTCGTGCCCAGGTTGGCGTGTCCGAGCTGGCGCTGGATGATGTTGAGCGGGACGCCTTCCCTGGCGAGTTCTACGCGTGGGCGTGGCGCAGTTGGTGCGGCGCGAAGTGGCGCCGTACTGCGGCTTGTGTGGCGAGTCGGCGGAACTCGACGCGGACGGCGGCGCTCGCCCACGGCCGGGCCGCGGGTCGGTCCGTCGATGACGCAGAACGGCGGGCCGACGGGCAGCTCAACCCGGTCAGTCAGCCAGGGCCGCAGGTGCTCCCACCCCAGGCATCCATGCCGATCTCGCGGCGGCGGCCGCCCTTGCCGCACCGGACGAGCACCGAGCCGCGCCGAGGGTCGAGATCATGCTCGGTCAGCGCGAGCGCTTCTTGGACGCGCAGGCCGCCGCGCCACAGCACGACGATGATCCCCCGCAATCGCCGGCCATTCCTATGTCGAAAGGAGGCGCAGCCCGGACTCGCCCGCCGTCCGTCCCGCGGGCAAATCGGCAGTCTCAGCACCTCCGATTGGATCCACGGAGCGGCGAAGGAGTCGAACCTTCCAGCGCGATCAGACGCGCCCCACCGGTTTTGAAGTTCGGTATGCACCGCTTGTCTCAGGCGGTTTCACAGGCGCTTAGGTGTCCTCAACTGCTCTCAGGTGACGTCAGAAGTGCTGAGTTCGGGACACGGTTCGGGACACGGTTTCCGCGGGATCCGGCCCCAGGGAGGCCGGCCTGCGTGCCCGTGCGAAGTCAAGTCCGCTCCTCGCGGCTGGGCCAACCTAGCTCGCGCGTCGGCTTGGGCCCGGCGTCGCGATCCTGCATTCGGTTTGCGATGCAGAAGCTTCCCTCCTGAGACGCCCCGGCGACCGGACGTCGTCCAGAGCGAGTGGGCGATCAGTGCGCGACGCGGCGCGATGTCACGCGTATGGCTGATCTACGTCTCAAGATCTGCGACGGCGAGGAACGCGATCAGCTTGATTGGGAGGCGCCGGCGGTCTTCGTCGGGGATTTGCTCGTAGTAGCGGGACCACAGCTCGAACAGCTCGGTCGGGCCTATCAGCCGGATTCTGCGCGCGTCTGTCCGGGCCTCGTCCTCGGCATCGGACGTGAAGCCTCCGAGGGTGACGAACACGCCGACATCGTCTGCCTTCAGCACTGACACGAAGGCGCGGAGCGTCTTCGCGTCCGTCTTCCCTTGCTCCCGCTTCACCTGGGCTTTGATTCGTGGCCCGCGGGTTCCCAGTGGGTCCGACTCGGCGATAATGTCGACGCCTCGATCCTTTCCAGGTGGCGCGACATGCGTCACGTGATAGCCCATGCCGCGGAGGAGACCGGCGACAAGGTGTTGGAAATCGTACGGGTCCATGGCGCCTAGGTAGTGCCGTACCTGATCCCACGCCATCTCCTCAGCCCTCTCAAGGGTGACCGACACGGCAGCCGAGTCGTCGTCCGGTTCTTCGACGGCGATCGGTTTCGGCTGTTTTCCTCTCGCCCAGGCGCGGTAAAGTCGCTCGGCGGCTTCCATGAACGCCGCAGGATCCCGGTATGCAGCGTACGCCTCGAGACCCTCGGCCGTTGCCGACCAGATGCCCTTGTCCTTGATCATCCATCCGGCCTTCACGGCGTTGATCGTTTGGAAGCGCACCGTTTTCTCAAACCGACGCACCTCGGTTCCTGGGTAGTTCGCTCGTTCGAAATCGGTCAGCCCGAGTCGCGTCTCGACCTCAGCGAGGAGACGTCTCGCCTGGATGCCGTCTGGGTATCTCGCGAGCACCTCGAACACCCCATGGAGTAGCTCGCCCCGCCTTCGCTTGTCCAGCTCAGCCATACCCGACCAGCGTACTCGGCGGCCGGAGGCAATCCCGGAACAGGCCGCGGCGCGCGCCACAGCCACAGCCCCTCCAATGACTCCGGGCTCGCGCAGTAGCGGCCGAATCGTAGTCGTGAGCGCTATCGCAGGACGTGTCCCTCGACCACAAGAGGGGCGGGCGCCGCGGTGTCCTAGATCGCGGAACTCAACTATGGCTATCCGGCGATGCGAGAGTCTCGGTGCCACGGCTGGTGACGTCTGCTTGGGACGAGGAGAGAGACAGTCGCCCTTGCGGCGGCAGACACCCGCATCGGCAAGTCCGAGCAGGAGGACGCGGTCAGGCCCGGCCCCGTGCCGCTCATCGTCCGAAGCGAGCCTGTCGGAGCCCGCCGGGCGGACGCCTCCTTCTGGGTCGAAGCGTCACGTCGGCACCTCGCTGCTTTCTGACTCGAGAGTCGCGGTGCCTGTGGCCATCTCGTTGAGAGCTCACACGACAGGGCGTTTCATCACCTGGCAATCACGCAGTCGCGCCGGTCCGCCCGTAAGCCGCGGCTCGGCGGTCGCATGTGCCGCAGCGGGCACCGGCCGGTGCCCGCGCATGCGCGCCGGACATGCAGCCTCCCAAGCCAAGGCGTATAGACTCCCCACGGTCGGTGCTGAGGAGGTCATAGAAGAGGCGGAAGCATGCAGGTAGCGCGCGTTAACTCTCTCCCGACTGCCAGCGCCATCGCGCTCACGATCGCTGCTGTCATGTTACCGGGGTCAGCGACCGCCAAGATCGTTGTAGGGCAGAGTCTGGCTGGGGTGCGACTCGACGACTCGAAGGCGCGCGTGAAATCGCTACTTGGAAGGCCCAATTGCCAGTCGTGTGGCTCTGGCAAAGTTGTCTGGAGCTTCGGCGCGCCTCTCATAGGTAGCGTTGGCTTCGACAGCCGTGGCCGCGTCGATGGCGTTTCGACGTCGTCAGCTCACCAAAGTACGACCAAGGGCATCCATCCCTACAGTTCCCAACGAGCACGCAACGGGCTTCCAACGATCGCCGGCTCAACAGAGAAGCGGATTATGGGGACGTACCACAGCGCAAGATGCGGCCTCGGCCCAGAACTCGGTCAGTCGTTTCAATGCCAGTTGACGTCCGCGTTTCACGGACGGACCGTCATCACTCGTTTCCTTGGCATCAACGAGCCAGGATACGGCGTGAAGGAAGTGGATATCCAGTTCGGCTAAACGGCCGCTACCGCGCGGCCGTTTGCACTTGACCGTTTATCGCGCAGTCGATGGCGCTCGCGAACAGCCCCTGAGCGCCACACTGGACGTCCGCGACCGCATGGACGAGGTGGACCGGTGAATAGATCATGGGTGTCCAACTCGTGGTAATGCCGCCACTCGTGACGGAAGCCGCGGCGTTGAGGGGCATACCGTTGATGTCATAGCTAGCACTTTGCGTGTATCCGGTGTCCTGAATTGCGAAAAGTGCCGTTGGAATATCCGACTTCAAGCCCTCCGGATACTGGATCCACCTCGCCCACTCCGTCTTGCACTTCGGTGACCAGCGCAGCTCGAGTCTCGCACCGCTCAGATCGTTAGAGGCGAGAGTGGTCGAGCCGGTCGCACATCCGGTCGTCTCGGGATCTTTGCCTGAACAATAGTCACCGTAACACCCCCCACTTGGCGTGGGGGCTGGCGACTGGGACGCTGGGGGCGGCGACGCGTTACAGGCTGGCACGCCGGGCGACGGCTGGTTAATAACTGCACCGTCCTTGATAAAGTGCTCGTTGATCCAACCTGTCCCGCGACCTTGACCGCTGGCGACGCTCGCCATCTCCCACATGCCGTCGCCGGAGCCAGGGACGTTCGGTACTCCCGGTCGGTAGCACTGCACCGCGATGATCGTGTCTGGATAGAACCCGTCGCCCGCGACTACCTCCGGCGTGCTCCAATCGGGGGATGCGCGCCAATAGATGCCGCCCGTGGCGTTCATGACGCCGAACTGGCCAGCAGGTAGCGCGGTTGAGGCCGGAAGCGGCGACGGTGGAGGCGGCGACGGTGGAGGCGGCGGCGGCGGTGAAGGCGGCAGTGGCGGTGAGCAGGGCGGCACACCAGGGGATGGCTGGTTGATGGCCGAGCCGTCGTTGATGAAGTGCTCGTTGATCCAGCCGCTCCCCGTGCCGGAGCCGCCGACGACCGTGGCCTGCTCCCACATGCTGTCGG
>JAXDHV010000021.1:0-9330 GCA_034664295.1 Solirubrobacteraceae bacterium | reverse complement strand
AGATCAGTGTGATTAGTCGTGGGCAGGCGTTGGGGTATACGATTTCGATGCCGACGGAGGATCGTTTTCTGACGACGCGGGCGGAGTTGTTGGATACGATGGCGATGACGTTGGGTGGGCGTGCGGCTGAGGAGATTGTGTTTGGTGAGATTACGACGGGCGCGTCGAATGACATTGAGAAGGTCACGGCGACCGCTAAGCAGATGGTGATGCGCTTTGGGATGAGCGAAAAGCTCGGTCCCCGCGTCTTCGGCCACGACAGGGGCCAGCCGTTCCTCGGCCGCGAGTTCTCAAACGAACCCGACTATTCGGATGAGATCGCTCGCGAGATCGACGACGAGGTCCGCCGGATCATCGAGAGCGCCCACCAGCGGGCGACCGATCTGCTGACCGAGCATCGCGAGCGCCTCGACACGATCTCAGAGCTCCTGCTTCGTCACGAGACGATCGAGAAGGTCCAGTTCGAGGGCCTCCTGGCGGGCAAGACGGAGGCGGAGGTCTTCGGGCCGGCCGCGCTGCCCGCCGGTCGCGACGCGAGCAAGCCGGCGGCGACGCCGGCCCCGGATCGCCAGCGTGACGCGCCGCGTCCGCTTCCGCGTCCGGGCGTCGAGCCGGTCTAGCCGGCGATATGGTCAAGCGCCTGGTCACGGTCGGATGCTTCTCGGCGGGCCTCGCCGCCGGAATCAAGGTCACGCGGGATCTCCATCAGGACCCGGATCCGGGTCGGTGGGGCAAGCGGCTGGGGAGCACGCGCCTGCGGTACGCGAACCTGCCGCTCGGCGGGACGATCGCCCTGGTGGTGGCGATCCTCGCCCCGGATGTCGTCACACCGGCGATCCGCGGGCTCGGAGTCGGTGCGCTCGCGGGGGCGGTCGGCTACGGGTTCTTCGACCCGCTGCCGGCCCTTGAGTGACCGGGCCTCGCCGGGCCCGGCTGCCCGATCGCCTGAGATGATGTAGCCGTGGCCGAAGGAGATCACAAGGACGCGGGAGAACCGGCTGGCGGCCGGATCGCGCTGGTCCTCGCCGGCGGGGGTGCCCGTGGGGCCTACGAGATGGGTGCGCTGTCGGTTCTGGCGCCGGTGCTCGAGGCCCGGGGAGAGGAGGTCGAGGTCATCGTCGGGACGAGCATCGGCGGGATCAACGCTGCATTTCTCGCGGCCAACGCCCACCGGCCGTTGAGCGAGGCCGCAGCCCGCGGGGAGGAGGTCTGGCGGGGCCTCCAGTACCGGAGCGCGATGCGTTCGATCATCTCGCCGGCCGGCCTCCTCTTCCTGATCCGCTTCGTCGGGACCCTGCTGAGCCTGCCGGTGAAGGCCGCGCCGTCCCTGCTGGACACGGCGCCGCTTCGCAAGACCCTCAACCGGGTGATCGAGTTCGCGCGGATCCCGGTCAACGTTGCAGACGAGGCGACGCCTCTGCACGCGGTCGGGGTGGTGGCCACGTCGTATGAGACCGGGCGGAGCCTGGTCTTCCATCAGGGAGGGGAGACGCCGCCGACCAACGAGTTGCGGGCGATCGACTTCGTCGAGGCCAAGTTGACCAATGTCCACGTGCTCGCGTCCGGCGCGATCCCGGTGATCTTCCCGGCCGTCGAGGTCACCGAGCCGTCGTCGCACCGTGGGTGGTACGGGGACGGCGGTCTGCGGCTGAACGCTCCGCTGGATCCGGCTCTCGCGTTCGGGGCCGACCGGGTCATCGTGATCGGTTTGAACTCGGCGGTCATCCCCGAGGACCGTCCGATTCCGACCAAGCCCGACCTCTTCGACGGCGCGTCGTCGCTGCTGAGCGTGCTCGCCGACCAGCTGACCTCGGATGTGGCAGAGCTGACGGCGATCAACGAGGCGATCACCGACGGGGTCGACGGGGAGCACCGGAAGGTTCCCTACATCTTCATCGTGCCGGCCGATCGGCTGACGATCGGCCGGATCGCCGTGGAGGTCTACAAGCGGCGCTACAAGAGCATCGCCGCGCTCCTGCGGACGCCGAACCTCGCTCTGCTGGGAAGGATCACCGACGCTGCGCGCAACCCGATGCACGGTGAGCTCTACAGCTACCTCTTTCTGTGCCGGGAGTTCGTCGACGAGATGATCGCCCTGGGGCGAGCCGACGCCCAGCGGTGGCTGGACGCCGAGCATGACCAGTGGCCCTGGCGGGTCGGCCGGCCGACCGAGGTGTAGGTAGCCGGCGACCGCTCTGACGTGTCTGAGCACTCGGAGATGCCTGGAGACCCGCGGCTGGTGAGCCGGCCTGGCCACTGGGGCTGGTGTAGGATTCGCGACCACGCCACCCGGGCTATTTCGCCCGCTCTCCCTTCCGGCAAGGTGGCATCGCTCGGGACCTTGACGAGCTCGGCAGTTCCCGACAGTCCCCGGCATGCACGACCCGATCACCTACTTTCAGGCCATCATCCTCGGATTGCTCCAGGGCGTGGCGGAGCCGTTTCCGATCTCGAGCCTTGGGCACGGTGTGATCCTGCCGAGGCTGGCCGGGTGGAACATCCACCAGAACGACAAGTTCTTCATCACCTTCCTCGTCGCGACGCACCTCGCCACGGCGATCGTCCTGTTCGGCTTCTTCTTCGGCGACTGGGTCCGCATCTTCAAGGGCATGGGCCGGTCGCTGCGCGACCGGGTGATCGCCCCCGAGGACCACGACGCGCGATTGGGGTGGCTGCTGGTGGTCGGAACGATCCCGGTCGGGATCATCGGCCTGCTGCTCGAGGACCCGCTGCGTCACGTCTTCGCGTCGGCCGTCTCGGCGGCGGCCTTCCTCGTCGTCAACGGGATCGCCCTGCTCGTCTTCGAGCGGCTGCGCAAGCGTCCGCCGGCTTCTCCTGCTCCTGCTCCTGCTCCTGCTGCTGCTGCTGCTGCTGCTGCTGCTGCTGCTGCGCCGGCGCTGGCGGACGGGCGCCGCAAGCGTTCGGCGGCGGCGGCGGCGGGTGATCACGCGCCGCGCGAGGATCGCGTGGGGGGCGACGATCGGGTCGACGACGTCGGCTCACAGATCGCGGGCATCTCCTGGCGTCAGGCGGTCCTGATCGGGACGGCGCAGGCTGCTGGCCTGATGCCCGGACTCTCGCGATCGGGATTCTCGATGGGCGGAGGCCTCCTGGCGGGCCTGTCCAACGAGACCGCGGCGCGCTACGGCTTCCTGCTGGCGACCCCGATCATCGGCGCGGCGGCCGCGCTCAAGCTGCCGGAGTTGCTCGGGCCGACCGGCAACGGCGTCCGCGGACCGGCGGTGGCTGCGTCGGTCGCGGCTGCGCTCACGACCTTCCTGGCCGTCAAGTTTCTGCTTCGGTTCTTCGAGACGAATCGCCTGACGCCGTTTGGCATCTACTGCATCGGGGCCGGCACGATCTGCCTGCTGGTCTTCAGCTTCGGCGGCTGAAGGAGTCGGTCAGACCCGGGCGGTCTTCGGGCCGCCTTGGAACCAGGCGAAGGCGAAGCATCCGAGGGCGACGACGAGGGCGGCGATCCCGTGCTTGGTGTGGTGATGGGTCGATCCGGCCTGGTGGCCGGGGAAGAACGACGGGAGCGACTTCGCGGGCTCGGCGAAGTACACGCCGGCGACGACGATCAGGGCGAGGCCGGCGAGGCCGGCGAGAATGATCAGGACGCGAGAGTTTGGCATCGTCAGAACTGTAGCCAAAGGGCGAAGGCCAGCCACGCGCGACAATGGTCTTCATGGGATCGGGATCTTTTGCGGAGTTGATCGTCGGCGGGGAGACGCGCGTCGACGTTCTGGTGCTGGCGGTGGCCGGCGAGCTCGGCGCGTGCGACGCCGAGGGTGCGTTCGAGCAGCTCGACAGCCTCGGGAGCGAGATCGCGGAGGCGTTGGGCGGCGGCGGGAGCCCGCGGGCCGAGCTGGATGCGGTCGTCGCCGTCCTCGGGCGCCGGCACGGGTTCGTCGGCAACCGGGAGAACTACGACGATCCAGACAACTCGATGCTCGACCGGGTGCTCGCGCGGCGAACCGGCCTGCCGATCCTCCTGTCGATCGTCTACGTCGAGGCGGCTCGCCGGGCGGGGATCGATCTCGGCGGGGTCGGTCTCCCGGGACATTTCGTCGCGGGGCACTTCGGCGAGGATCCGCCGCTGCTCGTCGACCCCTTCGCCAGCGGCGAGCGGCTCGAGCTCCCGGGTTTGGTGGGTGTGGTACGGGCGGGAGCGCACGAGACGGTGCTGCGGGTGCTCAACAACCTGGTCGGGTCCTATCGGCGGCGCAACGACGTCAGCCGGGCAATCCGCTCGGCCGAGCTGCGGATGGCACTCCCGCTGGGCGAGACGCAGGCGGCGGCGCTGGAACTCGAGCTCAGATCGATCCGATCGGCGCTGAACTGATGGTCGAGTTCGCCGATTACATGGCCTGTCCGAGGTGCGGTCGGCCGTACCCGGAGCGGATCGTCACGAACAGCCGGATGGCGAGCTTTATGCAGCCGCTGAGCATCTGCCCGGCATGCGGCGACCTCGAGGCTTGGCGGGACTTCGCCGGATGGCCGCCGATCCCACCCGGCGAGTGGCCGGTCGACCCGGACGAGCTCGGACGGGAGTACGCGCTGCTGATCCGGTACGCGCGGAAGGGGGAGATGCAGGAGATGCGGGTCGAGGAGCTCGAGGACGAATGAGGGCGGTGGTCGCGATGAGTTCCGGGCGCGGCGGCGGTCCAGGGGTCGATCGAAACATCGCCGGCGGACCGGCGGACCGGCGGGCTGGCGGGCCGGCGGGCCGGCGGACGACAGGAGCGAGGAGCTACATGGAGCAAGTGATCTCATCCGACGGAACCAGGATCGTCTTTGACCGGTTGGGCGAGGGGCCGGCGTTGATCCTGGTCGGCGGCGCGACGTGCGACCGGGCCATCACGAGGTCGACCGCCGAGGCGCTCGCGCGGAGCTTCACGGTGATCAACTTCGATCGTCGCGGTCGAGGATCCAGCGGCGACACGCAGCCATTCGGCGTCGAGCGGGAGATCGAGGACATCGGTGCGCTGATCGAAGCGGCCGGCGGGCGCGCGGCCGTGTACGGGCACTCCTCGGGCGCGGCGCTCGTCATCAGGGCGGCGGCGAGCGGCCTGCCGATGACGGCCGTGATCGTGCACGACGCCCCATTCAGGCCCGACGACGAGCGCTGGGGGGAGGCGGCGCGCGAATACGGCGAACGACTGCGGGGGCTGCTGGCCGAGGACCGGCGGGGTGAGGCACTGGACTTGTTCATGTCGCTGACGGGTATGCCAGACGAGCTGATCGCGGCCAGACGGACCAGCCCCGGCCGTGCGAGCCAGGAGGCGCTCGCCCCGACGCTGGCCTACGACTCGGCGGCGATGGGCGACATCGAGCGGGGCGCGACCGTCCCGACCGACCTGCTCGAGCAGATCGACGCACCGGTCCTCGTCCTTTCGGGAGCCGTGAGCCCGCCGTTCATGGTCGACGGCGGCGTCCGCATCGCAGACGGCGTCCCTGACGGTCGTCACCGCGTCCTCGAAGGACAGGGCCACGAGGCCGACCCAGAAATACTCGCCGCGGCCATCGCCGAGTTCGCCGCGGCTCCGACGAGACAAGTCCCGCGAAAGCCGATCGAGCCCTGAGACGGCGACTGGCGCACAGGTTGATTGGCCGGATGAGTGCGACGGCTTGCGCTGGCCCCCACCGCGACGGCCTGAAGGCGCAGCAACCTGACGGCTGGCCAAGGCCAACCGGCAGGAGCCTCAACCTCGAGGGGTCCTTCGAGCATCTCCTCACCCGACCTGTACGCGTTCATCGGGACCGCGATCCCGGCCGGCGTGATCCTCCTCACCGGGGTCCAGCGAGCTCACCCGATCGTGTCGCTGCTGATCGCTGGGCTGATGATCCACCCCAGCTACGGGCTTGCGCCCCGGGGTCTTGACCAGACGTCATCGGTCACGCGCTGGCCAGCTATCCGGGCGTCGTTGAGAGCCACGACCTGCACATGTGGGAAATACCTCAGGCTTCCCGGCGCTCTCAGCGCACGTGCTTGTCGAGAGCGACCACGACGACTGCCATGGTGTACGCCGGTCGCTCGCGACATCGCTCAACGCCCGTTCCCACATCGATCACATCACGCTGCAGATTGACCATGAAGTCCTCGAGCTGATCTCGATCGACCTACCCAAGTAGTCGCGGAGCACGTCTCAACTTCCCGAGCGTGCCGTGGGGGCCGCCGCTAGTTTCGATGCGTTACGCGTCCCGCGGGAGGTTCATGTTCGCGCGTGCCGGTGGCGGGAGCGCCGAGGCGTCTGTGCGGGCTTGCGTCGCGTGTTCAGGGTCTGGCGAAGCTGCTCGTACTGCTCGGCGTCGATCTCGCCACTCGCCAGCCGCCGATCGAGGAGCTCCTGCGCGGGCATCGCAGCCGCCGGGCGGCGATTTCGGGTCGCGCCGAGCTCGCGAGCAATCCAGACGATCGCGGCCCCGACGAGTGCCAGGATGATGACGGTCGCGAGGATCGAGAAGAACCACCCGCCGCTGCTCATGTGGCCATTCCAGTCCATCATGGCTCTTCCTCTCTGTTGCTGCTGCGGTGGGCGTTGGGTGAGCTACTTGCGGCATTGCCGCGCGTCCCGCCGCCTAGCATCATCCACATCATCGCGCCCATCATGAGCATGCACGGAATGATGAATAGCAGCGCGTACGCGTAGCCGGAAAGCGCCATGATCACGGCGAGCAGGACGAGCGCCCCGCAGCCCCACATCATTTTCATCGAGTGTTTGGTCGTTGAGAGCTTCATCGTCACTCCTGTTCTGAGACGGTGGCTCGGCGAGCGGGCCGCCTTTCTAGCGAGGATGACGCTGGGTGCCCGGGGATCCATCGGTAGGTTCCCGCGGGCGTGATCGATCGGACTACCGACCGCGCCTCACGGATGGGCGGTCGGGCCGAGCTTCTCGGCAACCGGCGCCGCTTCGAAGGAGTGCAGGCAGCGCTCGGTACAGAAGTAGAACGTCTCCCCAGCGAGTTCCTTGGTGATTGCTTGCTGCGGTCGACCTTCATGCCGCAGATCGGGTCTGTCGCGCCGCGCTTGGAGGTCAGCCAGAACTGCGCGGCGAAGATCGCGACGCCGAGGACGTTGAGGAACAGCTTGTAGTCGACATGGACCTGCCCGAAAATGTCGCCGCGCGTCGGGCGCATCGTCGGGACGAGGCCGGCGACGCCGAAGAGGCCGTCAACGATCAGCGCGGCGATCACCATCGTGGCGAACATCAGCGTGGTGATCCGCATGGCGAAGGCGGTGCCGTAGTACTTGCGGTAGATCGCGATGATCGGCAGCACGATCAGGTCGGCGAAGAGGAACGCGAGCACTCCGCCGAAGCTGATTCCTCCGGACCAGAGCACGGCGGCGAGGGGTACGTTGCCGACCGAGCAGACGAAGCTGAGCACGGCGATGACCGGGCCGATGATCACGTTCTCGATCGCCGACCATGGCTGGCCCGCGTTCTTCAGGAACAGCGATTCGAAGAAGCCGTTGCCGAGTTGGGCGATGAACCCGGCGAGGAGAAAGCCGAGGTGATCTCCTTCCAGAGCATCTGCCAGTCGCCGCGGAAGTTGTGGCCCACAGGCGGCGCCGGTCAGCCCGCGCGGGGTCGCTCGATACCAACGCAGCACGCGTGGCCGCGGACCCGCCAGGTCTCGCTGGCGTACGCCTGCTGTCGCCCGGTCGAAAGCGCACAATGCTAGCGTGATAGCATCTTCAGATGGCTCAGATCCTGATCCGACAACTCGACGACGACCTGAAAACCAAGTTGCAGCGACGAGCGAAGGAGCACGGGCGCAGTACGGAGGAGGAGGTTCGCGAAATCCTCCGCAATGCTGTGCGCGATCAGGACCGAGCACCCGCGGCGCTCGGCTCTCGGATCTCAGCGCGGTTCGCCGGAGATATCGGTCTACGCGACGACATCGTCGAGCTGCGCGGTCAGGTGAGACCCGCTCACTTCGACGAGTGATCCTGCTCGACACCAACGTGATCTCAGCATTGATGCGCCGAGATCCAAACCCTGACGCGGTCGTCGTGAGTTGGCTCGACAGACAGCCCGCCGAATCGATCTGGACAACATCGATCACCGTCTTTGAGGTCAAGACCGGCCTGCACCTCCTCCCACCGGGACGGCGCCGCGAAGACCTTGAGTGCGCGTTTGCCGCGCTTCTCACGGACGATCTCGACGGGCGCATTCAATCGTTCGACACGGCAGCTGCGACAGCCGCCGCCGAGATCGCCGCCGGGCGCCAACGCGCGGGGCGAACATTGGAGATCCGGGATGTCCAAATCGCCGGCATCGCGGTTGCGCGACGAGCACAACTTGCCACGCGAAACACTCGCCACTTCACCGACCTCGGTGTCGTGCTGATCGACCCGTGGTGCGCCTGATCAGAAACGGTCCGATGACCGCTTTTTGCTGCATAACTACCAAAATACAGCGAATGTTAGGGCCGCCCAGCTGTGAGGCGGACGCCCAAGCAGCGCCCTGCGGAGAGCGACATCGCCTTCGCTCCTGGATCAGGCGTGGGCCTTGTCGCCGAAACGCTGCCTCGCCGCCTGCCGCGACACGCCGAGAGCTAACGCGATCTGGTTCCAAGACCTGCCTTGACCTCGAGCGATCTCCACAGACTCGCGTAGCCGCGCTTCGTCGGCGCGCACCGCCTCGGACACGGCGGCGATGCGTTGCAGGTCCTCGGTCTCCTCAACGGCAGCGCTCGCAGGATCAAGGTCGTCGACGAGCTGCTCGAAACGCTGGCCGGCCCGCTCGATCTCCTCGTCTGTGTGCTCCATCGCGATCACCACCTCATCCAAGAAACGTGTGGAATTTCGGCCGCAGCGCCATCGCGTGAACGACAACCGGGTCGTCCCCGTCGATGCCGAGCACGCCGACCTCCAACAGCGACCCATCACGCGCCGCCCCGATCAACATCGTCAGCTCCTCGTCCAGGACGATCCGGCGCATCGCGGCACGCACGGCGTGCAAGATGTCCGCGTCACTAATGCCGTGCTTCCGCGCCGGCTGGCCAGTCCGCACCTAGACAACATAGCTTGTCTAGTCTACAGCAGCGGCCGGGGGCGCCGCCCCAACGCCTCGAAACCTCGCCCCACTGAGGCCCCCACGTGGCTCAGTTCGCTACGTACTAACCCTCGGCAGTAAATAGGGGTCCTGCTGCGTAGGTGACGTGTCGTTCGTGGATGTACCTGGCGATGAGGCGGTGCTGACGCTGGCGGCTGCGGAGGTAGGCGCGGAGACTGGCCAGCATCTGGGTGAGATCACGAGCACGCAGGCGACCGAGAGCGTTGGCTTTGACGTCGTTGTTGAGCATCTCGGCGGGGTTGAGTTC
>JAXDHV010000016.1:0-32888 GCA_034664295.1 Solirubrobacteraceae bacterium | reverse complement strand
CTGCGCCGCGCGCCGCTCGAACTTCCTTGACCGGTCGGACCGCGCGACCTACGATGGCCGGGTGCCCCTACCGCCGACGACCCGGACGGTGGACGATGTGATCGCCGACATGACTGGCCTCGGCAAGGCGATGGAGGACGAGTTCGGCGTGGCCGACGGGGTCGTCCGGTTCAACAGCCTCTACCTCCAGGTGACGACGAGCGTCGGCGACGCCCTCAAGGCCGAGCAGGACTTCTTCCGCCTTCCGAAGGAGATGCACCGCCTCGACGTGATCTTCGGCCAGCTCTACCTCGATGCGATCGCCGCGCTCGTCGCCGACAGGCACATCCCCCACTGCTGGAACGCCCTCTTCCGCGTCCGCGACCATCCCATGATCGCCTCGCTCCAGTTCGTCCTCGGCGGGATGAACGCCCACATCGACCACGACCTCGCGTGTGCGCTGGTCAGCCAGTGGGAGGAGGCCGGCGAGCGGCCGAGGCGGGGAAGCGACGCCCACCACGACTTCACGAAGGTCAACACGATCCTCTGCACGCGCCTCGACGCCGAGAAGGAGATCCTCCTGACGGGACTGATCAAGGACATCGACAAGCTCCAGGGGCCGATCGACGACCGGCTCGCGATGTTCGGGATCGAAGCCGCCCGCGAGAATGCCTGGAGGATGGCCGAGCGGCTGTGGGACGTCAGGCACCTGCGACCGGTCCGCAGAACCATGCTCGAGGTGCTCGACCTCCAAGTCGCCCTCCTCGGGGACGTCCTGCTGGAGCCGATCGTCTGACTTTCCCGCCGGCCGGCCGAGCCGTCGTCTGAGCCTCCTTGCCGGCCGGCGGAGCCGTCCGTTGCCTCGTTTACCGTGCATTTCATGCTGATCCGCGAGTTCACCGTCGGGCTCGAGATCGATCAGGTGCTGCTCGTCCGGGGCGCCGAATCCCGGTCCCGGCGGGACGGGCGGGAGTTCCTCAAGCTGACGCTCGGCGACCGGACCGGCCGGCTGGCCGTGATCGTCTGGGACGAGATCGCCGCCGCAGCGGCGATCGCCCGTCCGGGGGAGGCGGTCCGTGTGATCGGTCGTTTCGGCGTCCATCCCACCCACGGTCCTCAGATCGAGGCCGTCTCGGTCGGACCGGCCGAGCCGGGGAGCTTCTCGCTCGAGCACCTGGTCGACGGCCCCGTCCGGGGGGTCCGCCAGATGGAAGCCGGCCTGACCGACCTCCTCGGGACGATCCGAAACCCTCACCTCGTCGGCCTGCTCGACCGGTTCTTCGGCGAGGACTCGGAAGTCTGGGCGGCCTACCGGCTGGCGCCGGCGGCGAAGTACTACCACCAGGCATACCGCCACGGCCTGCTCGAGCACAGCCTGACCGTCGCCCAGGCGGTCAGCGCCGTCTCGGCGACCTTCCCCGGCCTCGACCGTGACCTCGCGGTGACCGGGGCCCTGCTCCACGACATCGGCAAGCTCGAGGCCTACACGACGGACGGTCACGCGATCGCGATGTCAGACCACGGCCGCCTCCATGGGGAGATCCCGCTCGGCTACTACCGGGTCCGCCGGGCGATCGAGGAGCTCGAGGGCTTCCCGGAGGAGCTCGCCCAAGCCCTCCTGCACATCATCCTCTCCCACCACGGATCGCTCGAGCACGGCAGCCCGGTGGTTCCCTGCACCCGTGAGGCGACGCTCGTCCACATGATCGACAACCTCGGCGGCCGGCTCGGGAGCTTCGACCGGATCGAGAAGCAGCTCGCCGACGACCAGTCTTGGTCGTCGTTCGACCGGGCGCTCGGCGGCGGCGCCTACTTCGGCGCGCGTGCGCCGGCGGCGGTCGGGGAGGCCGATCCCGATCGCGAGCGGTCGGTGACCCAGGAGCGCCAGGCGGCGTAGGCGCTTGGGGCAGCCGCCCGGAGAGTCGGCCGGAGAGTCGGCCGGCGGCCGGAGATCCGCTCGGGGAGCGGTAGACCCACGGGCGGGGCGGGGGCGGGGCGGGGGCGCCGGTTGGCTTTCGGGCGGCCGGGGTATTCGTCGGTGCGTGGCGAAGCGAAAGATCCTTCTCAAGACCCTGCCCCATGTCGTCACGCGGGTCCCGGGACTCAAGCGGGTCCCGGTGCTCAAGCTCTTGGCGGTCGCCGAGCTCGCTCAGGTCGCGCGACTGCATCTCCAGCACCTTGACGGCGCCCAGCGCCGGCGGCTGGCCGAGCTCGTGCGCCGGGGACGCAGGATGACGCCGGCCGAGCGGGAGGAGCTCAGGGGGCTTGTGTCCCTGCTCGAGGCCCGCGCGTTCGCCGGGTCGGCGGTCCAGCGGCTGTCGCCGGTCCCGCTGCCGAAGTGGTTGACGCGCGCCCGCTATTGAGGCACGGCTGCGGGCCGGGACCGGCCGCCCCTTCACCCGTCGACGAGGAGCGCCTGGATCGGGCCGAGCAGCCGCTCTGAGCGTCGGGAGCAGGCCGGCAGCTCGACGAGCCGGTGGGTGAGCGGCTCACCGCGTTCTCTGCGCTCGCGCTGCTCGGCGGCGATCGGTCGCCAGAGCTCGTCGATCACCGAGCTCGGATGGCCGGATATCTCGTCGACCGGGCGCTCGAGGTGGGAGGACCACAGGCGCAGCCGGGTGTCGCGGGCGAGGGCCGGGTCGCGGGTGACGAGGTTGACCTCGGTGTCGTTGTAGAACGAGTGGGCGTTGAGGTTGGCCGAGCCGAGCGTGAGCCACCGGTCGTCGACGATCGCGACCTTCGCGTGCACGTAGACCCGGTCGCTGGTGGCGCCCGAGCGGGCGCGGATCGTCGTCGCGAGGAACCGCCGGGCGTCCCGGTCGGCTCGGGTGAGCACCGACAGCTGCCCGCGGGTGTCGTCCTCGCCGATGTTCGGCTTTCCGGGGAGCAGGACGACGACGCGGAAGTCGTCGGCCGGGGGTCGGCGGAGCTTGTCGGCGAGGATCCGGACGATCTCCGGTGACCAGAGGAACTGGTTCTCGAGGTAGACGAGGTGCTCGGCGGAGCGCAGCGCCCGCACGTAGGCCTCGATGATCCGGAAGTCGCCGTGCGGGGCGAAGTCGTAGAGCTTCTCGGGAACGGTCCGGACGATCTGCAGCTCGACCTCGCCGGCGGCGGCCGCGCCGGCCGGCGCTGCTGGGATCTGCTCGCCGGTGACGGCTCGCCAGCGCTGCGCCAGGTGAGCCGAGACGTCGGCGAGCGCGGGGCCGCGGATCCGGGCTGCGAGGTCATGCCAGCCGGGCCTGCCGCGGGACGGATGGTCAGGGGTGTCGTAGCGGTCGATGCCCAGATCGGTCAGGTCGATGCCCCCGACGAAGGCGATCTCGTCATCGATCACGGCGAGCTTCTCGTGATGGCAGTGCATCGGACGCTCGTGGGCGTCGAGGGCGACCTTGACGCGGGTGCCGCGGATCAACTCGTCGCGCTGCTGGCGCACCGTCCCCCGTCGCGGCTCGCCCACCGGGCCGGGTGCTCCGGCCCAGAGCAGCAGACGGACGTCGACCGACTCGGCGGCCTCGCCGAGCAGTTCGCGCAGGAGCACGGGGGGCTCGTCGCGCAGGAGGGCGAATCCCGGGCGGATGCTCCATCCGGCGATCGTGACGCTGCGGCGCGCGCCGCGGACGGCCTTCTCGAGCGCGGCGAAGTAGGCGGCGCCGCCGATCAGCACGTCGACCGCGTTGCCCGAGCGGGGGGGCGGGTCTCCGGCGCACCACAGGCGGCCGTCTTTGGGCGGCGAGCGCTGGGCCGAGCGGCCGATCCTGCGAAGGCGCCGGGCGTGGTGGCGGTTGACGGTCCGCTCGATCGCGTTTCCCGCGGCCCGATCGGTCGCCGCGATGAGATCTGGCGCCATGGCCGGGAGAGGATACGTGGAGGAGAGACCCTAGTTCTCCCAAATACGGGCGGCATCGAACGAGGGAGACGGCGGGGCGGTCTATCGTAGGCCGCCGATGGCCAAGGACACAGAGAAGCTGATCCGACAGCTCTCGCTGATCTCCTATCTGATGGCCGAGCGTCGCCCGGTCACGGCGCTCGACATCAAACGGGACGTCGAGGGCTACAGCGGGATGAACGAGGACGCCTTCGCCCGGCGCTTCTACGCCGACCGGTCCGAGCTCGAGGCGCTGCGGATCCCGCTGACCGTCGAGAAGCCGATCGATGGGCTCGCCGAGCAGGAGAACTACTCGCTGCGGCCGGAGAACTTCCACCTCCCGGCGATCGCGTTCACCGACGCGGAGCTGGCGGCCCTGGCGACGGCGCTCTCGCTGCTCGACGGGGAGTTCGCATATGCCGAGCCGCTCCGGCTGGCCCTGCAGCAGGTCACTTGGGGTCGTCCGAGCCCGCTCGCCGCACCCGAGCAGCAGGCGGTGCAGCTGGGCATCACGGCCTCGGCCGGCGGGCATGAGCTCTCCCAGCGGCTGGTCAAGATCGAGACGGCGATCTTCCGCCACAAGACGGTCGCCTTCGACTACTACACGATGGAGCGCGACGCGGTGGGGTCGCGCAAGGTCGACCCGTACCACCTGCTCTTCCGCGGGGGGCAGTTCTACCTGCTGGGCCTCTCCCACGAGCGTGGAGCGCTGCGGGTGTTCCGGCTGTCGCGGATCCGCGGGAAGGTGGCGTATGCGACGAAGGCCGAGCACGACTTCAAGCGGCCGGCGGATTTCGACCCGCGGGCGTACGCCAACCGGGCCGAGTGGCAGACCGGTGAACCGCAGGGGACGGCCGAGATCCTGATCGCCGAGCGGGTCGCCTGGCAGGTCGAGCGGCACTTCGGGCGCTACGGGACGCTGCGTCCGGCCGATCTGGACGGGGCGGCACCCGGCGACCGGGTCTTCGTCACCGACTACGGCAACTCCCGCCTGCTGCTGTCGTGGCTGCTCGGGCTGGGGGAGAACGCGCGTGTCCTGGGCCCGTCTGACCTGGTGGCCGATCTCGAGCGGCGGGTCGCGATGATCCGTGAGCGCCACGTGGAATCGTCCGGTCCGCCGTCCTCGGCGGCTTTGCTCGACCCGGCGAGCCGGCCGGCGCAGCAGGATGTCGAGACCAATGGGGATCGCGAGTCGCGGGCGTCGGTTCGGGAGAGCGGCGGCGACGCGCGGGCGGACTCGGCGATCCGGCCGGAGCGCTTCGCCCGGCTGGTGACGCTCGCGTCGATCCTGATCGAGGCCGGCCGGGCCGAGCGGAGGCTCGCGCTGGCCGAGCTGTGCGAGCGCCTCCAGATCTCGGAGCTCGAGCTTCGAGAGGACGTCAGCGTGCTCAACGTCGTCAACTTCGGCGGCGGGTCCTACGTCCTGTATGCCGAGGTCTCCGAGGAGGACGGGACGATCGAGGTCGACCCGCAGCCCTACAGCGACAACTTCGCCCGGCCGGCACGCCTGCTCCCGGTCGAGGCCAAGGCGCTCGTCGCGGCGATCGACCTGATCGGCGAGCACATCCCCGAGGGGTCGCTGACGAGCGCACGGGAGAAGATCGTCGTCGCGCTCGGCGAGGATCCGATGGAGCAGGGACTCCAGGTCGCCGGCGGCGGCGGAGACGACTCGGGCATCGCGCGCGTGGTCTCGAAGGCGATCGTCGCCCACCAGATCCTCGAGCTCGACTACTACAAGGAGAACGAGGACGAGTTCTCTGAGCGCCGGGTCGAGCCGTACGCGCTGATGAACGGCCAGGAGGGCTGGTACGTGGCGACCTACGATCCGAGCCGGCAGGGGATGCGCCACTTCCGCCTGGACCGGATCAAGCGGGCGCGGGTCTCCGACGAGTGCTTCGAGCCCCGGCCGGAGGTCAACCCTTCGGCGGATGTCGACGGCTGGCCGCGGACCGGCGAGGTGCCCGCCTCGGCGATCGCGAGGGTCTGGATCTCACCCGAGCGGGCGCGCTGGGTGCGGGAGCAGCGGAAGGTCGTCGACGAGTATGCCGACGGTTCGATCACTGTCGAGCTGAGCTTCGCCGGCACCGACTGGCTCGTCCGCGAGGTGCTCAAGGAGGCCGGGGACGCGGCGGTCCTCGAGCCGGCCGGCGCCCGAGCGGCAGTGCTGGCCGCGGCCAACCGGCTGCGTTGACGCTCGGCAGGGTCGGTAGGCTGGGCCACCGATGAAGGGGCTGATCCTCTCTGGCGGCAAGGGCACACGCCTGCGGCCGATCACCCACACGAGTGCCAAGCAGCTCGTCCCGGTCGCCAACAAGCCGGTTCTCTTCTACGGGATCGAGGCGATGGTCGCCGCGGGGATCGTCGAGATCGGGATCATCATCGCGCCGGAGACGGGCGCGGAGATCCGCGCGGCGGTCGGTGACGGCTCGGAGTTCGGGGCGAGCGTGACCTACGTGGTCCAGGACGCGCCGAGCGGCCTGGCGCATGCGGTCCTCACGGCGGAGCCGTTTCTCGAGGACGAGGCGTTCGTGATGTACCTCGGCGACAACCTCCTTCAGGGTGGGATCACCGGCTTGGTCGAGAGCTTCCGGGCCGATCAGCCCGATGCCCTGATCCTCCTGACGGCGGTCTCCGATCCCGAGAACTACGGGGTCGCCGAGCTCGAGGACGGGTGCGTCGTGCGCCTCGTCGAGAAGCCGGCGAGCCCGCAGTCGGATCTGGCTCTGGTCGGGGTCTACATGTTCACGGCGGCGATCCACGACGCCGCCCGGGCGATCTCGCCGAGCGCGCGGGGGGAGCTCGAGATCACGGACGCGATCCAGCACCTCGTCGACTCGGGGGCCCGGGTCTCGCCGCACATCGTCCGCGGCTGGTGGAAGGACACCGGGCGCTTGGCGGACATGCTGGAGGCCAACCGGCTCGTGCTCGACACGATCGAGACGCGGATCGAAGGCGAGCTGATCGACTCGCAGATCGACGGCCGGGTCGTGCTCGAGGCGGGCGCCCGGCTGGAGCGGTCGAACGTCCGTGGTCCGGCGATCATCGGTGCGGGGGCTCGGCTGACCGACGCGTACGTCGGCCCGTACACGGCGATCGGCAGGCGGTGCGTGATCGAGAACGCCGAGGTCGAGCACTCGATCCTGCTCGCGGACTCGTCGGTCCGGGGGCTCGACGGGAGGATGGAGTCGTCGCTGCTCGGCCGGAACGTCGCGATCTCCAGGGACCGCAGTCAGCCGCGGGCCTACCGGTTCATGGTCGGCGACAACTCGGAGATCGCGATCCCGTGAGGCCGACCGGAGAGCTGATCGGAGGTCTTCTGGTGACAGGTGCCGGCGGCATGCTCGGGCAGGATGTCGTGCGCGCGGCTCGCGCCCGCCGCCACGGTGTCCACGGGCTGCCGCGGACGAAGCTCGACATCTGCGACGCGGATGCGGTCGCCGCGGCGCTCGGCCGCCATCAGCCGGATGTCGTGATCAACTGCGCGGCGTACACCGACGTCGACGGGGCAGAGTCCGACGAGGAGCGGGCGTTCGAGGTCAACGGGACGGCGCCGGGCGTGCTGGCCCGCGGCTGCCGGGGGGTCGGCGCGAGGCTGATCCACGTGTCGACCGACTACGTCTTCGACGGGCAGGCCGACCGGCCGTACGTCGAGTCCGACGCGGTCGGTCCACGGTCGGCCTACGGACGGACGAAGCTCGCCGGCGAGCTGGAGGTCCTCGGGGCTGGGGGCGGCCATGCCGTGGTTCGCAGCTCGTGGCTGTTCGGGGCCGGGGGGCGCTGCTTCCCGGCGACGATGCTCCGGCTGGCCGATGGACCGGTGGGCGGCGGCGCGGGTGACGGGGCGGGGGGCGGTGGTCGGTCCGAGGTCTCGGTGGTGACCGATCAGCTCGGCTGCCCGACTTTCACCGGGCACCTGGCGGCGGCGCTGGTCGAGCTGGCCGAGCGGCTGGCAGCCGAAGGGCCCGAGCCCGGCGGACGTGGGGCGCCGGATGCGACTGCCGGGCTGGGCGCGACTGCGCCGGCCGGCGGGATCCACCACATCGCCGGCTCGGGACAGTGCTCTTGGAACGAGTTCGCGGTCGAGATTTTCGCCCAGGCGGCGGTCGACTGCGCGGTGCTGGGGGCGTCGAGCGCCGACCTGGCGCGGCCGGCGCGGCGGCCGGCGTGGAGCGTGCTCGGGAGCGAGCGCCCGGACGCGATCAGCCTTCCGGCATGGGAGCACGGTCTGTCGGCCTTCTTGACGGAGATCGGGCGGCGGGTGCGCGGCGTCGGGGGACCGGCACACCAGGGGGTGGCGCGGTGAAGCTCCTGGTCTGCGGCGGAGCCGGCTTCATCGGGTCGAACTTCGTCCGGGATCGGCTGGCGTGCAGCGACGACGAGATCGTCGTGCTCGACAAGCTGACCTACGCCGGGCGGCGGGAGAACTTCGCCGGGTTCGCCGAGGATCCGCGGTTCTCGTTCGTTCACGCGGCGATCGAGGATCCCGCGGGGGTGGAGCGGGCCATCGCGGGTGCGGGGGCGGTCGTCAACTTCGCGGCCGAGACGCATGTCGACCGGTCGATCTCTGAGCCGGATGCGTTCGTGCGGACCAACGCGCAGGGGACCTACGTGCTCCTGGAGGCGGCCCGCCGCCGGGAGATCCGCTACCTCCAGGTCTCGACCGACGAGGTCTACGGGTCGATCGCCGAGGGGTCGTTCACCGAGCAGTCGCCGCTGGATCCGTCGTCTCCGTACAGCGCGACGAAGGCCGGTGCGGATCTGCTGGTTTCGAGCTATCACCAGACGTTCGGCCTGGAGAGCGTGATCTGCCGGGGATCGAACAACTACGGGCCCTACCAGTACCCGGAGAAGCTGATCCCGCTGATCGTGCTGAACGCCCTCCACGGCGACCGCCTCCCGGTCTACGGGGACGGCCTGCAGATCCGCAACTGGCTGTATGTCGTGGATTTCGCGCGGGCGATCGCCCACGTCCTCGAGCACGGGACGCCGGGCGAGGTGTACAACGTCGGCGGACCGGACGAATGCACCAACCTGGATGTCGTTCGCCGGATCCTCGAGCTGACCGGGCGGGACGAGTCGTTGATCGAGTACGTCGAGGACCGACTGGGGCACGATCGGCGGTACTCGCTGTCTTCGAGCAAGGTGCGCGGGCTCGGCTGGACCCCGCGGACACGCTTCGCGGAGGGCCTCGGCGAGACGGTCGACTGGTACCGGGCCAACACCGCATGGTGGGAGCCGGTCCGCTCGGGCGCCTACCGGGAGTACTACGCCAGGCAGTACGGGTCGAGCCTCGGGTGATCTCGATCAGGCGGCCGCCTGTACCTCGGACGTGCAGAAGGCGCAACGCCGGGCCTCGCGTGGGATCGAGCTCAGGCACTCGGGGCAGGGGACCGTCGGAGAGGCAACGTCCGGCTGGGTCTTGTGCCGGGCCATCAGGGCGTTGACCGGCTTGACGACGAGGAAGAAGACGGCCGTGGCGATCGTCAGGAACGCGAGCAGGGCGTTGAGGAAGTCGCCGTAGGGGAAGCGGCTTCCGTTGATCGTGAAAGCGAGGCCGGAGAAGTCCGGCTTCCCGATGATCGCGGCGACGATCGGGGTGATCAGGTCCTTGACGAGGGCGGTCACGACGGCTCCGAAGGCCGCACCGATCACGATCCCGACGGCGAGGTCGACGACGTTGCCCCGCAGGAGGAAGGTCTTGAAATCCCGCACCATGGTGTCTCCTCGGTCGAAAGCAAGCCCCCTTTGGGGTCGAGGCACGAGGCTAGCGGGCGGGTCACGAGACGGCGATCACGCGCGTGGTGGAGCGCGGCATCCGCGGGTGGGATGCCGCGTCTCCGGGGGAGGATCAGGCGCCGGGAGTCTTGCCGGCCTTGGTCACGACCAATGCGCTCCGGCTGGTGAGCTCGTTCCCCGTGTTCGGATCGGTGACCGTGAGCGTGACGGTGTAGCTCACCGAGAACGCGGCCCAGTCCTCGTCGATCGTGCCGCTCGTCTGGTAGGCGGTCGATCCGGTGCGGACGAAGTCGACGGCGCCGGTACTGCCGTTGGTGTAGGTCATCGTCCAGCTGACGGGGTAGCCGCACGAATCGGAGATGCTGAAAGGCGTCCAGATCGCGGCCCAGACCGAGTAGTAGCCGGTCGAGTTGCTGAAGCTGGCGATCGTGGCGCAGGAGGGCGGGGTCGTCGGTGGACTGGGACTCGTCGTGGTGGTCCCGCCCCCGCCCCCGCCGCCCCCGCCGCTGTTGACGCCGCCGGCATTGACGCCGCCGGAGGCGAGGGCAGTCGGAGCGAGTGCGAGCATCGCCGCGACCGAGGCTGCGAGGGCACCCTGCTTGAGAGTCAACACGATCGTTTCTCCTTGACTGAAGCTCTGAATCCGGATCTCGCCGGGATGGGTATATCGTCGGCGGGCGGAGGTCGAGGATGCAACGAGACATTGGTCGTAGGACCCGCCGTGACCGTTCTCGACGGAGTCGCAATAGGCGTGCCCGGTGGGCGAGGATCGTCGTCGTGGTTGGCTCAACGCCGGTCGGGGAGGTGGTGGCGTTGGGCCCAGAGCGCCGCCTGTGTCCGGTCGGTCACACCGAGGATCTGGTAGATCGCGGTGAGGTGGGCCTTCACGGTCTTCTCGCTGATCTCGAGCTCGCGGGCGATGTGCTTGTTCTGGCGGCCGCCGGCGACGAGGGCCAGAACCGCTCGCTGACGGTCGCTCAGCTCGACCGACGGCCGAGCTTGACGGCGGGCGCTGACGATCGCCGCCGCGACCTTGGGATCGAGGGGGGAGTCGCCGCGGGCGGCGGCGCGAACACCGCGGAGGAGCTCGTCGGGCTCGGCATCCTTGAGCATGTAGCCGATCGCACCGGCATCGAGGGCGTCGAGAATTCGTTCGCGGTCGGAGAACGACGTGAGAATCACGATACGTGCCTTGTCCTTGCTCCTGACGATCGCGTCGGTCGCCTGGATCCCATCGAGGTTCGGCATCTCGAGATCCATCAGAATCACGTCGGGCTGGTGCTCGGCGGCCATCTCGACCGCCTCAGCGCCGTCGGCGGCAGCCGCCACGATCTCGATGTCGGGGGCGGCGCCCAGCAGTTGCTCGAGTCCTCGGCGCACGAGGGCGTGGTCGTCGGCCAGCAGCACACGGATCATCTGGCTGGGACCTCGATCCGGACGCGGGTGCCCTCGCCGGGCTTGGACTCGACGGTCAGCGTGCCGCCCGCGTCATCGGCCAGGTCCTGGATGATCCGCAGGCCGAAGTGCCGCTTGTCCTCGGCCCGCCGGCCGGGGGTTCCGACGAACCCGCGGCCGTCGTCCTCGACGCTCAGCACTGCGCTTGCGTTCTCTCGCGTGACCCGGATCCGAGCGTTGCCGGCGTGGGCGTGGGCGGCGATGTTGCGCACCGCCTCCTGGGCTACCCGGTAGAGGACCGGCTCTGTCTGCGGGCCGATCTCGAGGTCGGGATCGAGATGGATCTCGGTTGCGATCTCGCGGGCGCGCAGCGGGGCGACGAGATCGTCGAGCGCTGCGGCGAGCCCGGCGCGCTGGAGCGTCGGTGGGTAGATCTCCAACAGCAGCGAGCGCAGCTCGCGAATGCTCTCACGCGTCTCCTTGGCGGCGTCGTCGACGGCCTGGGCAGTGGACGAGGGGTTCTGGCCGTCGCGAATCGACGGGGCCGCCGCCGATAGGGTGTAGGACAGCCCGACGAGCCGCTGGACGACTCCGTCGTGGAGGTCGCGCGCGATCCGACGACGCTCGATCTCGGAGGCTTCGACGGCTCGGCGCAGCAGCGTCTCCCGCTCTTCCTGGCGACGGCGCAATCGGCGGGCGAGCGACCATGCGAGCGGGATCTGAGCGAGCTCGAGCAGCGCCAGCGTGAGGAGGAGGGCCGGGGCGAACTGGGACCAGAGGCGGTTCCCGCTGGCGGCGACCGAGCTGTAGCTGAGGTACTCCTCATAGAGCAGGGGGACGCCCGCCGGGCCGCGGATGCCCTGGTAGACCTCGAGCATCTTGCCCTGAGGACGTTCGAGGCGGTTCTCCGGTTTGGTGAGATCGCTGATCCCGGCGTCGATCCCCCGGCGGTGGAGCGCTGCGAGCTCGTCCGCCCCGAGCTTGTAGGTCGATCCGATCAGCTCGTGCCTGTCGGAGTAGAGGATCTTTCCGGCTGCGTCCCAGATCTTGACCCTGATGACCGGGTCGCGGAGGACGTGGTCGTGCACGACGCGGTCGAGTTCGGAGATCTCCGCCGGATCGCCGCTGAGGAGGCCGGCGTGGATCTGCGGTCCGACGATGCCTTCTCCGGCCAACTGGGTCTCGTGCTTGGCGTCGCGGATCGCTTCGGCCTGCCCGGTGTGCCGGAGGATCCCGACGGCGACGAAGCCGAGGAGCGCGACTGCGGCCAGTCCGGTCAGGGCGAACTGGCCGACCGCGGCCGTGACCGACTGCCGCGGGCCGTGCCGGCCACTCGCCCGGGAGGACAGGTGCGGGCGGTGGGTACGTGAGGTCGACGGCACGGGGACGCCCGGGTGTAGATGGCCCGAGGCTCACATTCTTGCGCGCGGAAGCTCGCCCGCCGGCCGTGGCGAACCGCAGGCGCCGGCGGGGAACTACGCGGTGCGAGCTGGCAGGACCGGCCGGGCGCAGACGGATTTCGGCGTCGGAGCCTTCACCGACGGCGCCGGAGGTCTGGGGACCTAGGACCAATGTCCAATTGCAACCGCGACCGCTGACCGCCGAGGCTGGTTGCAAATGCCGGGCACACGGCGCGGCGAAGCGCAACGGAGGTCGTAATGAACAGCATGGTCAGAATCGTCGGGGCCGCCGCGAGCGTCGCGATGTTGGCGCTGGCCCCGGCGGCGGTGGCTTCGGGTGGGCGCCCGGCCGGGCCGGCCGCCGGCGGTGGGGGTACGGGTGTCGTCGCTCCGACCGGCGGCGGCGGTGGCGGAGGCGGTAGTGCCTCATCCGGCGGGATCAAGGACATTCCCCCGGCGCCGGTCGTGCTGCCACCGCCCCCGCCGCCCCCGGGCCCACCGTGCGCGACTTTCACGAGCGCGACGGCCCCCGTCGGTTACTACCTCAGCTGGGCGGCCGTCTGGAACGACTTCACGATCCGGAGCTGCTCGGGGTCGACGCAGATCTACAGCGTGCATGTCACCGACACGGATGTCGCAACCGGTCTTGTCGGCTACGACGTGACGACCTCCTACGTCGTGGGCCCCAACCAATCGGTCAGCGGCATCGTCGACAATGACTTCGCCCCGTTCAGCACGACCTACTCGATCACGATGACCGTCTTGGACTCGAGTGGCAACGCGCTCGATTCCAGCGCACTCGCGGCGACGACGCTGCCGGTTCGCTAGTCCAGTCCGCCTCGCCCTCAGAGCCTCCCGGTCGATCGCGGCCGGCGAGGCTCCTAGGGCGGGAGCCTGCCCTCCTCAAGCGAGGTGCTGGCCGAGGAACGAGAGTGAGGCGGTCTGCTGACTGGAAAAGAACGCCCCGTCGTGACAGCCCTTCGTGATCTTGACCACCGCCGTTGGCGGCAGCTTTCTGACGAGGGCCTGGACGCCCGAGTGGAAGGGGTCCTCGGTGCCGGAGGCGACACGCACCGGCGTCTGGCGAAGGGCTGCAGCGTGTGTGACAACGTCGTTCTCCGCAAAGGCCGCGGCCGACGCGAAGGCGCCCCCGTTGGCATCGCGAGCCTCGGCGTAGGTCCTCCAGACGGCCGGGCTGATCGCTCCCACCCCGGAGATCAGGCCGGGGTGCTTCTCGGCCAGGAGGAGTGCCCCGTAGCCGCCCATCGAGATTCCGAGCGTCCCGATGCCGCGGCGGCCGAGTCCGAGCCCGAGTCCTCGGCACATCGGGATCAGTTCATCGAGGAGCATTCCCATCGGGTCGTCACCGGGGTGGGCGTTCCAGTAGCCGACCCCGCCGTCGACGGTGACGAGTGCCAGCGGCGGCAGCGCCCGTCCGCCCGGCCGCTCGGCGAGGGCTCGTGCAGGAGTCGAGCCGGACATCGTCGACGCGTGGTTTCCGAGGTAGCCGTGGAGCGCGACGACCAGCGGCAGGTGGCTGCCCGGCCCGTGACCCGGGGGGTAGGCGATCGTGTAGCCGACTGTTCGATTCCGCGCCCTCGAGACGAAGCTTCCGGTCTGGGACGGCCCGATCGGGCCGAGCGTCTCGTCGGGCGTCGCGACCGAGCAGGCACCGTCGAGCGTGTCGAGCACCTGCTTGCCGGGGACCACGCCCCGGTCGATCAGCTCGACGCCGGCGAAGACGGCGCACGCCGCCCCGCCGAGCCCGACGAGCAGACGGCGGCGAGTCCACGTCCCGGACTCGGGCTCGCGGGCCCCGTCGTCTGGACTCCCCGAGGAACCTCCCGGGCTGCTCGAGGGAGCTCGCCGGCTGTGGACCCGAGGGGTCAATCGCGCGCCCGAGCGGCACCCGACGCGGCCTGGGCCCGCTGGGCGGCACGGAAGGCCAGGACGAGCGCCAGGGTCATCGCGAGGACCGCGAGATCGTCGATCCTCCCAACCCGGAACAGCCCGCGCGGGCCCGGTCCGCCCGAGATCACCCAACTGCCGGCGCCGGCGAGAAACCCGGCCATCGCGAGCGCGATCACGGCTGCCAGGCGGGTCTCGTAGCGCAGGACGCCCGACGAGAGCGCCAACCGGCGGAGCGTCGCGGCCGTCCCGAGCATGCAGGCGAGCAGGGCGAGCGGACTGGCGGCCATCCACGCGAGCTCGGCCGCCGAGAACGTGGCGAGTGCGGCCGGGTGGACCCAGTAGGAGGTGATCCAACGCGTTGAGGCCCAGCAGAAGGCGGCGAGCCATCCGGGAACGAGATCGCTGCCTGCCCACGGATGGCCCCCGGTCCCCGGCCATCGATGGGCGAAGTGGCGGCTGCCGAGGATCCACACGACGGCTCCGAAAACGGTGCACGCCACCGGACAGGCCAGGCTTCGTCGTCCGTCTCGGCGGAGCACCGCTCGCCAGAACGACCAGAAGATCGGGACCGCGGCAAGCGCCAGGAGCACCAGCAGGCAGAGAACGCCGCAGGTCATCAAGAGCATCGCGGCTCGCGTCGTGGGGGCGGCTGGAGCCGACCACTGCCAGCCGATCGTCAGCTGCGACCAGATCGCGACTCCGGCGGCGAGGAATCCCGCGAGGGCGAAACCGAGCCAGGCGAGGCCGGCCCGGACCTGGTCGTGGGGTTCGAGGGCGTCGCCGGTCAGGCCGGCGTCGGTCAGGCGGGCGAGGGCACCGGCCCGCATCACGTCCGCCGTGCGGCGGCGCGCTCGCGGGCGCTCGGAGATGTCGTCGATCAGGAGTTGGGTGAACTCCTCGCCGTAGCGCGCGCGCCAGACCCTTGGATAGCAGCGGACGAGGCGCTCGGCGCGTCGCTCGGGTGAGCTTCGCCGGCGGGTCATACGTGCCCGAGACGTTCGGCGAGTCGCCGGAGCCCGACATCGGCGATCTGCCGCTGGGCATCGAGGTGAGTACGGAGGGCGACCGCCCCGGGGCCGGTCAGCTTGTATGGACGGCGGCGGTCGTCGGTTTCGACTGCCGCGATCAGACCCTGGCGCTCGAGCCGGGCGAGCGCCTCGTAGAGCGTCCCCGGGGCCAGGCGGACGCCGGCGAAGGCGTCGATGTCCTTGGTCAGGGCGTAGCCGTGCTTCGTGCCGTCGGCGAGACTCGAGAGGATCAGGGTGGCGGGTCCGGCGTAGCGCCCGAAGCCGGCGAGCGGCTCCCGCTCGCCGGGATCACCGCTCTCGTCTGCTGAGAACCGAGGCACGCCACGATTCTATATCGGTAGACGATGTATCGTCAAGCGATACTACGAGAGGTCCCGGGTCGCTCGGTGGTGGTTGCCCGACGGCGACCTGTGGGGTCGGAGAGCGTGTGGAGAGCTTCGGAGATCGCCGTAGCACGGCGGCTGCGCGGGCAGTCGGTCTCGACGCGGGGCGCCGGCCGGCGTGGGGGAGGATGATCTCGTTGCGGTTGACGAGCATCGTCCAGAGGCCGGTGGTCGCCCGCGAGAGGATCGGCGCCGACTGGGCGATGCCGATGGCTCGGCCGAGCGGATTCGCCAGCCGACCGACGTAGCTCGACTCGGGACTCGGGACCCCGAGCAGGTCGGAGACGGCGTCGCCGGAGAGGTGTCGCACGAGAGCGGCCGGCGTGGCGTCGAAGCGCTGGGGAAGCGTGCTGGCCATGAACTTCGCCGAGGGCGCCCGCCACAACCCGACCGAGGCGCTCGGCCGCTACCTCAACCGGCGGCGCCTCTAACGGCTGGGCGAATCGCCCGGCGTCGACCAGTGGATTACCGGTTCGCCCGGGGAGTCGCGTGCTGTCTCTGAAAGTACTGCGCGCCGGCTGGCGCCGTCGGTCTGGGGCGAGTGAAATGGGATGCTTCGGCGCGTCGGGCGCCTGAGGTCGCGAACTACTTGTGCTTGGAGCCCGCGGAAAGTCTGGCGTGGGGGGCTCCTCCGGATTCCGGGACTGTTGCCTTGATAGGCCCCGCGAGGCGGCTGAGGGACCACTTTTCCCTCGGTAGTTGCCGGAGTCCGGCAACTAGTTCCCGGAGACACAGCGCGCTCACCGGCGGCCAGCCGTGGAATCGACCATCTAATGGGCGGGGGCGCTGCCGGCCCGAGCCGGGCCGACGTCTGACCGGGAAATAGGCCTTGATTCCCACATCTGCGGATTTCCACCGGCCCGCGTCCGCCCGCACCGCGGGCAGCCCAACTAGCCGAACGAGCTCAGGCGCCAGGTACCGTCCGCCAGATGGACGAGATCCAGCGCCTGGACGACGTTCTTGCCGTTCGAGGTCGACTTGACCGTGACGACGGCGGTCTTGCCGGTGATCTTGACCGCCTGGACGTTGAGGACGAAGATGTCGACGTTCTTGAGCGCGTCGCTGACCACGCTGTCGCAGCTGCCGCCGGCTGCCTTCAGCTTGGCGGCGATCGTCGGCGCGAAGATCTTGTTGCAGATGTCGCTCGCCCGGTGGGAGGTCCCGTAGGTCTGGAGGTTGTCGATCACCTTGGCGACGGTCGCCTGGTCGCCGGCGAAGTTCTTCGAGGAGGTCGCGGTGCCGCAGCCGGCTAGGAAGAGTGCGACGACGAGGAGGAGCGGGGACCTGCGCACGCCGCAGAGCCTACGCCAGAGCGGCCTCGACGCGCTGGAGACCGAGGTCATCGCCTGCCGGGAGTGCCCGCGACTCGTCGCCTGGCGCGAGCAGGTCGCCCGCGACCGGCGGGCGTCATTTGCCGACGAGACCTACTGGGGGCGTCCGATCCCCGGCTTCGGCGACCCTGCCGCCCGCGTCCTGATCCTCGGCCTCGCGCCGGCTGCCCACGGAGCGAACCGGACGGGCCGGATCTTCACGGGAGACCGGTCGGGCGACTGGCTGTTCGCCGCGCTCCACCGGACCGGCTTCGCCAACCAGCCGACGTCCGAGCGCCCAAATGACGGTCTCGCCTTGCGCGACTGCTGGGTCACGGCGGCCGTCCGCTGCGCTCCGCCGGACAATCGCCCGACTCCCGACGAGCGGGACCGGTGCCTGGGCTGGGGCGTGCGCGAGCTCGCGCTGCTCGACGACATCCGCGTGATCGTGTGTCTCGGGGGGTTCGCCTGGGACGCGGCCCTCCGCCTCCTGGCCGCGGCGGGCGAGCCGCCTGTCCGTCCGCGGCCGCGCTTCGGGCACGGGGCCGAGCACGGCCTGCTCTTGGGCTCCTACCACCCCAGTCAGCAGAACACGTTCACCGGGCGGTTGACCGAGGAGATGACCGACCGGGTCCTCCTGCGGGCGCGGGAGCTGGCGGACCTCGAGTAGATCAGTCCGTGACCGCCTGACCCACGTGTATGGTGCAACACGCACCACCCGACATCGGCCGTAGAGCCTTGGTGTTGTCGGGAGGCGGGAGAACGTCCGGCGGACGGAGTGTGGGCACGCCGAAATGAGACATCGAGGAAGCCTGTTTCGCAGATCTGACGACATGCTCGTCAGACGGGTCGGCGTCTGCCGGGCGAGCGTGTCCGGCGTCGCTCGTGTGGTGGCGAGCGTGTCCGTGCTGGTCGCGCTCGTCCTCGCGGCGCCGGCCGAGGCACTCCCGACGCCGTCTCTCAGCTCGACGGCTTCCGGCAACACGACGGTCGGCCTCGAGGTCTTCGACCACGTCAACCTGTCCGGTGGCTCGGCACCGACCGGCTCGATCCGCTTCGAGCTATACGGGCCGGACGACCCGACGTGCGCGGGCGCACCGGTCTTCAGCTCGACCGCTGCGGTGGTCGGCGACGGCGGCCTCAATTCGGCTCACTTCACGACGACTCGCGCTGGCGTCTACGAGTGGCGGGCGTCCTACAGCGGCGATGCCATGAACAGTTCCGTGCCGCCGTCGTCCTGCGCGGATCCCAGCGAGTCGGTGATCGTCTCGAAGTTCACTGCGGCACTCACGACGACGGCCTCGCCCGGGAGCTTCGTGAGCAGGCCGATCCGTGACACGGCGATGCTCGGCGGCTTGCACCCGACCGGGACGATTGCCTTCAAGCTGAGCGGGCCGACGGATACGTTCTGTGGGGGGCCGCCCATCTTCACCGCCACCGTGCCGGTCACCGGGGGCAGCGGCAACTACACGACGCCGGACTTCATCCCGACCCAGCCGGGAACGTACCGCTGGCAGGCTTCCTACAGCGGTGACGCGGAGAACGTCGCGATTCCGATGTCGAGCTGTCTCGAGCCGGCCGAGTCGGCCGTGGTGAGCGCGGGATCCGCGTCTCCCGTTCTTTCGTGGGCTGCTTCAGCCCCCGCGACACTCGGTGGGCCGGTCTCGGACGCCGCGACCCTCTCGGCCGGGAGCGAGCCGACCGGGACGCTCACCTTCCGTCTGTTCGGTCCGCTCGACCCGACCTGCGCGAGGCCGGCGGTGTTCACGTCGGTGGTGCCGGTGAGCGGGAACGGGAGCTATGGGTCGGGTCCGTTCACGCCGGCCGCAGTCGGCGTCTATTTGTATGTCGTCTCCTACTCTGGTGATCAGGCCAACCTGCCGGTGAGCTCAGGGTGTGCTGCCGTCGGTCAGTCGGTCGTGGTCTTGGCCGCGGCCACCCAGCCTTCCCTCTCGTCTAGTGCTTCGGCGCCGGTCGCGGTCGGTCGGGCGGTCTCCGATGCGGCCGCGCTGACGGGTGGGGTCGCCCCGACTGGGAGCATCGACTTCCGGCTCTTCGGTCCGGACGATCCATCGTGTGCCCGGCCGCCGGCATTCGTGTCGAGTGTGCCGGTCAGCGGCAACGGAAACTATGGATCGGGGTCCTTCACGCCGACCGCGCCCGGCAGGTATCTGTTCGTCGCGTCCTATTCCGGCGACACCGCCAACGCTTCGGTGATCGGGCAATGTGATGCCCCGGGCGAGTCGGTGGTCGTGTCGCGCGCGTCACCGGCGGTCGTGACACAGGCGTCCGGTCCGGTCTTGGTCGGCGGGGCGGTGTCGGACACGGCGATGGTCTCCGGCGGGTTCGGTCCGACCGGCACAGTCACCTTCGCCGTCTTCGGTCCGGGCGACCCGGCGTGCTCAGGGGCACCGGCGTTCACGTCTACTGTGCCGGTTGACGGGAACGGGAGCTATGAGTCGAGCCGGTTCACGCCGACGGCGCCGGGTACGTATCTGTTCGTCGTGTCGTACTCGGGGGATCCGAGCAACTCGCCCGCGGGCTCGGCGTGCGGCGCTCCGGGCGAGTCGGTTGTCGTGTCCTCGCCGCCCCCGCCGCCCCCGCCGCCCCCGCCCCCGCCGCCTCCTCCTCCGCCGCCGCCTCCTCCTCCGCCGCCGCCGCCTCCTCCGCCCCCGCCGCCCCCGCCGCCTCCGCCCCCGCCGCCGCCGCCGCCCCCGCCGCCTCCGCCGCCTCCGCCGCCGCCGCCGCCGCCGCCGCCCCCGCCCCCGCCCCCGCCATCGCTCTCCTTGACCGCGTCGCCGCCGGTCGCCGTGGGCGGGACGGTCTCCGGGTCGGCGACCCTCTCGGGCGCGACGGTCCCGACCGGGAGCATCGACTTCCGGTTGTTCGGTGCGGGGGACCCGTCGTGTGCCGGGTTGCCGGCCTTCACGGCGAGCGTGCCGGTGAGCGGGGACGGCGCGTATGGCTCGGGACCGTTCACGCCGGCCGTCGCGGGGACCTACTCACTGGTGGCGTCCTATTCGGGTGATGGGAAAAACGCGCCGGTGACGACCCGGTGCGGCGATCCGGCCGGCGTCATCGTGGTCTCGCGCGCGTCGGCGGCGTTGACCGGACTCGCTTCCGGGCCGGTCGTGATTGGTGGGGCGGTGTCGGATACGGCGACTGTCTCGGGTGGGCTGCGTCCGACGGGGACGATCACGTTCGACCTCTTCGGTCCGCAAGACCCGACCTGCTCGGGGACGCTGGCATCGACCGAGACGATCCCGGTCAGCGGGGACGGGACGTTCGGCTCGGCGTCGATCACGACGACCGCGGCGGGGAGCTATTCGTTTGTCGCGTCCTACAGCGGCGACGCGAGCAACGCGCCGGCGAGGACGGTGTGCGGCGACCCGGCTCAGCAGGTCACCGTCAATCGGGCGACCTCGACGGTGTCGGCGCAGGCGTCGGGACCGGTCGCGCTCGGCGGGGAGATCTCGGATACCGCGACGGTGGCCGGCGGGCTCCGCCCGACCGGGTCGATCGTGTTTGCGGCGTTCGGCCCGAATGATTCCCGCTGCGCGGGCGCGCCGGTGTTCACCTCGACGGTCTCGGTCTCCGGGGCCGGGAGCTACGCGTCGGGTTCGTTCAGGCCGGCCGCGGCCGGCAGCTACTCGTTTGTCGCTTCGTACTCGGGCGACGCGGACAACGCGCCGGCGACGGCGGCGTGCTCGGATCCGGGACAGGCGGTGCTCGTGGGCAGGGTCGGCCCGGCGCTCACCGGGCAGGCTTCGGCTGACGTGCCGTTGGGTGGCCAGGTGACCGACACGGCGAGCATGACCGGAGCGGCCCGTCCGACCGGCGCGGTGAGCTTCAGCCTGTTCGGGCCGAATGACGCCGTCTGCGGGGGCCCGGCGGTCTTCGGGTCGGCGAAGCCGCTCGCCGGCGCCACGAGGGTGACTTCCGCTCCGTTCGTCCCCAGCGCTCCGGGCACCTATCGGTGGGTTGCGTCGTATGCCGGCGACTCAGACAACGCACCGGTCAAGACGGTGTGCGGCGATCCGGCCCAGTCGGTCGCGGTCCTCAGGGTCCAGCCGAGCCTGGCGCCGACGCCGCCCGCGAACCTCGCGTCGGGCGACTCGTCCTCGGATGTGGTCACCCTTGCAGCCGGGTTCGCGCCCACCGGCAGCCTCCGGTTCGACCTGTACGGGCCTAACGACGCCACGTGCAGCTCACCGCCGATCTCGGGGTCCTCGATCCCGGTCACCGGAAACGGCACCTACACCTCGCAACCCGTCGTCCTGAGCGCTCCGGGTGACTACTCGTGGGTCGTGGCCTACACCGGCGACGCCGACAACCTGCCGGCCAGGACCCCGTGCGGGTCCGCGGTCTTCAACGTCTCCCCGCCCCCGCCGCCCCCACCACCCCCACCACCCCCGCCCCCGCCACCACCTCCGCCGTCGCCCGGCAGCCTGATCTGCGGGCGCATCGGTGGGCAGGTCGACGCCCAATTCCGGGGACAGACGATCTCCTCGGTCCTGAAGCGGGGCTTCTCGTTCAAGCTGAGCTCGGCCGACCCGGCGGACGTGCGGTTGACGCTGAGCGCAAAGGATCCCACCAGCGGATCCGTCGTCTCGCTCGCGAACCTCCTCGCCCACGTGGGTGCGCAGGTCACCGTCGGGCAGGCCGACAACGGGCTGAGCGCGAGTGCCCTGAAGCGGGCACGGGCGCTCCTGCGGGCGGCCGCGTCCGCGCGGACGAGCCTCCGGGTCTCCAGGGTGGTCCGCTGCCGATTCGACCAGCAGCCGGGCTTCGTCGAGTCACCGGGGGTCGACAACCTGGCGCCGTGAGAGGTCGGCGCCGACCTCGGCCCCCGGCCGCTCGCCTCCGTCCCGGACGCCCGGCGGGCGCCGCGCGCTAACGTCAGTCAGCCGTGCCGCTCTCAGCCTTCACCCCGCTCGTCCGCGACTGGCTGGAGTCGGCCTTCGAGGCGCCGACGCCGGCCCAGGCGCAGGCGTGGCCGGCGATCGCGACCGGCGAGAACGTCCTGATCTCGGCGCCGACGGGGTCGGGCAAGACGCTCGCGGCGTTCCTCTGGGCGCTCGACCGGCTGGTCGCCGAGGGAGTCGGCGTCGAGGGTGGGGCGCCCCACGCGACCCGGCTGGTCTACGTCTCGCCGATGAAGGCCCTGTCCTACGACGTCGAGCGGAACCTCAGGGTCCCGCTCCGCGGCCTCAAGGCCCAGGTCCGCGTCGGGATCCGCACGGGCGACACGCCCCAGCGCGAGCGGGCGAAGATGCTTCGCGAGCCGCCGGACATCCTGATCACGACGCCGGAGTCGCTCTACCTGATGCTGACCTCGCGGGCGCGGGAGATCCTGACGGGGGTCGAGGCGGTCATCCTCGACGAGATCCACGCGGTCGCGGCGACCAAGCGGGGGTCCCACCTCGCCCTGACGATCGAGCGCCTCCAGGCGCTCAACCCCGACCGCGAGCTCCAGCGGATCGGCCTGTCGGCGACCCAGAGCCCGCTCGAGGAGGTCGCCCGCTTCATGGTCGGCCCCGACCGGCGGGCCCGGATCGTCGACGTCGGGGCGACGCGACCGCTCGACCTGAAGATCCACGTCCCCGTCGAGTCGATGAAGGAGCCCGACGCCCCCCGGGCCGACGCCGGCCCCGCCACCCGCCGGCCGGACGCCGACCCCGACCACACACGAGCCGACGACCAAGTAGGTGATGGCGCACAACAAAGTCACAGCCATCACGGCCCGGAGTACCGCCAGGGCTCGGAGGCGACGCGCCGGTCGATCTGGCCGGCGATCTACCCGGAGCTGCTCGAGCTCGTCCGCAAGCACCGCTCGACGATCATCTTCGTCAACAGCAGGCGGGCGGCCGAGCGGCTGGCGCTCCGCCTCAACGAGCTCGCCGACGCCGACCCCCAGCCCGGCGTCGCGCCGGCCGAGCCGATCGCCCGCGCCCACCACGGGTCGCTGTCGCGGGAGGAGCGCACGACGATCGAGGAGCTCCTGAAGGCCGGCGAGCTCCCGTGCCTTGTGGCGACGTCGTCGCTCGAGCTGGGGATCGACATGGGCGCTGTGGATCTCGTGATCCAGGTCGAGTCGCCGAAGTCGGTCGCCCGCGGCCTCCAGCGGATCGGCCGCTCGGGTCACGGGGTCGGGGCGACCAGCAAGGGGCGGATCTTCCCGAAGTTCCGGGCGGATCTGCTGGAGTGCGCGGTGATCACGAAGCTGATGCGCGACGGTCAGATCGAGCCGACGGTGGTCCCGCGGAACGCGCTCGACGTCCTCGCCCAGCAGATCGTCGCGATCGTCGCGAGCGCCGAGTCGACGACGGTCGACGACCTCCACGCCCTCGTGACAAGGACGTACTCGTACTCGGAGTTGAGCCGCGAGCTCCTGGAGAACGTCCTCGACATGCTCGACGGCCGGTATCCGTCGAGCGAGTTCGCCGAGCTGCGGGCGCGGATCAACTGGGACCGGCTCGCCGGAACCCTGACCGCTCGGCGGGGGGCGCTGGGGCTGGCGGTCACCAACGCGGGGACGATTCCCGACCGGGGTCTGTATGCCGTGACGCTGCCCGACGGCCGCCGGGTTGGAGAGTTGGACGAGGAAATGGTCCACGAGGCGCGGCCAGGACAAGCATTCTTACTCGGAGCGACCGCATGGAGAATCGAGGAGATCGGTCGTGACCGGGTGGTCGTGACGCCGGCCCCGGGCGCGCCGGGAGCGGTTCCGTTCTGGCGGGGGGACTCGGTCGGACGGCCGAAGGAGCTGGGGGCGGCGATCGGGGCGTTCAGCCGGTGGGCGGTCGACCAGGAGCCGGAGACGCTCGAGCGCGACTACGATCTCGACCCGCTGGCCGCGCGGAACCTGCTGGACTTCCTGGCCGACCAGCAGGCGGCGACGGGTGTGCTGCCGAGCGACCGGACGGTCGTGGTCGAGCGCTTCCGGGACGAGATCGGCGACTGGCGACTGTGCGTCCTGTCGCCGTTCGGCGGGCGGATCCACGCGGCGTGGGCGCTCGCGCTGGCGGCGCGGATCCGTGAGCTCCACGGCCTCGAGTCGGACGCGATCTGGTCAGACGACGGGATCATCGTCCACTTCCCGGACGCCGACGAGCCGCCGACGGCGGACCTGGTGCTGCCGGAGGCCGAGGATGTCGAGGAGGCGATCGTCTCGGAGCTCGGGGAGTCGGCCCTGTTCGCGGCGCGCTTTCGCGAGAACGCATCTCGCGCCCTGCTGATTCCGCGGGCGTATCCGGGCCGGCGGACGCCGCTGTGGCAGCAGCGGCTGAAGGCCCAGACGCTGCTCGAGGTCGCCCGCAGGCACCCGGACTTCCCGATCGTCCTCGAGACCTACAGGGAGTGCCTGCGGGATGTGCTCGACGTGCCGGGGCTGGTCGAGCTGCTGCGGTCGATTCGCCGGCGGGACGTCAGCCTGGTCGAGGTCGAGACGCCGGGGGCGTCGCCGTTTGCGTCGTCGCTGCTGTTCGACTACGTCGCGAACTTCATGTACGAGGGGGACCAGCCGACGGCCGAGCGGCGGGCGGCGGCGCTCTCACTCGACCGGGATCTCCTGCGGGAGCTGCTCGGCCAGGAGGAGCTGCGGGAGCTGATCGATCCGGGGGCGCTCGCGAGCCTCGAGGACGACCTCCAGCGTCGGTCGGCGCAGCGGCGGGCGACGGGGCACGACGAGCTCCACGACATCCTGCGGGCGCTCGGCGACCTGACCGGCGCCGAGGTCAGCGATCGGGTGCTGGCGGGCCTCGACCCGCGGGCGATGCTGGGCGAGCTCGAGCGCGAACGGCGGGTCGTCGGGGTCCGGATCGGGCGTGAGCCGCGGTGGATCGCGGCGGAGCACGCGGGCCTCTACCGGGACGCGATCGGCGCGGCGCCGCCGGGCGGCCTGCCGGAGGCGTTCCTCGCGGAGGTCGACGGCGCGGAGGAGGAATTCTGCATGCGCTACGCCCGGTGTCACGGGCCATTCACTTCGCAGGAGGTTCACGAGCGGTATTCGGTCGATTTTCGGAGCACGCTCAACGGTTTGGAGGCAACCGGCAGGCTTGTGCGGGGTGAGCTTCGGCCAGGCGGGTCCGAGCGGGAGTGGTGCTCGCCGGAGGTTCTGAAGCGTTTGCGGCGGGCGTCGTTGGCGGCGCTGCGCAGGGAGATCGAGGCGGCCGACCGCCGGTCGCTGGCGGTCTTCCTGCCGTCCTGGCAGGGGATCGATCGCCACCCGCGGGCGGGGGCGGGGGTCGAGCGGCTGCGGGAGGTGCTCGTCCCGCTCCAGGGGATGGGGCTGCCGGGCGAGGTCTGGGAGCGGGATGTCCTGCCGCGGCGGGTGGGCGCGTACTCGACGACGTGGATCGACCAGCTGTGCGCGTCGGGCGAGCTCGTCTGGGTCGGGGCGGGGGCGCTGGGCCGGCGGGGCGGGCGGGTGGCGTTGTACTTCCGCGACGACGCCGCGGCGATCGGGCCGCCGCCGGGGGCGGGAAGGGTGGCGCGGCCGGTGCAGGAGGAGCACGAGCTGGTGCGGGCGCGGCTGGCGGGGGGACCGTGCTTCTTCAGCGACCTGATCGCCGAGATCGACGCGCCGCCGAGCGCTCTGGCGCAGGCCGTCTGGGACCTGGTGTGGGCGGGTGAGGCTACGAACGACGCGTGGGCGCCGCTGCGGGCGCCGCGCCTGACGGTGGCGCCGACGCCGTCGGTGGCCGATCGTCCGCGAGTCGGCCGGGGGGGAGTCCGGTCGGGGAGGCGGTTCGCGTCGTCGGCGCGGCGGGGGTCGGGGGCGCAGGTCCAGGGGCGGTGGTCGTTGACGGCGGGGCTCTTCGAGCCGGCCGGCGACCCGCGGGCGCGACGCCGGACGCAGGCCGAGCTGCTGCTCGAGCGCTACGGCATCCTGACTCGGGAGCTGGTCCTCGCGGAAGGGGTGACGGGGGGCTTCGCGGGGTTGTATGACTCGCTGCTCGAGCTCGAGACGCTCGGCGTCTGCCGGCGGGGGTATTTCATCGAGGGGCTGGGCGGGGCGCAGTTCGCCCTGCCGGGGGCGGTCGAGCGGCTGCGCTCGGCGGGCCGCCTCGACCAGGCTCCGCCGGTGGTGCTGGCGGCGACCGACCCGGCCCAGCCGTATGGGGCGGCGCTGGCGTGGCCGCGGCCGGATGGGTCGCTCGGTGAGGCGTCTTCGCCGGGGCGGCGGCCGGCGCGGGTGGCCGGGGCCCACGTCGTCCTGGTGGGGGCGGAGCTGGCGCTGTATGTCGAGCAGGGCGGCCGGGGGCTCCAGGTGTTCGCCGAAGACCCGCGGCCGGGCCTGGCGGCGCTGGCCGGGGCTGTGAGGGCGGGGCGGATCGGGAAGCTCGACCTCGAGCGGATCGACGGGGCGGGAATCCTCGGGTCTGCGCTCGAGCCAGTGCTGGTCGAGCTGGGGTTCCGGGCGGGGCCGCGGCGGTTGACGCTGAGCGCGTGAGCGGCCGCGTACCCTTGAGCGGGCGATGCCCGAGGGCGACACGATCCACTACGCGGCTAACCGGATCAGGCCGGTCTTGGAGGGGCGGGTCCCGGATCAGATCCGGACGCCGTCGGCCCGCCACCGGACGGGGGCGGGAATCGCGAGCTGGGGGGAGCGGCTGGCGGGACGGGTGGTGAGGTCGGTCGATGCGTACGGGAAGCATCTGTTCGTGCGCTTCGAGGGGGACCTGACGGTCCATTCGCATCTGCGGATGACGGGATCGTGGGGCGTCTACGGGGCGGATGCGCCGTGGCGGCGAGGCCGCCACAGGGCGTGGCTGGTGATCGACGCGGGTCGGGAGGTCGTCGTGCAGTTCGATGGGCCGGTGCTCGAGCTGGTGAGGGATTCGCGGACGCGGTTCGACCAGCAGCTGACCGGACTGGGACAGGACGTGCTGGGCCGGGAGTTCGACGAGGCGCGGTTCGTCGGGCGGCTGCGGGAGGACGACCCGACCCGGGCGATCGGGGACGCGCTGCTCGACCAGCGCAACGTGGCGGGGATCGGGAACATCTGGAAGGCCGAGTCGTGCTTCGCGGCAGGGCTGAATCCGTGGCGCCGGCTGGGTGAGACGACGGACGCCGAGGCCCTCGCGGCGGTGGGGTTCGCCCGCGAGCGGATGGCACAGTCGGCGCGCGACGGGTTCGAGACGCGGCCGAGGGCGGTCTACGGGCGGCGGGACGAGTCGTGCGAGCGGTGTGGGGCAAAGATCCGCAGTGCGGGGCAGGGCGAGCAGAACCGGAACACGTTCTGGTGCCCGGGTTGCCAGAAGTGACGGGGTTCACGCGGGTCTGGCACGACGCGGTCGACGTGATCCTCGCGGACGAACCGAGGCCGGCGGAGCAGGCGGAGTGGCTGGCGGGGGTCGAGATGCTGGAGTTCGACGTCCTCACGGCGAACGCCGACGGGACCGGCGAGCTGCGGGTCGCGCACGACCAGGAGCGGGCGCGCGCGGCGCCGAGGCTGGCCGATCTGCTCGGGGTCCTTGGGTCGGCGCGGTTCGAGAAGCACGTCTTCGATGTCGACCTCAAGCGGGAGGGCTACGAGCTGCGGACGGTGGCGGCGCTGCGCGAGGCGGGGCTGGCCGAGCGGGTCCTGGTCTGCTCGATGTACCCGGCGAGCCTCGCCGTGATCCGTGGGGCGGACCCGGAAGTCCGGCTGGGTTGGTCGGTGCCGCGGGTGAGCCGGGACTACACGGCGAGCCGCAGCCGGCGCACGCGCGTGGCAGCGCAGGTGGCCGTGGCCTGCTACCGGCAGGTCCTCCCGCGTCTGGCGGGATCGGCGGTGAGGCGGGGGCGCTGCGACGCGATCATGGCCAACTGGCGGGTCGTGACGCCACGGCTGGTGAGGGCGGTCGGGGCGGCGGGGGGCGAGTTGTATGTGTGGACGGTCGACGAGCAGGCGGAGATCGGGCGGCTGCGGAGGCTGGGAGTGGACGGCGTGATCACCAACGAGCCCGGGCTGTTCGGCGCGGCTCCGGCGGCCCTGGTCGGGGACGAGGGGCGGGCGTCTTGAGTCGCGAGGCGAGGGCCGGGACAGGGGCCGGCGGTTGGGGCGAGGGGCGGGCCGAGGATCGGGGCGAGGTCGGGGTCCCGTGAGCGGTGAGATGCGGCCGGCGCCGGGCGGACGGTCGCCGGGCGGAGGGCAATCGGGCAGAAGGTCGCCGGGCGAACGGCAGCCGGGTGGACGGCAATCGGGCGGAAGGTCGCCGGGCGAACGGCAGCCGGGTGGACGGCCGGGGGTGACGGTGGTTGGGAGCGCGGCGGTCGACCGGATCGACGGTGGGCCGGCGAGTCCGGGCGGGGCGCCGGCGTTCGCGGCCGTCGGGCTCGGGGCGACTCCGGGAGGGGGGCGGGTGATCACGCGGTATGCAGCCGGTGATGCCGAGCTGTTCGAGGGAGTCGTCGGCCAGGCGGGGCTCGAGGTGACGGTGCTTGCGAGCCGGACGACGAGTGGGTTCGGATTGCGGTACGCGGGCGATCGGCGGGTGATGACGGTCGATGCGATCGGGGACGAGTGGACGGCCGAGGAGATCGGGGGAGCCGGGATCGAGACGACCTGGGTCCACGTGGCGGCGCTGCTGCGGTCGGATTTCCCGGTCGGGACGGTACGAGCGCTCGCCGCCCGCCACCTGGTGTCCTATGACGGCCAGGGTCTCGTCCGGGTGCCGCGAGTCGGTCCGCTGGAGGTCGACGGGGACTTCGATCCGGAGGTCCTGAGGTCGGTGGGGATCCTCAAGCTCGCCGAGGACGAGGCCGAGGTCCTCGCGGGGGGTGGGTTCGGCCGGCGAGCGGCTGGGGAGCTGGGCGTGCCGGAGATCCTCGTGACCTACGGGTCGGACGGGTGCGAGGTGTTCTGCGACGGAGGCGTGACGAACGTTCCGGCGGCGCGGAAGGTGAGCGGGGTGAGCGCGACGGGGGCGGGAGACGTCTTCACGATGGCGTATGTCGCCGGGCGGGCTCGGGGGGTGGGTCCGGTGGCGGCGGCGGAGGAGGCGAGCCGCGTGGTGGCGGAGATGCTCGAGGCACGGCGGGCCGGCGCCGGGTGAGGCGGGGCGCCCTGGCCGGCTGGCAGCCGGCTGTGGAGGGCGAGGCCGAGGGCGAGGGCGAGCTTGGCGGCCTAGGGCGAGGCGAGCCTGCAGGCGGCGGCGCTGTAGCCCTTGGGGTCTGATCCGGCGAGTGCGAGATGGCCGGCGGTGGTGACCTCCTGGGCGCGGAGCTTGATCGTGGCGGCCTTGCGCCACTCGAAGTTGACGACGCCGCGGAGGACGTAGCTGGTGCCGGCGACCGGGGGGATCGTGAAGTAGAAGCCGGATTGGCGGGCCTTGAAGGTGGCGAGGCCGACCGAGCGGAAGCCGGTGTCGGCGGTCGAGCCGATGTAGTGCCAGAGGCCGCGGCTCTGGTACTGGATGCGGAAGCGCATGTACATCTTCTCGGTGGGGTCGCCGGTTCCGGGCATCGAGCCGCGGACGCCGACCATGCCGCGCTTGTCGGGTGGGTTGCAGGCGTCGATCGTCGCCCAGAGATGGCGGGAGACGACGGTCTTCGGGGTGGCCGACGGCTTCGTGACGGCGGGCTTGGTCGCGGCACGGGCGTCTGCCCCGATGACCGGAACGGCGAGCGCGAGGGGGACGGCGGCGAGCTTCAACAGTCGGGAGAGACGCGGCACCCAGGGGACGATAGCGTCGGGCGAATGGAGGCGGCTCAGTCGATTCGGGTGGCGCCGGGGAGTCCGATGGTGTGAAATGGGTCGGTGGCTGCGACCTTGACGAGTGAGACGCTGGGCCTCCTGGCGAAGGTGCCGGTCTTCGAGACCCTGTCGAAGGAGGATCTCGAGCGGGTCGGCGAGGTCGCCGTGCCAAGATCCTTTTCGCCGGCGGAGGTCGTCTTCCGGGAGGGCGACGCGAGCGACACCTGCTACATCGTCCGCAGCGGGCACGCCCGGGCGATCAGGGCGCATGGGGACGGCCGGACGATCACGCTGGCGAACTTCGGGACCGGGGACATCTTCGGGGAGCTGGCGATGTTCGAGCGGGAAAGCCGGTCGGCGACGGTCGAGGCGACGAGCGAGATGCAGGTGATCGCGATCCTCGGTGGGGACATGCGCCGCCTGCTGACCGGACACCCGGACATGGCGTTCAAGCTGGTGATCGCGCTTGGGCGCAGGCTCCGGGAGACGAACGAGCGGCTGGCGCGCCAATCGTTCCAGACTGTCCAGAGCCGGGTTGCGGGGGTGCTGAGCCAGCTGGTCGAGGACGAACGAGCCGACGGGGGGACGGCGGGCGCGGACGTGCTGGTGAAGGCGACCCAGGCCGACATCGCCCAACTGGCGGGGTCGTCCCGGGAGTCGGCCAGCCGGTCGCTCGCGGTGCTGGAGCGGGCCGGGGTGATCACGCAGGGCCGGGGCCGGCTGATCGTGCACGACCCGGCTGCCCTCAACCGGTACGTCTTCTGAAGGCCGCAGGTGAGGAGCTCTCGGCCGGCGGCGTCGTCGTCCGGAACGGAAACGAGGTCCTGGTCATCGTCCCGACGCGGAGGGCGGCCGACGGTCAGCGGGTCCTCGCGCTTCCGAAGGGCCACCTCGACAATGCGGAGACGGCCGAGCAGGCGGCGGCGCGGGAGGTTCGGGAGGAGGGTGGCGTCGAGGCCGACCTGGTCAGCCACCTCGGGGACGTCCGGTACTGGTACCGGCGGAAGGGGCGCAGCGTTCCAAAGCGGGTCAGGTTCTTTCTCTTCCGGTACCGGTCGGGCGATCCGGCGGACCACGACGACGAGGTCGAGGAGGCCAGGTGGATGGGCCTGAGGGAGGCGTCGAGTGCCCTGACGTATGAGGGCGAGCGGGAGATGGTGGCGCGCGCCCTATCGCAAACCGCGGCGGATCGGTAGCCTCCAGCGACGTGCAGGTCCTCAACTTCTACTCGACGATCTTCGCCGACCAACTCAAGCGGGGCCGCAAGACGGCGACGATCCGTCTGGGAGACAAGTCGCATAAGTACCGCAAGAACGAGGCGGTCATCGTGACGATCGGCTACCAGCACTCGCCCCGGGAGAAGGTCTTCGACGCGGTGATCGACCAGGTCGAGGTGATGCGCCTGCGGGAGCTCTCGCCGCGGGACATCGAGCACGACAACCCGGAGTTCCGCCGGCACGAGGAGCTGATCAAGTTCCTCGAGCAGATCTACGGTCGGGACGTGTCGACCGAGGACACGGTCACGGTGGTCCGGTTCTCGCAGATCATCACCAAGCCGGTCGGGATGACCGAAGCCATCAAGGGCTTCGGCGGCGCGCAGAACTGATCGCGGACGGCCGACGAGTCGGACTGGCCGGGCGGGAAACGGGCGGGCCGGGCGGGAGACGGGGGTCGATCGCGGCCGCCGGGGCCGGAGCCTCGGCGACGGCCGGACGGCGGGACGTCGGGACGTCGGGACGTCGGGACGGAATCTGACAACACGGGTGCCTGATCTTTGCGTCGAAGATGGTTGCAAGAGTTTGCAACTACTTCTGTCGGACCCCTCGCCCTTCGGCCCCTTCACCGGCCCGGCCGGGCCCGCCGCGACTCCCTCGATCTGCCGGGCTGGCACTCTGGACACGAGAGTGCCAAGAGGATTTGCCGTTCGGCGATGACCTTGCTACCCTTCTGTGAACGGGCTGGCACTCGAGGTCCGAGAGTGCCAAAATTGCCCTGAGTCGCGGATCTGCCGTCAATCTCTTCAGTGGAGGTCTCACTATGAATCTCAAGCCCCTGGGCGATCGCCTGATCGTGCGGGCGATCGACGAGGAGGAGACGACCGCCAGCGGTCTCGTCCTTCCCGACACCGCCAAGGAGAAGCCCACCAAGGGCAAGGTCCTCGCCGTCGGCTCCGGCAAGCTCGACGATTCGGGCAAGCGCGTCCCGCTCGACGTGTCCGAGGGCGACGTCGTCTTCTACAGCAAGTACGGCGGAACCGAGATCCCCTACCAAGGTGAGGACCTCCTCGTCCTCCGCGAGTCAGACGTCCTGGCGCGCGTCGAGGCGTAGACCAGCAGCGCAGGATTCATCGGGCTCGCCCAAGCCCGACTTTGTCAAGCCACCGGGTTCGCCCGGCGGACGTATCAGGAGAAGATATGGCTCATAAGGAATTGAAGTACAGCGAAGAGGCCCGCAAGTGCCTCGAGGCCGGCGTCGACGCCGTTGCCAACGCTGTGAAGGTCACACTCGGCCCGAAGGGCCGGTATGTGGTGCTCGACAAGAAGTTCGGCGCGCCGACGATCACGAACGACGGCGTGACGATCGCTCGTGAGGTCGAGGTCGAGGACGTCTTCGAGAACCAGGGTGCTCAGCTCGTGCGTGAGGTCGCCACGGCGACCAACGATGTCGCCGGTGACGGTACGACGACGGCCACGGTGCTCGCTCAGGCGATCGTCCGTCAGGGTCTGAAGAACGTCGCGGCCGGCGCCAACCCGCTCGGTCTCAAGCGCGGCATCGAGCGGGCGGTCGAGCAGGTCGTCGCTCACATCGGCGACCAGGCGAAGGCAGTTGCCGGCAAGGACCAGATCGCTCGGGTTGCGACGATCTCGGCCGGCGATGAGGACATCGGAGACGTCATCGCCGATGCGATCGAGAAGGTCGGCAAGGACGGCGTCGTCAACGTCGAGGAGGGTCAGACGTTCGGCATGGACCTCGAGTTCACCGAGGGCATGCAGTTCGACAAGGGCTACATCTCGCCGTACATGGTCACCGACCAGGACCGGATGGAGGCCGTGCTCGAGGACCCGTACGTCCTCGTGGCCAACCAGAAGATCGGCTCCGTCCGGGACATCCTCCCGATCCTCGAGGCCGTCATCCAGTCGGGCAAGCCGCTCCTGATCATCGCCGAGGACGTCGAGGGCGAGTCGCTCGCGACCCT
>JAXDHV010000007.1:0-13983 GCA_034664295.1 Solirubrobacteraceae bacterium | reverse complement strand
GCCCCCCCCCCCCCCCCCCCGATTGCAGCCGTGCGGAGGTTCACGCTTCTGCGGTGAGATCAGGGTGCCGCCGAGGTTGGCCCAGGGCCTTGCGATCCCGCGCCACAAGGATCCACGCGGCCGCGGGGCGCCGTTCGGCAAAGGTGTCGGCGGGCCGTCGATCCGCTTCTTTGGCCCCAAGGCGACCTCCCGACGTTGCCGTAAATGGGCGGCCTGCTCCTCTCGTGCGGCGGCTAGGAGAGAACATCACCCCCTTGACGTCAACAGTTGGCCGACCTAATACTGTAGCCAGCGGGCCTGGGTTCCTCCTTGCGCTCGGATCTCGCGCCGATGAGCACCTTCAGTTACTACATCCGGGTTCCGCCGGCTCCGGCTCCAAGCCTCGGCGACGGCCATGAGCGTGGCCACGTGGCCTCACCGACACTGTTTACGGGATCGGCAACGGATGATGTCGTCGACCGAATGATCGACCGCGTCAACTCGGAACTGGGTCACGGGGTCCGGAGAATGGTGATGGCTTGGTCACGGAGGGCGCTAAGGGCTCACGACGGAGTTTGTGGCGGGTTGATCTCGTAGTTCCACTCGCCACGGAATGCGTGGCGCGTGATGTTGACCGCGGCGAGTTCGTCGTCTGTGACCTTGATGCCTTTGAGGTATTCGTGCTCGTCGAGTTGGGCGTAGACCTCTATTGCCCGGACCGCCCGACGTCGCGGGCTGCCGCGCCACCCGGCTCAGCCCGGGTGATGCGATAATCGAGCGGCGTCGTCCGGGTCATCCGCAAAGAGAGCAGTCTGCCGTGTCCTTCAGCCCTGGATCGGGTAACCGTCCCTTGACCGCGTCACCGCCTGCCTGTCGTCGAGGCGGTCGGGCCGGTGTGTTTGCGGTTGGTGCGGTGGTACTGCTGCTTGGCGTCTCGCCGGTGGCGAGCGCCACCAGCGGGCCGGAGGCGGTCGCGTTGTTGAATCTGCAGCGGGCTGCCAACGGGATCCCCGGGAATCTCGTCGAGGACCCGCAACTCACGCAGGGATGCCTTGAGTACGACCACTACCGAGCACTGAATCCCAGCGAGCCGCCGCATCATGAGATCGTTGGACATGCCGGTTACACGCCGCTTGGCGCGTCAGCCCACGGGGAGGTCAACGCCTTCGTGGACATTTGGACAGCAACAGCGAATCCCTGGGACACGGCGCCGATCCATCAATGGCTGATGTTCGATCCGACGGTGAGCACGGCCGGCTACGCGTTCTCCGAGGGCACGGCCTGCATGCGTTTCGACAGTGGCGGCCCGACGCCGCTGGCCCCGGCCTTCTACAGCTTCGTCAACGATGCCGGCCCAGGCGCGGTGCCGTTCAGCGAAACCGCCTACGAGGCGCCGTTCGTCCCGCAGCAGCTCGTCGGAATCGCCCCGGCAACGACGACGGGGCCGAACATCCTCGCCTTCGCCAGCGGCTTCGGCGGCGCACGCGTCGCTTCCGTCGGGCTGACGATCGCCGGCGGGCCGCCGGTCCCCGACGTCCGCTTTGTCGACAGCGCGACGAGCGGAGTCAGTGGATTCTTTGGGAATGCCGCCGACATCATCCCCGTCGGCCCGCTCGAACCCGGAACCGCCTACACCTTGACCGTCAACTGGCAGAACGACTCCGGCCCGATCGGCACCCAGACGGTCAACTTCACGACCGCCCTCCGCGACAACAGCGTCGCCCTCAGCGCCGAAGTCCAAGGCCCGACGATCTCTGGTGATCAGACCTCGACCGTGCGGATCCACGTCGCCAGCGACGCGCCGCAGGCTGAGCTGAGCCTCTCGGGACCGACACAGCTCAGCCAGGCGACCGCAGCAGGCGAGGTCGTCCTGAACCTCGTCCCAGGCCGGTGGATCGCGTGCGTCGCATCCGGAGGCCCGGGAACCGGATACAAGCCTGGCCGCAGTTGCACGGCATTCGTCGTCACGGGATATCCCCGGCTGACGCTCGCGCCGCAGTTGATCCGCCGGTCTCGCCCACCGTACGCGGTACTGACGGCCGCCTCCCAAGCAGCCGGCCAGCGCGCGACGATCGTCACCCAGTATCTCCCCGGACGCTGCAGGATCCATCGCTGCCCGACCAGCCATGTCCACCGGTCGACGACCAAGACGATCGTCCTGCATGTCCGCCAAAAGGTGGCGGTCGGGATCGTGCTGCCAGGTGATCGCGTGATCGTGACGGTTACCACCCCTGCCTTCACCCTCGCGGGGGCTCCGTACGTCGCCGGCCAGGCGACACGCGCCTACCGCTGACGCCGCGCCCCTCGCGCAGTGGTGAAGAAATCTCTAGCTCCGCCCTGCCAGGTTCCCGGGCCGGTCACGCAAAATGACCCAGAAACCCTGTCGGTCGTGGGCAAAGGCACTCGGTCGTCCGACGGGGGGCCATTTTTCGTGATGCCGCGTGCCGCGGAAGGCAGCCTCAAAGCTGCGATCGACGAAGGCCGCACCCGCGACGAGAGTTGGACCGTCGGCGTGTTCCGCGACATCCTCGCCGGCGTCGCTCACGCCCACAAGCACGGCGTGCTCCACCGCGACCTGAAGCCGAGCAACGTTCTGATCTCGGCTGGCATCCCGCTGGTCGCCGACTTCGGTATCGCGAAACAGATTGATGTCGACGGAACAACGCTCACCCGGACGGCGCAAGAGTTGGCACGCTGCGGTACGTGGCGCCCGAGCAGTGCGCCGACGCCAAGCGCGCGCAGCCACCGGCCGATGTCTACGCGCTCGGCAAGATTCTCGGCCACATGGTCACCGGCCGCGAGCCGACGCCAATGGTCGTGGATCTCACTGAGGTTCCCGACAAGTTCCGGTGGTTCATCGACAAGTGCTGCCGCGACGATCCCTCCGAGCGGTTCGCCGACGCCGGCGTCGCCCTCGCCCGGTTCGAGCAGCTGCTCCAGACGCCAGAGGTGGAGCTCCCGCTTCTCGAACGCGGCAAGCAGCTCGCCGAAGAGGCCGGGGATGTTGGCCGGACACGCTAGTTGAGGATGGCGGCGACGCTGAGGGCGAGGATGGAGGGTGGTGGACGACCGAACGACCAAAGGCCATCAACGAGGGGAACAGCTGGTGGCTGGCTCCGGCGAGGAGCGGCGTGGGCGCGCTCGGCGACGTCCTGGCGGTCGAGGCCTCGGCCGGGGTTGCCGGCGGGTGTCGTCGTCAGTGGCGCGTGTGCTCGAACGGCGCGACAGAGCGCCGCGGCTCGCGCTAGCTGCCAGGCGGATCGCCCGGGCGGCCCGAGAGGAGCGCGCCGCCGGTGAGCATGACGGCCAGCTCCCACGGCCCGTGGCCCGTCCCGAAGCGCACCCACGCACGGGCGGCTGTCGCCAGCGCCTGGACCGCGTCGCCGAGCGGCGATCCGGCGGGCTCGATCCTGCCTTGCATGCAGTCCAGGGCATCGGCGCAGCGCGTGCCGCTGACGCGCAGCAGCTCGGCGCGGCGTGTCGCCGCCCGCAGCCAGCCGCGAACTGTCCCCCGGCGGGCGGTCCAAGCGTGCGGCGATCGTGCGGTGTCCGCCCTGCCCGGATGCCTTCGCGTGCAGGGCCGCGCCGATCACCTCGGCCCCATCGCGTCGACGCGGCACGCAGAAGCCGGGCAGCAGCACGTGCGTGCTCGCGCAGGAGCGACAACAAGCGCGTCGCGGTTGCACGTTCCGGCTCAGTCACGGAACTCCGTCGGGCCGGGCCGCGGCCCGCCCGTAGACCACGAGTCGTCTGGACCGTCGCCCGGTCGCCGACGCCTGCCATAACAGCAAGGCCGAGCTCCATCGCCGTTCCCGGGGGCCGATCCGGAGTGGGCCGTTCGGTCCTTCGGTGGTCCGCTCGCGCGTTCCCATCAGGGCGCGAGCCGGTTCGAGGTTCCGTCGGTCGCGACCGTCACGATGACGGGCTCGCCGCCTCGCCTCGACGCTCGACCCGAGATAGGCCCCGCGTCGGAACGGGGCTAGCAGCCTTCGGCCTACCGAGCAGCGCCTGCTTGGTGGTCGAGCTGAGACGCACGGTCACGCCTCAGCAAGGTCGTTGAGACCTCTGGCGCAAGCGTCGTGCCCCGCGCCAGAGGTACGTTTACGGCCCATGGGCGCCAAACAGTCGCGGTACGAGGAATACCGGGGTCAGGAGCCCTTCGTCACGGCTCCCGCTGAGTTCGCGCTTGCGTCGATGCGCTCCACCCTGGAGGAGCTACGCGGCGGCGCTGACGATCCCGTTGCGTCTGTGCTGGGGCAGGTTGTCGACTGGTCATGGTCGAAGTCTCCTCGATTTCTTCACCGCCTCGAGCCCTTCTACGACGAGCGTCTTGGCATACGCGGGTCCGGCTCGGGGCACGAGCAGCGCGGGCGCGCTCCCGGCCCAAACTACAAGGAATACGGGCGGGACAAGCACGGGCGCGTGGTGCTGGCGTGGCTCAGTGGCGTCGACGGCTACGCCGAGGTCTGGGACTCACCGGCTCTCGGCGTTGTGCTCCAGGCTGCCCCTCTGCAGCCGGGGGCTCGGATAGACGCACCGGGTACTCGCCGCAGGGTTGTTGTAGGAGTCCGACGGGCGCACTGGAGCGCTGAGCAGATGATGGCCTCCGCAGAATACGACTTGGGCGACGCCGGCGCGCGCCACCGCGTCTATGAATATCGATACGCGCTGGGCGGTGTGTGTGAGATCCGGTGTGTGACGCGCGTGACCCGCGGCGACGAACGCTGGGAGGATCCGGCGCTGGAGCTGTGGCTCGTCGAGCGCGTCGCGAGGCGCCGTGCGATCGTCCGGCCGACGTGGGTTGTGGCGGCCGAGTTATCAACCCTGACGGATGTTGAGGTGAATGACCTGGCCCAGGTCGTAGCCGAGGGTTTGACCGAGCGCGTGCCTGAGCTGATCACCCAGGTCGGAGTGAGCGGAGTCGTGTACTTCCTGATGCTGTCCTGGACTCGGGGCTTCAACCTTCAGATCTGCCCGGCGACAGAGCGGACCCGCTCGCAGCTTCGTTCCCGACGCCCATACATGCCGTTTGACGCTTACCTGCATTACAACGACAGTGGCATCAACTGCGGCCTAGTCGATTGGGGCATGGGGTCGCTCGCGCGGAGCGGCGAGCGGCTTGAGCTTGAACTGCTTCGCCGCCGCGATCATGGCCGTCGCGAGGAGATCCACTTCAAGGTCGCGCGCCGACTCAACGAGTTCGATTGGACAGGGCGGATGCAGACGAGCGATGACTTCGTCGTCGGGACGCTCAGCGAGACAGGGTCCCGGAAAGCTCGGGTCAGACAGTTTCGCGCGAGTATCGACCCGCCGTCGTTCGAGCGCATCGCGACCCGCGAGAACCTGCTCGCGAAAGCGCTTTCGGTGCAACGCGCCGACGAACGCCACATCGAGCCGCACGAGGGCCTTGCCGTGCTTCGCGAAGCCTTCGCAATCGCCGCGGCGAAGGACTTGGCTCAGGATGAAGCGGCTGTTGGCGGCCGCCGAGCATGGGAGGCGTTTTTTGCGTTCGTCGCCATTCCGGTCGCCGGCCTCGACCCGCGGAACGACGAAGACGCGATTCTCGTCGAGCAATCCTCGACCGCCGACGGTGGATTCACTCTCAGTCTCGTCCGCCAGCTCGTCAAGAGAGGCCGGGACGGGGAGCCCGCTGGGCACGACGTTTTCTACGTCAACCTTAAGTTCGCACGACATGCCGACCAGCCCGAGGTCATTGAGACCGCCCGATGGGCGTCACCCGCCGACCCTGATGTCCGCACGATCCGAGCAGACCTTCCGGCACTCGCGTATGTCCTCGGTCACGATCGAGTCCCTCTCACCATCGAGATTGGCCACACGATGATCTGAGAGCCGATCTGCAGCTCCCACCTGGCAGATGGAGCGGTACCCAGATGAGCGATCGCCGCGTTGCTATCGCTCGACACTGCCGCGGCATTGGATCCCGGCGGACGTGGCGGATCGGCTCCCTTGATGTACGCCGACCACTACTGCGGAAGCGACGGTGATGTGAATAGTCGAGCATCGCGAGTCGCCAAACAGCGTGATCTCCGGAATACCGCGTACTGTGCTTGCGATCACCCGGACTGGAGGGAGTCCAGACGATCCCGGACTCATCTGCGATCACCGACGGTATCGGCCATCACGGCGACGGGTCCACCTAACTCCCAGGCGTTGCTTGTTGAGGCAAGCCGTGGAAACCGTCACAGGCCGGCTCGCAATGGCCGCCCTCCGGCCCGTTCGGACACGGCAGGGTTCGCGGGCCGCGAGCCGAGGCGCTCGCCGGGGCGGACGACGCCGGGCGGCCAACCCCGTGCCCCGACACGACGACCCGGTCAGGACGGAGTCTTTTGGACGCGGGCTACGCCCCGAGCCGCGTGTCAAGGCCGGCCAACGTGACCTCGCCGGCTAAGCAGACCCTAAAGTCGCGACGCTGACCTGCCGAATCGATCCCATCGGCAACGGAAGGAGAGTTGTGACGGGCATGCGTTCATCTCAGGCGCGCGGGTGCCTGCGTGTCTTGGGAGGCCTCACTGCGACTGGCCTTGGCGTTGGCAAGCCTCGCTTCGGCTCAAGGTGGGGGGCCCGGACTCACGCACGTCGCTCGTCCCGCCGCGCCGTCGAGTCCCGCGGCGCTCAGTCGACTCTCGGCTACCCTCATGCCCGTCGCTGCCAAGGCGGCAGCGTCCAAGCACCGGCGCACGCTCGTGTTAGCGACTCATGCCGCGCGGCGGACGCGGAGGATCTCGCGGTCGAGCTACCGGCGGATGACCGGTGCCCGCGCGTACGCGCTGGCGAGAACAACGTTCGCCTCGACCCTCCTCGCCCGGCCCTTCGACGCGCGAGCGCCGCAACCCGGTGTTCGACGGGTCCGGGCGCTGGACATCAACAGCGAGGTCGTCACGAACGCTCGAACCGGCGGACGGTCAGTGATGGTAAGCAGCGTCCCGCTCGAAATCCGCGGGCCTAACGGCGCGCAAGCGTCGGTAGATCTGACCCTCGGAGGCACGACCGGCGGCTACACGCCCAGGAGCGCGATAGTCCCGATCACGATAGGCAAGCGCCTGTCTGACGGCGTCACCTTCCCGGGCAGCCACTTCGCGTTTCGGCTCGAGGCGAGCGGCAGCGACTCGGCGATTGCGAGTCCCTCGGGGGTCTTCTTCGCGAACGCGGGCGGCGCCACCAGCGCCAGCGACTTTGGAGTCAATCCCGTGCCTGCTGGGGCCGAAACGTACCTGCAAATTCGTGCGGCGACGAGTCCGGAACAGTATGTCCTGCACTTCACGCTGCCGGCCGGAGCCGCTCTCGTGACCGCGCACAGCCCGCATCCGATTGTCGGTGACCCGCCGACCGCAATAGCGATCGTGAGCGCTGGTACTACGCTCGGCTACATTTATCAGCCGGACGCGTTCGACGCTGACGGAACGCAGGTTCCGGCGACTGCGAAGATCGTTGGGTCCAACGTCGTGCTGTCAATCTCCCATCGTGGTATGAACCTGCACTATCCGGTCCTAGTCGATCCTGTTATCGCCGCGCAGGACTACTTCACTGGGAGCGGCCAAAGCGCGACAGACTGGGCCGGCTGGAAGTGGGAGCAATCGGACACTTGGTCCGTCGCGAATCCCGCCGGGTGCGGGACGACATGCATCTACACATTCGGCGAGGCGCTCGACGACCCGACGTACTGGCTGGGACTTTACACGAGCATGCCGATCAACAATTACTTCAAGTCTGGCGACTACGCGTTCTTCTATTATGCTTCGCCACCCGGCACATACGTGGGTGGCGCGGTAGTGGCCAGCGGGCACAACGTCATAACGGCGCCGTTCACGCCCATCGGGGAAAGCAACGACGTCGTGGGGCTCGGTGACGCCAACGGCTGGGAAGCCAATGTCTCCAGTTATAACGGCAGCGCTTGGCAGCCCGGCAATCCCGCCGCGTACCCTTCGCCTATCGGCTACAACACACTCCTCGGAGCGTGCTTCCCCAACTGTGACGGCGGCACGGCTACCTCCACCGCATACGTAGGCATTCAGGCATACAGCCCCAGCGGCCTCGTATCGACAGGCGGCCACCGCGACACCGTCACGGCATCGAGCTCGACCGTCTACCTCGGAGACCTGAACCCGCCCGCCATCGCCGGCTCGACGGTCAGCATCCCTAACTGGACCAACGACGGAGGGTACACGTACACCGCCGCCCCTCTCATCTCCGACATCGGCCTCGGCGTCAGCAGTGTGTCCCTCGTGGGCGCCGGAGGTACCCAGACCGTTGCGAGCCCCGCGAACTGTGGGGACTACTACCGCAATCCGTGCCCTGGAAGTAGAGCGCAGTTCTCGGCGCCATTCCACTACACCCTTCCAGAGGGCGCCTCCACTCTCTACCTGACGGCGACCGACCCGACCGGCAAGACGACGACGACGCCGCCGACGACCGTCAGGATCGACCGCACGAGCCCCACCGGGGCCGTTGCGGCTCCCAGAACGGTCAGCTCCACCACTACGATCACCGGCACGGCGAGCGACCCCGCGGGCCCCGGGGCAAACGCCACCTCCGGCGTCGCATCGGTGACCGTGCAGGTCCAACCCACAGGCGGGTCCTGGGCCAGCATCTGCAACGGCGTGTCCGCAGCCGCCGGCGCCTTCTCCTGTTCGTGGGCAACCCTGAACGGGTCCTACGCAGACGGAGCCTACGCCGTGCGCGCCCAGATAACCGACAACGCGGGCAACCCTTACACAACGCCTGTGGCCCCTACGATCGTCGATAACTCGCCGCCGTCCATCGTCCTAGACGGGGGACTTACCAATGGGAACGTCGGCGCCACCTCGAGTGACCTCGACGTCACCGCGGCCGACGGCCAGGCGGGAATCCCGGCGTCTGGCGTTGCCAGCATCGAGGTACGCATCGACGGGAGCGACCCAGGCGGGCAGTACCTATACACGGCGGCGGGCTGCCCGCAAGGAAACTGTCAGGCCGAGAACGACTTCACGCTCGCGACCGCCTCCCTGGCCCCAGGGTCTCACGTCGCGACCGTAATCGCACGCGACTTCGCGGGAAACTCCGCGACCGTGACCCAGCCGTTTCAGGTCAACACGGTGACACCATCGATCACGCTCACCGGCCCGGCTAGCCCGACCGGCACACCCGTGGGATACGGCCCGGACACCGTCACGATCGCGGCGAGTGAGCCCAACACCGGCTCAGGGATCGCCCAGGCCACGCTCTCCATCGACGGCGCCTGGAACCAAACGGTCACGTCGGATTGCGAAGGCACCGTCGACGACAACACCTGCGCGCTTACGGGAACGTTCGAGCCACACGGAGCCGGCCTCGAGGATGGCACTCATACGGCCCGAGTCGTTGTCGTTGACAACGACGGCAACGTCACTCAGCAGTCCTGGCCGCTTGTCGTCGATGACACGCCTCCCCTGGCTACCGTGACCGGGAGCCTCGACTCGACGGCAGTCCAAGCACCACTAGCGGCAGCCTATTCGCTTCATGTCGCAGCTACCGACGGTGGGACCTCCGGACAGGGTTCGGGCGTGACGGCGCTGGCGGTGTACGTCGACAGCGGTCAGGTTGCCGCGACACAACAATCTTGTCCGAGCGGGGGCTGTCCGCTGGCGCTCGACTTCGCGTACACGACGAGCAGCTTCTCGACCGGACCACACGTGATCGAGGTCCAAGCCACCGACGCGGCAGGAAACGTGGGCGTCACCCGGTGGACCTTCAATCCCCAAGCCAGTGGACCAATCGCTACTGTGGCGTGCGCGAGTGCCGCCTCTCCACAGCCCGCGCCGCCAGGCGCCACAGCGCTTTCGGTCTCCAGCGTCCTGGCCCTCCTCACCCAGGTGGTACCCGCGACGATCGCAGACACCGTTGCGGGGCTCGTCGGAGGCACCACCATGGCTCCCACGCTTCATACAGACCCGGCTGGGTATGACGGCCAGGGCTCTGTCGTGCCAACCTGGGTCTCCGGACAGCCCGGAGGAGCCGTTGCTGTCGGAGACCCGTCGGATCCCGTCTGCATCTCTCCGACGAGCATCGATGTCGACGCCAGAGGCCTAGCGTCCGCGGGAGACGCGGCGGCCGTGGCGGCGAACGTGGCTGGCGACACGGACGAGGTCACGCGTTCGGCCGCCTATGGCCTAGAGAGTTCCCTTGAGCTGCGGACGAAGGTGGCTCCTCAGCAATTCTCATGGAAAGTCGGACTGGCGCCTGGCGACTACCTCCAAGACATGGGTGGCAAGACGATCGCCGTGGTAAGGCCGTATCCCTTCGCCGCCTCGCCGGACACCGTCGGGGCTCCGGATGACGCTAGCCCGCAGAGTCCGCCCGACTCACAGACAGCAGCAGCAGCAGGAGACACGACGTTCCCGAGTCCCCCGCTCTTGACCTTCCTGACCGGTGACTCGCTACCAACCCCCGATACACCGGCGCCGGGATCCGGCACATTCTCCATCGCCAACATTCCGGACGCCGCAGCGCAGGCGGCGGCTTCCGCATGGACCCTGAGCGCAGTGGGGGAGCGGGTGGCGGGCGAGGTACGGGCTGTCATCAGCATTCCGGTGGCCACTGACGCGAACGGCGCCGCGGTCCCCGTTGACCTGAGCGCGAGTAGCAGTACCCTGACGCTTTCGGTGCCACATGACGCCAGTACTGCTTATCCTGTAACTGTCGACCGTGAACTCGACGCGACGCCGGCCACGGCCGAGATAGCCTCGGCCGGGCGCGTGACCTCGCAGACGTTCCCTGGAGGCACAGAGTACAAGGACGGCGTGTGCACCGTTCTAGTCCCGCGTGTCTATGAAGCCGCGGCGGTCGAGGTCGGCGCCAACCGGTCCGTGGTGACATGCGGTGGCGATACGCTCGATGTTGTGAGCAACGTGTCCGAGTGCATCCGCATCAACCAGAGCGGAACACAGGCCTACGCTGACTTTCATGACCTCGCCTGCACATCGTTTCCGGCAGTCACTGTTCCGGTCGGGGCGTTTCCCACGCCGGTCACGCTGTGCCAGCCCGGGACGAGGAGCTACGCGGCGCGAATCACGTTTGTGCTCGCTCGGTATGTAAATAGTGTTGTGCCCTACAAACAGACATATCGCCTCCAAGGCTCACCAGCGCGAAGCGTCGCGTGCAACGCCAGCGACCTTTGGAAGTATATGGCCAACCACGAGTCGCAGCCGGCGTATGGAGCCTTGCGCGCCAACCTGCTAGCACCAGGTGGGCTGTTCGAGGATCCGCTCCCCACGGATCCCAAGACCAGCGCTACCTTCGTTGGTTTCACGCCGCACCACCTAGTGCCGGCCAACGACGGCCGGGTAGCCGCGGCTACAGACGCACGCGCACGCGCCTGGATGTGCTCGATCGGATACCCGGGGCCAATCCCCGGCGGCCTCACCGTTCCCGGCGGCGTGCCGGATCCCAACGCAGCAGTGAATGGCGTGTTCACGCGCGGCGTATCGCTCGCTCGCGCAGGCGACAGTGCGTCGCGCACGAGTGACACGCCGGAATACGGGCGATTGGTGGCGTACGACGCTGCACGCGGCACGGACTACCACGATCGCGTGTACGACAAGGTCATCCACACAACGAAGTACTATCTGAGCGTTGTTGCGGCCCTGTCGACATCCGGCTGCAATTTCCCGGCGACCGCCGGAGGGAGCGCTGCCCAGACGACAGCCCAGGCAAACCTCCGCGCGATGATTGCTGCACCCCTCCTTGCCGGCAGCACGACGGTCTACAAATGAGCCGGCAGCGTGTGCGTCGGGCGGCGGCGGCAACGTGGCCGCCGCGAACCCGGAGCCGCGCGGCGGCCGCGACTCACAGGGTGGCCGTTACCGCAACCTGTTGCTGCGTGGCCCTGATTGGCTCCGGCTGCGGCGCGTCGCCGGTGCCTCGCGGGCTGCGATCGGAGCCCGCACAGACGCTGATCGGTTTCGTCCGCAACTACAACAGCCATGACTACGCTGCTAGCTGCGAGTATGTCGTCGAGCGCCCGCGATTCAGGTCACGCTTCGCGGTGTCGAGCACCTTCTCGCAGCCGGCACCCGGCCGTGGCGCTCGAGGCGAAGAGGGAGCTTCCTCGGGTGGAGAAACGACACGTGGTGTGGAGCAGAAGCTCGCTGCGGCGGCCCGAGCAGGATGCCGCAGCCTGCTGGCGACGCACGCGCGGCTGCATCTGCCTTCGTATTCGCTCGGCATCGACCGTGTCGTCCGCGTGACGCAGCGTGGTCGCGTTGCGGACGTGTGTGCACTCGAGAGTCCTCCCTGGTTGACCGTCGTTAGTCGTCGCGGGCGCCTCGCCACGGCGCCGTCGGCGCGACTGTGGCTTGAGCAACTGAGCGGCGGCCACTGGCGCCTGGCGGATGTCGACGCCGTAGGCCTTTGCTCCGGGTGAGTTGCGATTCGCCGCTCTGCCGAGCCATGCGTTACGCCGCGCGCTGGCGGGGCTCGCCTCCGGTCTGTGCGTCTCGGCGTGGGCGTCGAGTTGGTAGGCCTAGGATCGCGCGAAGTCGCTACCCCTGGCGCGCCGTCGGCGACGCGCGAGGAGCGGCCCGATCAGAGACCTCCCGCGTGTGAAGCGACTCGACGCAGCTCGCCAGAATCAGCGAAAAGTCTGCAAAGGCTCCCTATTGTTCGGGTGCGACCTGCTGCGATTGCCGTGGTTTCGGTTCGTTTCCCGGGGGTTTAGGCCCGTGGGAGTGACCCACGGGCCCAATCGTGAAGCCTCGGACGGGGCAGCCGTCGACGCGCAATCACGGCTGCAGCTGTGGCGGGTCGAGCGTGGTCGACCGAGGCCCGCTGATCCCCGTGCATGCCCATGTCGACGTTGATGGAGGCCTACATCAAACGCCGGAACGCCCATCGAGCTCTGAGAGTTCCTCATCGAACCGCCCTGGGTCCTGCAGACCGTGATCGACGACGTCCCAGTCGAACCCGGCGTCATCAACGCACCGACGAAACAGCCGAGACTCGGCGAGATGGAACGCGGGCGCTCGAATCACCGAATCACGCAACCCGGCATAGCGGGGAGGCGGTCGGATCGAGCCCGACACGGCGGCACCTGTGAGCTCGGCCTCGACCCGAGCCGCGCCGGGCGGCGTCTGCGATGTTCCGTCGTCCGTCACGCTGTCCGGATCCTGCTTGGTCGGCTCAGCAAAGGTGCGCTACCGGACCGCCAGCTAGAGTCCGTCAACAGGACGGAGCAATCGTCCGGAGTCGCGGGCCCGCTCACGCAGGTGTATTGGGACTAGGATTCGTCTCGGGCTGCAGCCACACGCGAATCATGTGCCTCTTTACTCCGGCGCCGTCCCGAAATGTCGTACGAGCATGTAGCGTCGAGTGATTGTTGACCACAAGCACCTCCTGCTCCGCAAGCAAAAAGTTGGCCCTGCTTTCAGACTCGACGCACAGCCTGTCAAACACGTCTAGAGCATGCCGTGTCTCAGGGTCGATCGTTTCATTCGCCTTGGCGTAGCCGGCCTCGATGTAATACCGGAGATAGCGGATCATTGGACCGCGGGGATCGAACGCAACGACTGGATAGGACGCGCACTGACGCTCTCCAAGAGCGATCCCGCCGCGGCGGTCAAACCAGAACGGCGCCTTGAGTCGATCCACGACGTTGGGGAAAGAATGGGACAGCCTGTCGAGCACGGAGTGTCCACTGACCAACTGTGTCACACCTCCGTGCAGCGCGACCCTCAGGCAATACATCATGACGTAGCGTGGCACAGCACGCTCGAAGGAGTTATCCGTATGGAACCCCAGCTCGCTGTTGGTGACCGAAAAGCGGCGCCCCTCAGCGACTGACCCTCCTTCGTCGAGTACGTCGAAGATCACGCGTCCGTCGATCGCTTGGGGGACCGGCGTGCCTAGCCTGGCGCGTGCAGTAAGCGGTCCGTGAGACGAATCGCGCCCCCTGGTGTGGGGGCGCGGAAACGTCCGACTGAGCAGGGATTCTTTGGCTTGCTGAAGACCCGAAGCCGAGCTCAGGAGGAATCA
>JAXDHV010000043.1:0-18057 GCA_034664295.1 Solirubrobacteraceae bacterium | reverse complement strand
TTAAAGCGACCATCGCCGCTCGCCTCGCCCTACGGGCTCGGCTTCGCGTCGACGGTCGCTCCCCTACCGACAGGTGGGACACTTTTCAACCGGCGCAAGTGGTCCACTTTTCGACCGGCCTTGACATACCGTAGATCCCGCAATGCCCGCACGGACAGTCGGTGGCGCTTGCGACCGCGCCGGAGCGTTTCTTATGCGGCTCGCGCGACGACGATGCGGTTGAAGCCTGCGCTGTCGATCTGCCAGGCGTAGCACCCCGGGAGCGCACTCGGGTCGTCGAGGGCCAGTTTCGCCAGCCGTCCGGCGAGCGCGGCGCATCGGCTCTGTCTCCCGGCGGGAGTCGCAACTCCTCGCGGCTGTCTTCGGCTATCAGGCACTACGCGAGGAGAACGCCAAGCGGGTTCGCGTCATGTCTTGGCTGTCAGGAATCTCGGTCTCCTGATGATCGTTCAGACGATTTCGTGGCTCGTCGCGCTCGCTGCAGATTAGGTCCGTGGCTCCCAAGTCCCTACCGCCCGAGCAGATCAAGCGCCCTCGACGTCGATGGACATTCAAGAACGGCGCGGCGGATCCCTCCGTCGCCGCGGCCGCCTAACGGCGCCGCGAAGTAGACGCCGGCTCCGTCGGACAGCTCGCCAGCGGCGTGTCGGCGGACTCACGCCCGTGAAATTGCTGTGGCGCCAAGCGCACGGCGCACGAGCACGTCGGTGTTGCTGCGTCGGCACGCGTGCACAGCCAGTCGTGGCGGTCTCGTACCTTTTGTGAGCTGATGGGCGACACGTTGGATCGGGACTCCTGGGAGCGGCGGTGGTCAGAGGCGCTACGCGATGGAGCGCATGCCGCGGCGCGACGCCCTCCGAACGCGTATCTGCTCGCCGAGGCGGCCGACCTCCACCCCGGCTCAGCGCTCGACGCCGGTGCTGGGCACGGGGCGGAGACGCTCTGGCTCGCGGCGCGCGGATGGCACGTCACGGCAGTCGACTTCTCGGCGACCGCCCTCGGCCACGCGCGGGCCAGCGCCGAGCGCCTCGGCGCAGACGCGGCTGGGCGCATCGATTGGATCGAGGCCGACCTGATGACCTGGGCCCCGCCGCCCGAGCGCTACGACCTCGTGATCTGCCTGTACATGCACGTCGCCGGGTCGGTCGAGGAACTGGTGCGTCGCCTTGCCGCCGGCGTCGCACCTGGCGGGACGCTGCTCCTCGTCGGCCACCGACCGGTCGACCCGGTGACCGGCGCGCCGACGCCCGCGGCCGGCCAGGTCCAGATCTCCGTCGAGGAGGCGCTCGCCCCACTCGATCCCGCTCGCTGGGAGATCCTGATCGCCGAAGACCGCCCGCGGCAGGCTGCCGGGACCGGCGTCGACGCCGTGGTGCGCGCAACGGCCCGCCCGACGTGACCACCGGCGTCGGACCCGCGCCATCCAGCGTCCCGTCCCGCTCGTCAGCCCGCTCACGGCCGACCCGCTCTCCGCTCGCGAACCCCAAGCCCGCCGGCGGCACACCTCTCTCCAGAGCCGCCGACCCGACCGCTGGGCTGTCGGCGCGGACGATGACTTTCGCCTCGGCGGGTGGTCTGCGTCCCGAGACGTGAGAATGGACCAAGCCAGATGAGACAGCCGACCTCCCAGACGACCTGTGCGATCAGGCTCCGCGGGGTGGTCAAGCGCTTCGGAGCGCTGACCGCCGTCGACGGACTCGATCTCGACGTCCCGTACGGGACATGCGTCGGCCTGCTCGGACCCAACGGAGCCGGAAAATCGACGACGATGAAGGCGCTCACCGCCCAGGTCATTGCCGACCACGGCGAGCTCGAGGTGTTGGGCTTCGCCCTGCCCGCCGACTCCAAGCAGGCCCGCGCCGAGATGGGCGTCGTCCCCCAGCTCGACAACCTCGACGTCTCGCTCACCGTCGAGCAGAACCTCCTCGTCTTCGCCCACCTCTACCGCGTCCCCAAGGCCGACCGCAAGGCCGCGATCGATCGTGCCCTCGAGATCGCCAACCTCGCCGATCGCCGCCGGTCGAAGGTCGACCAGTTGAGCGGCGGCATGCGGCGCCGCCTGCTGATCGCCCGCGCCCTCCTCCACCAGCCGCGGCTCCTCCTCCTCGACGAGCCGACCGTCGGGCTCGACCCGCAGGTCCGCCAGGAGCTGTGGGCGCTGATCGATCTCCTCCGCTCCGAGGGCGTCTCGATCCTGATGAGCACCCACTACATCGAGGAGGCCGAGCGCCTCTGCGACCAGGTGACGATCATGTCTCACGGGAAGGCCGTCGCCGTCGGGGCGCCGACCGAGTTGATCCGCGAGCACGCCGGACCCGAGGCGATCGAGGTCTACGGCCCTCCCGCACGGCTGATCGAGATGGAGGCGATCGCGCAGGCCAAGGGCTGGCGGACCCGTCGGACGGGCACCTCGGTCGCCGTCCTCCACGCGAACGGAGCACCCCTCGACGGCGAGCGCCGCGTCACCAACCTCGAGGATGTCTTCGTCCTCCTGACCGGCGAGGAGATCGCCTGATGGCGCTCGCCCGCGCGGCCCGGCGTGCCTGATGGCGCTCGCCCGCGCGCCCCGGCGCCTCCACCGCCTCGAGCTGGTCGCCGTCCGCGGCGTAATGGTCCGCGAGGTGATCAACTTCTCCTCGTTCTGGCGCTCGTCGACCTTCTCGTCGACCGTCGATCCCACGATCTATCTGCTCGCCTTCGGCTTCGGCTTCGGATCCCTCGTCAGCCGCGTCGGCGGCTACGACTACGTCGACTTCGTCGGGACCGGCGTCGTCGCGACGACCGTCCTCTTCTCCGGCGCCTTCCCGGCGATGTACGGGACCTTCATCAAGTACTCCTTCCAGCACACCTACGACGCGATTCTCGCCGCGCCCGTCGACACCGAGGAGCTCGTCACCGCCGAGGCGCTCTGGGTAGCCGCGCGCACAGGGATGTATGGCTGCGTTCCCATCCTCGTCGCCATGGTCTTCGGGCTCCAGCCGAGCCTCGGCATGCTCCTCGTGCCCCTGATCGCCGGCCTCGCCGGCTTCGGCTGGGCCGCCACGGGCATCTTCATCGCCGCCCGCGCCGACCGGATCGAGAGCTTCTCGTACTGGCAGAGCGGACTCCTCACGCCGATGTTCCTCGTCGCCGGCACATTCTTCCCCCTCACCCGCCTTCCCGAATGGGCCCAGATCGCCGGGAACTTCAACCCCCTGTTCCACTGTGTCCAGCTCGTCCGCCACGCCGCCTTCGGCTTCCACGGCGCGGCCGATCTCGGGCACCTCGCGTTCCTGAGCGTCTTCGCACTCGTCATGTGGCGGCTGGCGATCCGCTTCATGGAGCGCAAGCTGATTCTCTGAGCTCGCGACCCGGCGATTCCCGGGCGCCCTTGTCGCCGACACGGGCGCTCCGCGACAATCAGGCTGATGGGAGCGATGAAAGACCGGATGCTCCGGGGCGAGCTGTACATCGCCGACGACCCCGCCCTCGCGGCCGACTACGCTCGGGCGCAGGAGCTGCTCGACCGCTACAACGCTACCCTCCACGTCCAGCAGCTCGACCGCGACGCCATCCTCCTCCGCCTGCTCGGGAGCGTCGGCGATGGCGTCGTCGTCAAGCCGACATTTCGCTGCGACTACGGAACGCCGATCACGATCGCAGCCGGGACGTTCGTCAACTACGACTGCGTCATGCTCGACGTCGCCCCGATCACGATCGGAGCGAATTGCCAGATCGCAAGCCGCGTCCAGCTGCTGACCGCGACCCACCCGATCGATCCCGGACCTCGTCGTCGCGGATGGGAGTACGGCCGCCCGATCACCCTGGGCGACAACGTCTGGCTCGGCGGCGGCGCCATCGTCTGTCCGGGTGTCACGATCGGCGACGACACGGTGGTCGGTGTCGGCGCCGTGGTAACCCGAGATCTCCCCGCCGGCGTCGTCGCGTTCGGAGCTCCGGCCAAGGTCCATCGCCGGATCGGCGCCCGAGACCGCATCGACGAGCCGAACCCCTAGCGGTCGGCGGGCCGCTCGCTCCGCCCGGACCGTCGCGTGTCCAACAAATCTCCGGCCGGAGGCCGGCCTTAAGAAGTCATGCGATCGGTCGCCTTCGCCACCTGCTCGGCCCTGCCCGACGGATGGCACGACGATCACCTCGCCGGCAGGCTCCTCGGCGCGGTCCACCACGCCTGGGACGACCCGACCGTCGACTGGTCGGTCTTCGACCGCGTCGTGATCCGCTCGGCCTGGGACTACACCCCGAGAGTCGACGAGTTCCTCGCCTGGTCTGCGGCCGTCGGCGCCGACCGCCTGCGGAACACTCCCGAGTTGGTCGCCTTCAACGCCGACAAGCGCTATCTCGCCGACCTGTCGGTTCCCACGGTCCCGACCGTCTTCGTCGGGCCGTCCGACCCCGCCCCCGAGCTCGACGGAGAAGTCGTCGTCAAGCCCAACATCTCGGCCGGCGCTCGCGACACCGGACGATTCGGGCCACCGGCACACGGCCAGGCGCATGAGCTGATCGCCGCGATCCACGCGACCGGCCGGGTCGCCCTGGTTCAGCCCTACATGTCCGCCGTCGAGCGCCGCGGCGAGACCGCCCTCGTATTCCTCGCCGGTGAGCTCTCCCACGTCCTGCGAAAGCGGGCGATTCTCGCGCCGGACGAGGTCGCGCCACTCGCCGACGGCCCACACGCATCCGCCGCCGCGATGCTCCGCGAAGATCTCGTCACCCCAGGCCTTGCCGACCCCGCCGAGCGCGCCCTCGCCAACCGGGTGATCGAGGAGATCTCCGGCCGGTTCGGCACACCCCTCTACGCCCGCGTGGATCTCGTCACCGATTCCCGCGGAAGTCCGTTGCTGCTCGAGCTCGAGGCGATCGAGCCGGAGCTCTACCTCGCCACATCACCCGGCGCGTCCCAGCGGATGGCGGCCGCCGTCCGGGCGAGCTGACGGTCCAATACCCTTCCCCGGGTGCCGCTTCCCGACGTACTTCGCAAGCTCCTCACCGCCGCCGGTCCCTCGGGATACGAAGCCGCCCCCGCCGCCGTCTTCGCCGCGGCCGGCCGCCAGTTCACAAACGATGTGTCGATCGACCTGATGGGCTCGGCCGTCGCCCGCGTCCCCGGCAGGACCCCCGGCGCCCCGTTCCTCGCGGTCGTCGGGCACATCGACGAGATCGGGCTGATCGTCACCCACATCGACGACTCCGGCTTTCTCCGCTTCGTCGGCGTCGGCGGCTGGGACCCCCAGATCCTCGTCGGCCAGCGCGCCGAGCTCTTGACCCGAGCCGGCCCGCTGCCCGGTGTCGTCGGGCGCAAGGCGGTCCACCTGCTCCGCGAGGAGGACCGTAAGAAGGTCCCCGAGCTCCGCGACCTCCATATCGACATCGGCGCCAAGGACGCCGACGAGGCCCGCAGGCTCGTCCGGATCGGCGATGTCGCCGTGCTTGCCGGCGAGCCGCTCGAGCTCGCAAACGACCGTTTCGTCTCCCGTTCGATGGACAACCGCCTCGGCGCCTTCATCGCCCTCGAGGCCGCCCGGCTCGTCGCCCAGGCCGGCGGCGCCCCCGGCGACGTCGCCGCCTGCGGGGTCGTCCAGGAGGAGATCACCTTCGGCGGAGCCCGTACCTCCACCTACACCCTCGAACCCGATGTCGCGATCGTCGTCGACGTCACCCACGAGACCGGCTCGCCCGGCGTCGACGTCAACGAGATCGGCAAGCACGAGTTCGGCGGCGGACCGGTCATCGAGCGGGGGTCCGTCCTCAACCCGGTCGTCTTCGAGCTCCTCCACGACGCCGCGCAGGCCGCCAAGATCCCCTTCACGCTCGCCGCCTCGGCCCGCTCGACCGGCACCGATGCCGACGCCGTCCACCTCTCCCGATCCGGCGTCCCCACCGGCGGCGTCTCGATCGCCCTGCGCTACATGCACTCCCCCGTCGAGATGGTCCAGCTCGACGACATCGACGCCTGCGCCCGCCTGATCGCCGCCTTCGCGATGTCGCTGACCACCCAGACGTCCTTCGCCCGCTGACCGGGCGCAACCGCCCCGCGCCTCCCCCTGCTCAGACCCGGCCGCGCGCCAGGTCGATCAGCCGGCCGAGGACCCGTTCGCCTTCGATCCGCAGCCCGTCGTGGTGGAACTCGTTGGTCACCCACGCCCGCAGGCCCCGGATTCCCGCGGCCGTCTCCTCGGAATGCGCCCGCGGGACGAACATGTCCCCGGTGTAGATGGCCGCCGCCACCGGCACCTCGTTGCACGCGAGCCGCTCCGGGTCATACAGCCGCGGCCATTCGAGCTCTGCGAGCAGACCGGCCGCCTCTCGCAGCGGACGCAGGCCGGCGTAGTCGTCGAACATCCACGGGTAGACGTGCTCGCCCGTGAAGAGCTCCGCGTCTTCTCGATACGCCGGCGCCAGCATCCGCTGCGCCGACCACCGTGTCGCCCCGCCGTCGGCCCAGCACGCCTCGTGGAGGACCGCGTAGAGCGGGTTGCGGGCAAACGACGTCGACGCCTCGACATCGTGGAGGAACGCCGGCGACTCGGGCGGCAGCTCGACCAGATAGTGGAGCTTCTCGCAGCCGGCGCTCGACCCCAGCAGGTTCCCGACCTGGCGCAGCCGACGGGAGGTCAGCAGGTCGCCCGAGGGCAGCCGCAGGTCCCCGGCCTCCAGGCGCCGATGGAGCGCCCGGACCCGCCTGCGGTCGTCGGGGTAGCGCTCGTAGTACCGGCGGTTGGCCGCCAACGTCCCGGCGTAGGTCGCTCTGTAGACGTCGTCGATCCGCTGACCCAGCGGTGGCAGGCCGCCGGTGATGAACGCCTCCCGAAGTCCCTCCGGCGCCAGCGAGAGATACGTCACGACGCACAGGCCACCGAAGCTCTGTCCGAGCACGCTCCACCGCTCGACGCCCAGCTCTCGCCGGATCGATTCCGCGTCCCGGACGATCGAGTCCGCCCGGAAGTGCGCCAGCCGCTCGACCTGCCCGGCCGGTGTGAGCTCTCCACTCCCGAAGACCGGCGTCGAGCGCCCGGTTCCCCGCTGATCGAGCATCAGCACGCGGAAGTCCTTCAGCGCCCGGTCGAGCCATCCCGGACTGGTCGGGTTGCGCGTCGGACGCGGCGCCTCGTGGCCGGGTCCGCCCTGCAGGAAGATCAGGAACGGCCGGTCGAGTCCCTCCGGATCGGCGACCTCCCGGGCGAACACCGTGATCTGCTCGCCGCCGCCGACCCCGTGGTCGAGCGGCACCGAGAACTCGCGCTCGACCACCGAGAGTCCAGGCAGGGTGACGCTCACGCCCACGAGCCCGATTCTCCACGATCGGCCGGCCTCTGCTCCGCGAGCTCCTCCTCGGGCGCCTGCGGCCGGTCGTACTCCCAGATCGCCAGTCCGACCAGGACGCCGGCGACGATCGTCACGAGGACGAGCGCCGGGATCCTCCCGGCAAAAATCCCGAGCGCTCCCAGGACGGCGATCGCCGTCAGCCGCTTGGCGTTGGCCGATCCGATCATCCGCACCCGGAAGAGCGTCTCCCCGAGCAGGAAGAGGATCGGCCCGCCGAGGACCATCACGACGCCCCCGGTGGTGAGCGCCCGCCCCGCGTGCGCGATCAGGAGCTCGTCGCCGACCGCCGTGACGATCACCCCGGCCACGATCGGCACGTGGAGGTAGGTGTAGGCGTCCCTCGCCAACCGTCCGGGGTCCTCGCTCTCGGCGATGTGGCGCCGCGAATGCTCGGCCGTCGCACCGAAATACAGCCACCAGAGGGCGGCCGTCTCGATGAACGCCGCCGCCAGCGCCAGCACGACCTCCGTGCTCAGCCCGGCGCCGGTCGCACTCGCCCCGGTCACGACGATCGACTCGCCGAGCGCGATGATCACGAAGCCCTGGCAGCGCTCGGCGAAGTGGCCGCCGTCGACCGAGTAGTCGCCGGTGTGCGAGACCCCGCGTCCCGGGGTCCTGTAGCCGACCAGCGGGGCGAGCAGGTCGACGCCGAGCGCCGCGACCCACACCCACAGGCGTCCGTCTCCCGAAAGCAGCGACCCCCAGACCCACAGCGCCCCCGAAGCGAAGCTCCACGCGACGATCCGCTCGAAGACCAACCGCAGCGGGTGATCCCGGGGCAGCAGCACCGCTCCGGCCAGGTTCCGCCCGATCTGGAGGACGACGTACGCGCCGGCGAAGAGGACCCCGTGCGCCCCGAACGCCTCGGGGACGGCAGCCGACATCAGCAGGCTCGCGAGCATCACGCCGATCAGAACGACCCTGACCCGGTGGGACCCTGGGTCGAACCAGTTGACCATCCAGGTCGTGTTGATCCACGCCCACCAGATCACGATCAGCAGGAAGGCGGTCCGTCCGGCTCCGGCCCACGAGAGGTCGCCGATCAAGAGGTGCGACAGCTGGGTGACCGCGTAGACGTAGACGAGGTCGAAGAACAGCTCGACCACGGTCGTCTCCTGCACGCCGCCGTCGCGACGCCGCAGATGGGACATCGCGGGTCAGGCCAACGATCTGTCGGTCGGTCGGTCGGCTGGGCTAGCTCGCGACGGCGGACACGACGGCCGCGGTACTCGGCTCGACGTCCGCCAAGGCCCGCGCCAGGAGCCCGCGGAGGGTCGCCCGCTCCTGCGGGCTGAGCATGTGGAGGATCTCCGCCTCGATCTGCTCCTGCGCCTCGTCGGCCCGCGCGAGGGCCTCCTCACCGGTCGCCGTCAACCGCACGAGGTGCCGGCGGCGGTCGCCAGGGTCGCGGCGCCGCTCCGCCAGGTCGGCGCCTTCGAGCTCGTTGAGGAGGAGAACCAGGTTGCTCGCGTCGATGCAGAAGACGTCGCCCAGATCCTGCTGGGCTGCGCCGGGGTGCTCGCGGAGGTAGCTCAGCGTGACGAAGTGGCGCAAGCTCATCCCGAGCTGCTCCTCCGAGCTGCGCCGGTAGACCAGCTTAGCCAGACGGGTCAGCAAGGCCAGCGATCCGCGAGCTCTTCCGGTGTTCACCATCTCGAAACAATGCTACCAGCGATCCCGGCTTAGACGAGTATCGCGACGATGATCTCTGTTACACTGATCATCCGCCCCACACTAAAGATCCTGTGGGCACGTTCGAATATCTCTCTACGCCGGAGTCAAATTTGCCTGCCCAGACCGCCTCATCAAGCGATCGCCGTCGCTGGATCGCCCTCTTCGTCGTCTGCCTCGGCCAGTTGATGAGCGTCCTCGACACGACCGTCGTCAACGTCGCCCTCCCGTCGATCCAGCACGACCTCAGCTTCACCCAGTCGAGCCTCACCTGGGTCATCAACGCCTACCTGATCTCGTTCGGCAGCTTCCTCCTGATGGCCGGCCGGCTCGGCGACCTCGTCGGACGCAAGCGCGTCTTCCTCGCCGGCGTCCTCCTCTTCACCGCGGCCTCCGCCGTCTGCGGCCTTGCCAACAGCCAGGCCCTCCTGATCGCCGCCCGCTTCGTCCAGGGCGCCGGGGGTGCCCTGTCGGTCTCTGTGATCCTCGCGATCATCGTCACCGAGTTCCCCCTGCCCGTCGACCGGGCCAAGGCGATGAGCGCGTACATGTTCGTCGTCGTCTCCGGCGGCTCGATCGGCCTGCTCGCCGGCGGCGCGCTGACCCAGGCGATCAGCTGGCACTGGATCTTCTTCATCAACCTGCCGATCGGCCTCGTCACCGTCCTCCTCGGGAGGGTCCTGATCCGCGAGAACGAAGGCCTCGGCCTCAAGAACGGCGTCGACATCCTCGGCTCGATCCTCGTCACGCTCGCCCTGATGATCGGCGTCTATGCGATCGTCGAGGTCCCGACCTACGGCTGGCTCTCGGCCCACACGGTCGGCTTCGGCGGCCTCGCGCTGGCCCTGCTCGCCGCGTTCGTGTCACTCGAGTCACGGATCGCCAACCCGATCATGCCGCTGCGGATCCTCCGCCTCCGAGGCCTCGTCGGCTCGAGCATCGTCCGCGGGTTCCTCGTCACCGGGATGTTCACGACGTTCTTCCTCGGGGCCCTCTACCTCCAGCACGTCCTCCACTACTCCGCTGTGCGCACGGGCCTCGCATTCCTGCCGATGACGCTGACCGTCGCCACGCTCTCGCTGGCCGGCATCCCCGCCCGCCTGGTCGCTCGCTTCGGCGCGCGCCGCGTCCTGATCCCGGGCCTCCTCTGCTGTGTCGTCTCCCTGCTGCTCCTCTCGACCGCCGGCGTCGGCGCGAGCTTCTTCCCGACCGTCTTCCTCGCCTACCTCCTCCTCGGCCTGGGTGCAGGCAGCTCGTTCATGCCGCTGCTGACGATCGCGATGGCCGATGTCCCGCCGGCCGATGCCGGGCTCGGGTCGGGCATCGTCAACGTCTCGATGCAGGTCTCCGCTGCCCTCGGCCTCGCCGTTCTGGGGACGGTCGCGACCAACCACACGAAGGCCCTGACCGCCGGCGGGCAGCCGCTCGTCGACGCCCTGACCGGCGGGTACCACCTTGCCTTCACCGTCGCGGCGGCGGTCGTCGCGACCGGTGTGATCGTCGCCTTCGTCCTCCTGCGCCCGATCCTCGCCCGTCCGGCCGGCGGCCGCGGTCCAATCCCGGGGATGTCACTCGATGCGGAGGTTCTCGAGCTCGAGGCGGCCCTCGAGGCGGTCGAGGCATAGGCGGCGCTTCAGGGCGCCGTATCGTCGAGCGTCTCGAAGAACGTCCGCAGCCGGTCGAGCACGGCCGTCGCGGCCGCGAGCTCGCGCGCGTCGAAGTCGGCGAGGGCCGCGTTCCAGAGCGGCTCGAGCCGGGCCCGGCGGGCCGCGACCCGGGCGCGGCCGGCGTCGGTCAACCGCGAGACGACGAGGCGCCGGTCGCGCTCTGAGCGCGCCCTGACGAGAAGTCCCGCCTCGGCCAGGTGGTCGAGCATCCCGGTGACCGTGGCCGGTGCCAGCTCGGCCGCGGCCGCCAGCTCCCCTGCGGCCAGCTCGCCCCGCTCGGCCAGCTCGAAGAGCAGGGCATACTGGGCGTGGGCGACCTCGCCCCCCCGCTGGGTCTCCCGGCCCCGCAGGCGCCGGGCTGCGGCGAGCGCGCCCTGCAGGGCGCGTCCGAGCTCCCGGCTCGCCTCCTCCCGCCGGTCCCCAGCGGCCTGGGCGGGGGTCTGGGTCGACATTTCAGAGCACGCCCGCCTCGAGCACGGCTTCCTCTACCGGCGCCGCCGCCCGTCGCTCGGCCACGATGCTCCGCTCGGCTCGCGTCAGCATGATGCACGGGACGATCGCCACGGCCGCGATCCCGAGCGACCACCAGAACGCCGTGCCATAGGCGCCGGCCAGTCCGGCCTGGGTCAGCGGGTGACCGGCCGAGATGATCGACCGCTGGAGGACGACCGCGAGCGCCGCCGTCCCGATCGATCCGCCGACCCGCTGGAGGACGTTCATCTGCGGTGTCGCATCCGAGAGCTCGTCCGGACGGAGCGCCGCGAAGGCGACGGCCATCGCCGGGACGAAGGCGAAGCCGATCCCGATGCCGCGGAGAAACAGCGCCACAGACAGGCCGAGGATCGACGTGTGCGCCCCGATCAGGCCGAACGGGATCGTCGCCACGCACGTGACGATCACCCCGAACAAGGCCAGCGGCCCGCCGCCGATCCGGTCGGTCAGCTTGCCCGAGAGTGGCATCACGAGGGCCGCACCGAGCCCCTGCGGCCCGACCAGCAGCCCGGTGTCGAGGACGCTCTGGCCACGGACCTGCTGGTAGTAGAGCGGCATCAGGATCATCGCGCCGAAGAGGGCCCCGGCGAGGCAGAACGTCGTGATCGACGCCGCGGCGAACGTCCGCCGGGCGTAGAGGCGCACATCGAGGAGCGGCCGCTGGACCCGCAGGGCGTGGAGCACGAAGAGGACGACCAGGGCCGTCCCGAACACGATCGGGAGGACGACCTTCGGCGAGGAGAAGCCGCCCGTCGAGCCGATCTCGGCCAGCCCGTAGGTGATCAGCGGCATGCCGGCCGTCAACAGGACGAGGCCGACGACGTCGAGCCGTCCCGGCGGCTGGCGCTCGGGGTTGGGCAGTCCGCGCAACCCCGTCGCGAGGGCGACGATGCCGATCGGGACGTTGACGAAGAAGATCCACCGCCAGCTCGCGTTGTCGAGGATCAGGCCGCCGACCGCCGGCCCGAAGATCGGCGCGAGCATCGCAGGCACGGCGATCACGCTCATCACACGCCCCATCCGCTTGGGTCCGGCCGCCCCGGCCATGATCAGCTGCCCGACCGGCAGGCTGAGGCCGCCGCCGATCCCCTGGAGGACACGGAACACGATCAGCTCGGTCGCCGAGCTCGCCAGCCCGCAGAGGACCGAGCCGGCCGTGAACAGCACGAGCGAAGTCAGGTAGACCTGCTTTGCGCCGAACCGGCGAGCCAGCCATCCGGCGAGCGGGATCACCGCCGCGAGCGCCAGCAGGTACCCGGTCACGACCCACTGGATCTGTGCGATCGAGCTGTGGAGCTCCCGACCGAGCGTGCTCAACGCGACGTTGACGATCGTCGTGTCGAGGATCGACATGATCGACCCGAGGATCACGATCCCGGAGATCCGCCAGACCCACGGCTCGATTCGGTCTGTCGCTTCGGCCTCGGTCATTAGGTACCGAAAGGTTAGGCACCTGACTAGCGTGCTGTCAAGTCGGTCGGCCGGCTTGCTGCCCGCTCGCGCGGGTGTCCCCGGTCTCGCCTCCTCACGGGCGCGAGCGGGCGAGCTGCTTCTCGCCCCGCTCGCGTCGGCGTGCTCGGTTTCTACTTCTCACGGGCGCGTAGAGGCGAGCTGCTTCTCGCCCCAGAAGGAGGCGAACGGGTTCGCGTTGAAGTCGGCGACCGCCAGGTAGCCGGCCCGCTCGTACATTCGCTGGGCGTGGGGCTGCTTTCGGCCGGTGTCCAGGCGGGCGGCCGTGTACCCGCGAGCCCGCGCCGCGTCCTCGAGCGCGTCGAGCAGCAGTCGGGCGACGCCCTTCCCGCGGGCGGCCGGAACGACGTACATCCGCTTGATCTCGCAGACGTTCTCGTCGAGCCGCTTGAGACCGCCGCAGCAGACCGGTGTCAGGTCGTCCCAGCCGACGAGGAACACGCCGCTCGGCGGACCCATCTCGCTGGGCGTCGCACTCGGCGCACCGGGAATGTCGATCCGCCCGTAGAGCGGGACGAGCTCGTCGATCATCGCCTCCACGAGGTCGCTGGCCGGCGGCAGGTCGGCCGGGGACTCCACGAAGCGCAAGTCGGTCCACAATAGTCGGGATGTCCGAAACCCTCCGGCACGCCGACCCCGCCCGCGACGGCGCAGCCTGCGCGGCGATCTACGCGCCGTACGTCACCGACTCTCCGGCCTCCTTCGAGGAGGTTGCACCCAGCGCGGCGGAGTTCGCCCGGCGAATCGAGAGCGCAAGCCGGTCGCACCCGTGGCTCGTGCTCGAGGCGGGCGGGAGCGTCGTCGGATATGCCTTCGCATCGGCGTATCATCCGCGGGCCGCCTACCGGTGGGCCGTTACGGTCGGGGTCTACGTCGCATCGACCCATCACCGCCGGGGGGCCGGTCGCGCGCTCTACGACGCGCTGTTCGAGCTTCTCCGTCGCCAGGGCCTCTACACCGTCGTCGCCGGGATCACCCTCCCCAACGAGGCCAGCGTCGGCCTCCACAAGGCGGTCGGCTTCCAGTACGTCGGGGTCCATCCGAAGATCGGCTGGAAGGCCGGAGCCTGGCGCGAGGTCTCCTGGTGGCAGCTGGCCCTACGTCCGGCCCGCGACGAGGAGCCGCCGGCCGAGCCGCTGGGCCCCCAGCGCCTCGAGGATCTAGTCTGAGGGGGCAGGGCCACAGCCTCGAGCCCGAGCCCGACGAGCTCCCCCAGGGCACAGCCTCGAGCCCGAGCCCCGACGAGCTCCGTCAGGAGGAGGCCGCCTCGCGGCGGCGGGCGAGCACGGCAAGCGCTTCGTCACACGTCTTGGGGCCCATCCCCTGCCGGCGCAGGAGGGCCCGCAGGGCGTCGGGCCCCATCGAGGCCTCCATCAGGTCGAGCTTCTGCCACGTCCACTCGGCCGAGCTCTCCCCCTGGTCGGCCGGTCCGTCGAGCACTCGGCCGAGCAGCTTGAGCAGGCGGTCAAGACGTTCGAGCTCGTCGTCGTCGGTCATCTCCCGGCCATCGTCGACACCGCTCGCACCGTAGCCGATCCCAAGCGTCCGACGATGGCCCGCCGGGGAGCCGGGGAGCCGGGAGGCCGGGGGCCGGGAGCGGGAGGCCGGGGGCCGGGAGCGGGAGGCCGGGAGCGGGAGGCCGGGAGCGGGAGCGGGGGAGCCGGGGGGAGCAGGGCGCGGGAAGCCGAGATCACGTCGGGCGTCGGCAGGTCGAGCGGGAGGTTGCGCTGGTGCGGGCTGTCGGGTTGCGGAGCGCCCACGCGAGGCGTAGGGTCACTCAGAGGCAAACCAGGGGTCAGCGATATGCCCGACGTCCATCTCCAGCGATTGGCTGCCGTCAAGCACATTGTCGTGCTGATGATGGAGAACCGGTCGTTCGACCACATGCTCGGATACCTGACGAACGACGGGATGCCCGACGTCCGTGGGCTGACCGGTGACGAAGTCAACCTCGACGCCCAGGGCAACCGATATCCGGTCTTCGAGTTCCCGGCCGGCGAGACGGCCTTCCACAAGCCGGGTCAGCCGTTCGACCAGAGCCTCGATCCGTGCCATGGCCCTGACTGCGTCCGCGAGCAGGTCGCCGACTCGAACGGCGGCTTCGTGAAGAACTTCATCGCCCAGAAGAACCCGCCGCCGGAGTGGCGCGGCCTCCCGATGGGCCACTACACGGCCGACCACCTTCCGGTCTACGATTACATCGCGCGCAACTACTGCGTCTGCGACGCCTGGCACAGCTCGATCCCCGGCGATACGTGGCCCAACCGGCTGTACTCGCTGGCCGGTCGCCAGGGTCCGAAGGTCGAAGCCCAGAAGCTCAGCTTCTTCCAGCACCTGATCGGGTCCTCGGCCTGGGACACGATCAAGAACGCCCCGATCTACGACCAGCAGGCGTTCACCCGGCAGCTCGCCGACAAGCAGTGGCGTTGGTACTCCCACGATCCGGCGACCCTCCGGGCGGCCGATTCCCACTATCGGGACCCGCTCAACCCCAAGCGCGACAACTTCGTCTACTTCGACCGCAAGTCGGTCAGCACCCTCACCGACGCCCTGGAGATGGGGATCGTCGGCGGCGAAAGCTTCCTCGACGACGCGGCCAAGGGCCAGCTGCGGGAGGTCTCGTGGATCGATCCGAACTTCATCGACCTCCACATCCTCGATCCCGGCTCCAACGACGACCACCCGCCGGGCGACGTCCTCGCCGGCCAGGCGCTCGTGCTCGACGTCTACGAGGCGCTCGTCAACAGCCCTGGGTGGGCGGACACGGTCCTCGTCATCGTCTACGACGAGCACGGCGGCTTCTACGACCATGTCGCGCCCCCGCCGGTCAACGACGGCTCCGGCTTCCCGACCTACGGCCTCCGCGTCCCGGCGCTCGTCGTCGGCCCTCGGGTCACCCAGGGGGTCAGCCACCAGCTCTTCGACCACACCGCCCTGATCAAGACGATCCTCCTCCGCTTCGCCGCCAAGTCCGACGCCGCGATCCGCGCGATGGGCGCCCGGGTCGTGAACTCGCCCCACCTCGGCCTCCTGCTGGAGGACCAGCCGCGGTCCCAGACGCCCGATCGCGGCGACCTCCACACGCGGCTCGACGAGTGGCGGGCGGCCGCGCGCGCCCAGCGGCGCTCCCAGACGGCGACCCCGTCGGTCGCCCCCGACGGTGCCGGCCACCCGCTTTCCCTGAGCGAGTTCCAGGCCGATTTCGCGCGTTTCGGCATCGCGATGCGCCATGCCGGGCTCCCCGGGGGGACTCCGTAGAGGGGGGGTGGCCGGACTTCGAATCGACTAGCGTTCGCCCCGTGGAACCCCGGAACGCGAGCATCGACGGCGAGCTGATGGCGATCGGCGAAGCCCGGATCTCGGTCACCGACGACGGCCTCCAGCGGGGGGACGGCGTCTTCGAGATGCTTCGCCTCTACGCCGGCGTCCCGTACGCGACCGATCGCCACCTCGCTCGGATGGCCGCATCCGCAGGATCGATCCGCCTGCCGATCGACACCGGGGCCTTCGCCGAGGACATCGACCGCCTGCTGGCGGCCTCGGCCCCGGCCGAAGATGCCGCTCTGCGGCTGATGGCGACCCGCGGCGGCCGGCGGATCCTGATCATCGAGCGGCTCCCGGACTTCCCGGCTTCGATGTCGCTCGCCTGCGTCACGTACTCGCCGGTCCGCCTGCTCGACGGGGTCAAGTCGCTCTCCTACGCCGCCAACGTCCTCGCCGGCCGGCTGGCCCGCGAGCAGGGCTTCGACGACGCCCTCCTGGTCACGCCGCACGGGCGGGTTCTCGAGGCGCCGACGTCGTCGTTCTTCTGGGTTCGGGGCTCGGAGCTCCTGACCCCGCCGCTCGAGGATCGCGTGCTCGACTCGATCACCCGCCGGCTGATTCTCGACGGGATCGGCGGCCGGGAGGCGATCACGACGCGCGACGACCTCGACGGAGCCGACGAGGCCTTCCTCGTCTCCAGCCTCCGCGAGGTCACCCCGGTTTGCCGGATCGACTCGGTCGAGCTGCCGGCCGCCGGGCCGGTCACCCGGGCCACGGCCGAGGAGGTGGCGGCGCGGATCCGCGCCGAGCTCGGCTGATGCGCGTCCTCACGGTCGTCGGCAACCGTCCCCAGTTCGTCAAGGCCGCAGCCGTCTCCGGCCGGCTGCGCGAGGTCCACGACGAGTGCCTCGTGCACACCGGACAGCATCACGACGACGAGCTCTCGGCGGTCTTCTTCGCCGAGCTCGACCTCCCCCCGCCCGACCACTGGCTCGGCGTCTCGGGCGGGGCGAACACCTCGCAACTCGGCCGGATGCTCTGTGCTCTGGCGCCGATCGTCGACGATGTCTCGCCCGACGCGGTGCTCGTCTACGGCGACACCAACTCGACCCTCGCCGGCGCGCTTGCCGGGGCCGACGGCGGGATCCCGGTCGTCCACGTCGAGGCCGGCATGCGCTCGTTCGACCGGACGATGCCAGAGGAGCGAAACCGGGTCCTCGTCGACCAGCTCTCGACCCTCCTGCTCTGTCCGTCTGAGGTCGCTCTCGAGAACCTCCGCCGTGAGGCGGTCCCCGGGCGGGCCGAGATCGTCGGCGACGTGATGGTCGACGTCGCCCTCGAGGTGCAGCCGCGTGCCCGCCGGCGCGTCGAGCCGCTCGATCGTCTGGGGCTCGGCGTCGGCGCCTATGTCCTTGCGACCGCCCACCGGGCCGGCAACGTCGACGACCCGGGCCAGCTCGTCCGCCTCGTCGAGTTGCTGGAGGCGGTTGCCGTCTCCGAGCCGGTCGTCCTTCCCGTCCATCCGAGGACGCGAGCCCGGCTCGAGGCGGCGGGGCTGGGAGAGCGGCTCGCGAGGGCGGTCCGCGTCAGCCCGCCGCTCGGGTATCTCGACTTCACCGCCGTGCTCTGCAACGCGCGAGCGGTCCTGACCGACTCGGGCGGCGTCCAGAAGGAGGCCTACCTGGCGGGGGTGCCGTGCGTCACGCTGCGCGAGCAGACCGAGTGGGTCGAGACGGTGAAGGCCGGCTGGAACACGCTTGTCGGCCTCGACGCCGGTCTCGCCCGGACGGCGCTCGCCGGCTCCCCGCCGGTGGCCCGACCCGCGCTCTACGGCGACGGCCGCGCGGGGCAGCGAGTCGTGGCGGCTATTGGTGGTCTCTGCGACGAGAGGTAGTTGCCGGAGTCCGGCAACCATTTTTCTCAAAGCACCCTCGTTCGCCCGCTCCGCCCCGCGGTCTACGGCGACGGCCGCTCGGGGGAGCGAGTCGTGGCGGCTATTGGTGGTCTTTGCGACGTGAGGTAGTTGCCGGAGTCCGGCAACCATTTTTCTCAAAGCACCCTCGCTCGCCCGCCCGCTCCCCCCCCCCCCCCCCCCACCCCCCCCCCCCCCCCCCGGCCCGCCCCCCCGCGCCCCCCCCCGCCCCCCGCCCCCCCCCCCACAGGCGGGGGG
>JAXDHV010000024.1:0-2648 GCA_034664295.1 Solirubrobacteraceae bacterium | reverse complement strand
GTTCGCCGTGTGGGGACAGGTGACCCCGCGGGGTCAGGACGTGTTTCGGTACGACATCCTCCGGCAGCGGACGACGAGGCTCCAACGGCCGCGCGGGGTGTTCGCCCGCTACGACCCGGGCGTGACTCCGGCGGGCACGACCTATTTCGGAGAGAGCGGCCGTGGGTGCCGTCCGCCGGTGGCGCTGGTGCGCAAGCCGAGGTACGGGCGGGCCGTGGTGGTGGGCCGGCTGCTGCCGGGTGTGGACGCCGGCTACATGTTCGCCCTCGTGACGCGGGCGGGGACAAGCGTCCTCTACGCGCGCTTCAGCTACCAGGGCTGCCAGGCGGCCGGGGGGCCGGTGGGGCCGGGGGCGATCTACGAGATCGTCGACCGGCCGTAGACGCGGCCGGCCCGACGAGGTTGCCGTCTGGACCGCGGATCCACACCGACCGCAGTGGGCGCATATACGGTGCCCTGGTGTGGGCGCATATACGGTGCCCTGGTGGGGGCGCACCGTGATCGCTCGTGGTCCATCCGACCGGCGGCGCCGGCCGATGCCGGGGAGATCGCCGAGGTCGTGACCGCGGCTGGCGTGGCCGCGTGGGGCGCCTTTCTCGGCTCCGAGCGGGTCGAGGCCGCGACGAGCGGCGTGCGACATCCGGCCGACCTCGTCGCCGCGGACGCCGACGGCGTCCTGGCCTTCGTGGCCTGGAACGCGGCGACGGGTGAGATTCTCCGGCTCTACACCCACCCGCGAGGCTGGGGCCGCGGAGCCGGCAGCGCCCTGCTGGACCGAGCGCTCGCCGCGCTCCGGGGCAATGGGTGCCAGCGTGCGTGGCTCCACACCGAAGGCCGCAACCTCCGAGCCCGGCGATTCTACGAGCACCACGGATGGCGACTGGACGGGACCGCCCGCGACCGTGTCTGGCACGGCGCGCGCCTGCACGAACCGCGCTACGTCATCGACCTGTGAGAGCGCGAGCCACAACGGCCAGGACGCGGATAATGGCCGTCGGCCTCATCACGAGTGGTGGGAGGGACGGCAGTTGACCTGCAGGCCGTGGGGCCCGAGGCGTACCCGCTGGGAGCGGTCGAGGCCGGCGACGGCGACGTGCACGTCGAGAGCGGCGACGGTTTGCGCCGCGGCGATGCAGTCGGTTGGCCCGGTGAGGGTCAGCCACAAGCTGAGTTCCGCGCCGGAAGGGACTTGCGGCATGCCGGCCGGGGAGTAGAGCGAGTCGATCGTGGGACCCTCGGTCCGCGGGCCGGAGCGCTCGACACGGGCCAGCCTCAGGCCTGGCGTCGGCGGGAGGGAGACGGCAAGGATCCGTATTGGGAGCGGACCCTCGTTGTAGATGGGGACCGGAAAGCGATCCGTCTTGCCGTGGAAGAGGGTCGCGGTCTCGGGTGGGCTGAAGCTCGCCACGCGTACGGGGTGAAGCGTGCCGTAGGCGATCGATACGGCAGCCAGAGCGATCACGGCGGCAACCACAGCGGTGAGGGCGACGCGCGGACTGATCGCGGCGGCGGGCAAGCGCCAGCGCGGCATTTCGGACGTCTTGCGCGTGGTCCACCACATTGCGACGAAGGCGAGGCCGCCGCTCACTGGGAGCAGCCCGCCGCGGCCGCTCTGGGCGATCGGGACCCACCCCACGAGCGTGGCGCACAGGACGATCGGCCACCGCGCCGTCGGGTGGCCAACGCGCGGCCCGACGTAGAAGCCGACACCGGCGGCGACGAGCGCCCCGGTGAGCAGCAGCGGTCCCAGGTCCGCGAGCGCGGACCAGGCGCCGTCGATCCGCCACGGCCAACCAACGCCCGACTCCTCCGGCAGGGTGCCCGGCAGCATGTGCACGACAACGCCGAGGACGAACGCGAACACGAACAGTCCGAAGTAGGCGATGATGCTGCCGCCGAGCAACGCCCCCAATGCGCGGAGCCAGCCGTAGCGAGGCGGTGGCGACGACTCGATCCCGGCCACGCGGGACATCTGAGTGCTCATGGCGTCCCTATCGTAGAGCCGGGGACCGCACGCTCCTAACCCGAGCCTCGTCGTCGGTCTCGAATGCCGGGGCGATCGTCTGGGACGCCGGCGACGGACCGAAGCCAGACCCCGCCTACCTGACGCCTCGGGAGGGACACGCACAGCTGCGCAGACTGCTCGAGCACGAGGCGGTGACCATGCCGACGCCGGCCCGGCCGCGCGGCACGCCGCTGACGTTCGCCCACGCCGCGGAGGCGTGGCTGCTGCCCGGCGAGCGCAAGCGCGCGCTGAAGAGCTCGACGCTGGCCGACTACCGCATGGCGCTCGACACCTACCTCCTCCCCGCGCCGCCGGAGCGGACACGGCCGGACACCGTCTACGGGCGCGCGCCGTTCGCCAGCACACCCCTGCGCGAGCTTCGCAGCAACCAGCTGAAGGCCTGGTACGACGGCCTCCCCTACGGGCGGACGGCCGAGAAGCTGCTGATGATCGTGCGCGCGATCCTCGGGCACGCTCGCCCCGCGGCTGGCTCGAAGCGGACCCGAGCGGGACGGTCGAGCGCCAGGAGGTCCGCTACTCCGGCGACTACGACTTCTACTCGCTCGAGGAGATCGACGCGCTCGTGCGGGCGGCGGCCAACGAGCAGGACGCGGCGATCTTCCTGACGGCGCTGTCGACGATA
>JAXDHV010000104.1:0-4560 GCA_034664295.1 Solirubrobacteraceae bacterium | reverse complement strand
GTTCCGTAGACCGACGCTCTATCCAGCTGAGCTACGGGCGCAGTCGGGCAAGGATACGGGTCGCCGATCCGATGGGGTCCTCGGCCCCGGCGTGAAAAGGATCCGCTTCGCTGGTGGAGCCATGACGGTTCCGTTGGCGCTGGCGATCTCCGCTGGGGCGCCGGTCTGCCGGTCGGCCGCGTTCTCGTCCTTCGCCGTGGGGCCCCCGACATCGGGTTCTGTGCGGGCAGTGAGAGCCGAGCAGCTCGAAGCTGACGGATCGTCGCGCTCGTCGACCGCGACGCCGCTGCGCTCGAGTCCGTCGTCCACGAGCTGCTTGACCTGGCCCGCGGACCGCGGAGCAGCTACGCCGCCGCGGACGGCAGCACGCGGCATCAGAAGGCGTTCGAACGAGCTTGAAATCGACGACAACGGGCTTGGATAATCCCCGATGAGCAGCTCCACCGAGCGACCGCCGCCGACACGCCCGCGCGGCTTCGCGCTAAAGCTCGCCGAGGCTTGTCTCTTGCCCAGGGTTCGAAAGAAACGCTCACAGCGGGGAGCGTGGGACAACTGCCACCCTCAAGCCGGCCTTGAGACCTTGGTACAGCTTCTCACGGACCCAACTCGGCTCGAGGACTCTGTCCGTAGCGTCTGCGCGGCGGAACGGCCGATCAGGCCCTAGAGCACACGATCATAGCCTCGATCGTGTCGCACGTCTCCGTCGGAAGGTTTGGCTCAAATCCCCCTGAGAAGCCGGCGACGAGCGCCTCAGCCGCCTATCCGATACCACGGTGCAACTCAGACAGCGCAGGCGCCTCAAGGGTGTCAAGGGTTACCGCAACCCCCAACGCCTCTTGAGTAGCTAGAAGCACGCGCCGTGCCCTTTCGAGACGGAACGGCCACACGGGATAGTTGAGATCACGGGGAACCTCGTTCAAGAGTGTCCGGTGGTAGCCGCACATCGACTGCGCCGCAGCGGCGTCATCAGCGTTCCGAACCCGGCTCGGCTCGAAGATTCCCAGCCAGGCCGTTCGCATCGCGTTGATCGTCACGAAGTCCAGCGCGCTCCGAGACCAATAGAGCCAGGCGCGCTCGCAAAGGGCGACGTAGGCCGTTAGCTCGTCAAGCGATGTCGCGGCGGTGGGACGCCACCGACGCCGGCTGAGCGCAACTGCGGTTTCAACACCCGCGCCGGGGAGATGCGTACGACGAACCCGGTCGAGCACCTCGTGCGCAAAACGGTCCGCGACGGTTGAATTCTCGACCATATCAATATTTTCGCGCATCGGGCCCCAAGCTGGCAGATCGTCGCTGGACGGGGCTCAGAAGCCGCTTAGGTCAGGTTGCGGCCCGCGCGCGGCCCCCGTGGACGGGGCCTCCGGGCGAGACAATTCACGGATCCCGAGCTGTCGGACGAGCGCCGTATCGTCTGCTGGTACGAATGCGCCTCGCCTCCCTCAGTTGCCAAGAGTTGTTCTCCTTCGAGCGGCTCACGCTCGAGGACATCGCGGCGGGGCTGCTGACGATTGTCGGACCGAATGGTTCCGGCAAGACGAACCTGATCCGGCTCGTCGAGGTAGTGCAAGCGGCGAATTGAGCCTGCGATGCAGACCTCGTTCGATACGCTACGGGAGATTGGCAGGCGACACGGCATCTTTACCTTGGCGTCGGCCGCCAAGCCTCCGAACGAGGGCATTGAGGCTTTCATCGAGTCCGTCGCCCCTGGCGAGCTGACTAGGGCGTCGCAAATCGTGGGCAATAGCAAACCGCGAAAAGGGCGCCACGTCGCGGCAACGACAGAGAGCCGGGCCGCCGTGGACGCCCTATACACGGGCGTACTGGACCGGTCGAACTCTTGAGCACATGAGCAACGGGGCTGCGCAGCGCGTGCAACCGAGATCGCTGATTTGATTCGCACGACGGGTCGGTCGACGATGCGACAAGCACCAGTCAAGCGGAGCTGAGCGCGACGCTATCTCGACGAGCGACCACCGTGCTCAAGGTAGACTCGTGCGCTGGCCACAGCGACAGCTGTCACGAATCGAATCGGTCGCAATCGACGACGCCGGGGTGACCTTCGAGACGCGAACATCGCTGCGGCGTTCCCGGGCGTGCGCGTCCGCCCGATCAGGCTGGAGACCATGACGGCAGAGATCGCTCCCGATGTGCCTAGATCGCGGAACGCTCCAATGACCTCTTGCACCTCCAGCCGGCCAGGTCCGTCGAGGCGAAGATTTACCCCCGAAGAAATCGAGCTTGAGCGTCAACGGATCTGCCGACTCGACAAGGAAGCGCGACGCTCGAAGCTCAGCCACTCGGGCCACGAAGCGCTCCAAGACCCGGCGCGCCTCGCCCGAGAACCGCGTGAGGCGCGTGTTTGGATCGACGGTGGTAGTGGGATCTCCGCGGCCGTGGCTTGGCCACCCCGGACTCAATCGGCGTGGCTTGGCGGCACCTTGAAACGAGTAGCGAGAGCCGTGTCCTCGGACCGGGGCTTCGGGCACCCGAGATCCCGTCCGAGTCCTACGCTACAAGTTGCTCATGTCCAGAGGCCGCGAAGTCCAGACCGCGCTCTGCTCCCCGTCGGAGCGTGTCGTCAGTCCGGTGGTGGCGGCCGTTTTCTATGCCCCCGTCACAATCCTTCTCCTCGGCATATTCTCGCGTCAGCTAGCGGTTGTCGGGCTGGGCCTCATGGTCGTAGCCGAGACGCAGCGGCAGTGCCCCAAGCTCCTGTGTGGGCACTTCGCCGCGGCCGTCGACGAATGGCTGCTCCAGCGCGCCTTCGTGTGGCGGATGGCTGGGAAGACCACAGAGCGACGGCACGGCCTCGAGCAGTGGCGCAAGCGAATTACCGCGGCGATCGTGCCGCTCGACATCTTTCTCGTCTACGCGGTCATGGAGTGGTGGCTGCATCCTGTTCAGGCCCCGCCGGTAGCGGCGCCAGCCTACCTAATTTGGCTCATTTCCCTCGCATTATTGGCGGCACCGGTTGGGACGCTCTGGATCGTCGCTACGTCACTTGAGATCAGGTACCTTCGGCAGCCACCGCGATCCCTGCACAGTGTGCCGTTGGTCCTGTCCCGGGAACTCGGAATCCGGCTCGAAACGGAGACAGCTCGATGGGTCGCGCTGGCGTTGGAGACTGCGGGCGCCTGCTGTATCGCCATCAGCGCACTGAGGTAGTCCTCGGCTATAGCGTCGTGGACTCGTCGTCGGCGAGGCTGGCCTCCACCCCCTCCGCTCGCCGCGGCAGCTCGGAGGCCGGCAACTCGAGCCCGGCGGACAGGCGGCGCAGGTTGCCGTAACTGGGGTTGCGCTTGCCGGTCTCGACGTTGGAGATCACAGCGTTGGTGCAGACCGGAACACAGGGATAGCTCCTCCTGGGTGAGGCCCAGGTCGGTCCTCCGGGCCTTGACGGCTTGGCCGAGGGCGGCTTGGAAGATCGGGGAGTCAGGCATCCGCCCCCCTTCCGGCGGTCCGGGGCGGACTCAATGACATCGGAGGAGTCAACCCGCATGACATCGCGGGAGAGTCGCCGCCGACGTGGGCATTGTGACGTTCAAGGGCCGCAAGCCGCGCGGGGTCCATGAGCCCTGATCGAGAAACGACGTTCGAGCGCGTCCAACAGGTGCTCGCGGCCCATCGAACATCGGGCGAGCGCTCCCACAAGCACAACCACTACCTGACCGGGTGATCTTCCAGTGCGAGCGCTGCGGCAAGCGCCTCGGCTACGGCCGGCACCGCGGCGACGGCGGGATCCTATGAGTACTTTTCCTGCCTCTCGCGCGTCACCGCGGCGGCCGCTGTGGCTCGCGGCACATGGCGGTCGACCGGGTGGAGCAAGCCGTTGTTGATTACCACGCCAGCCTGATCTACTCCGAGAACGAGCAGGACTGCCTCCGTCAGGCCGTGCGCGACTTCATCGAGCCGCGCGTCGACGTCGCCCGCAAGCAGAGCGCCCTGCACCAACGGCGGTTACGCGACCTGCAAGCCGAGCAGTGGAAGCTCGTCCAGCTCGCACAAGGACCTCATCGGCAACGACGTTCCGGCCGCCGAGCAGCAACGGATCCAGGAAGAACGCCGGCAAGCCCGCAAGCGGGTTCGGCCACCGACGAGGTTGCTGAGGTCATGGGGGCGCTTGAGGATGCCCTGCTTCTCGTCGGGACGACCCTGCCCTACGTCCGGGCGGAAGGACCCGAACCTGCGCAAGCTGCTCAACCAAGCCACGCACGAGGTGATCGCGCCGTACCATGTCGAGGACGACGACGGTCACCGGATCTACGGCGTAGAGGGACGCCGTGACGCTTTTACGTCGAAGCCGACCGTCTCCTCGGCCGGACCCGCCGGAACTGGCCCAGGAAGGCCCAGGACGGGCCGCGACCGGCCAAGGTGGGGAGGGAACCGACGAGGCCCCGATTTCTCGAGGCCTCAGTTCGGACGAATCAAGACTGGCGGAGAGGGCGGGATTCGAACCCGCGATGGAGTTTAACCCCCATACTCGCTTAGCAGGCGAGTGCCTTCAGCCACTCGGCCACCTCTCCCGACCGAGGCAGTCTAAACCCTCACCGGCGCTCCGCC
>JAXDHV010000099.1:0-13567 GCA_034664295.1 Solirubrobacteraceae bacterium | reverse complement strand
AACGACGTTCGCGAACAGCGTTCGCAAGCGGCGCTCGCATGTTGCACTGGCCGAGTCCATCGCCTCGAGCCCCGCACTCAGCCGTGCGCGAGGCAATCACCAACCAAAACCGAGACGCACCACTAGGAAGCCGTCCGCCGGCCGGAGAAGGCCCGCCCGAGGGTGACCTCGTCGGCGTATTCGAGGTCGGACCCGACGGGCAGTCCACTGGCGAGGCGGGTGACGAGGATCTCGGGGGAGCGGCGGCGGAGGCCGGCGGCGACATGGAGGGCGGTGGCCTCGCCGGTGGTTGTCGGGTTGGTGGCGAGGACGACCTCGCGGACGGGGGCGTCGGGGTCGCCGATGCGGAGCATCAGCTCGGCGATCCGGAGATCGTCGGGGTCGATCCCGTCGATCGGGGAGAGGGCGCCGCCGAGGACGTGGTAGCGGCCGCGGTACTCGTGGGTCCGCTCGATCGGAATCACGTCGGACGGCTCCTCGACGACGCAGATCAGCGAGGAGTCGCGGCGGTCGTCGTCGCAGATCCGGCAGCGGGGGCCCTCGGCGAGGTTGAAGCAGACCTCGCAGAGGCCGATCCGCTCCTTGACCTCGCGGATCGCATCAGCCAGGGCGGCGGCGTCCTCGGCGCTCGAGCGGAGGATGAAGAAGGCCAGCCGCTGGGCGGTGCGGTTGCCGATTCCGGGGAGCTTGGAGAGCTCGGTGACGAGCCGCTGGATCGGCGGGGCGTACATTCAGGGAGGGTGCTCGACGGAGCCGAAGGCTCAGAAGCCGGGGAGACCGAGCCCGCCGAGAGCACCGAGATCGAGCCCGCTGGTGGCGCCGCCCATCTTCTCGGAGGCGAGCTCCTGGGCTGCGCGGAGGCCTTCGTTGACGGCGGCGAGGACCATGTCGGCGAGCATCTCGGGGTCGTCGGGGTCGATCGCCTCGGTGGCGATCTTGATCTCGGTGACGACGAGGGCGCCGGTGACCTTGACGGTGACCATGCCGCCGCCGACCGAAGCGGTGACCTCGGCGGCGGCGAGCTCCTCCTGGGCGCGGGCCATGTCAGCCTGCATCTTCTGGACCTGCTTCATCATCTTCTGCATGTTCGGCTGGGGCATGAGGGGCTCCGGTTCAGGGTTTGTCAGGCATCCAGCTCGCGGGCGTCGAACTCGACCTTGAGGCGGGCGACCCACTCGGCGTCGGTCAGCGTGGCGGGCGGCTCGGACGGTGCGGTGGGCTCGCGGAGATCGTAGGCGAGGGTGAGGGTGCGTCCGGTGACGAGGCGGAGGGCGTCGGCGACGGCGATCCGGTTGGGAGAGTCCTCGGCCTTGCGCCGGAGAAAGGCCGAGTCGAGGGGGAACGCGAGGACGAGCCGGCGGTCGGTGAGCTCGACGGGGAGGGCGCCGGCGATCACGGCGGCGAGCATGCGGTTGGCGGTGCCGACGGCGTCGAGGACGGCGGGCCAGAGGGCGATCACGCGCTCGAGGGTGAGCGGCTCGGGGGTGGGAGGGGCGGGGGGGTTCGAAGCCGTCTGCTGTGGAGCGGCTTCGGGTTCTTTCGGGGCGCGGCTGGGAGGTGGCGGCGGGGGTTCGGCCGGGGGCGGCGGGGACGGGACGGATTGGTGGTCAGCGGGGACGGCCGGCGCCGACCGGGAACGGGCCGGGTCAGGCTGGGGAGCGGCCGGGGGAGCCTGGGGAGCGGCCGGAGTCGCCTGACGAGGGGCAGGGGTGGGCGGAGATCCGGCGAGGGCGGCTTCGAGCCGGGCGATCCGCTCGAGGAGGGCGTCGGTCGAGGCGTCGAGCGGGGGGCGGGCGGCCTTGACGAGGGCGAGCTCGAGCTGGGTGCGGCCGTCGGCGCCGTTGCGCAGGGCGGCGAGGGCGGCGGCGAGGAGGTCGAGGAGGCGGACGAGGGTGGCGGGGGGAATCCGGGTGGCCTGGTCTGAGATCTGGTCGTCGCGCTCGGGGGTGACGGCGATCTCGGGGGGGACGTGGAGGTCGAGGGTCTGGACGACGAGGACCTCGCGGACGTGGGCTTCGAGCTCGCGGACGAAGCCGGCCGGGTCGCGGCCGGTGTCGACGGCGCCGGCGACGGCCTCCAGCGCGCGGCGGGGGTCGCCGGCGTGGACGGCCTCGAGGGTGGCGAAGAGGAGCTCGGCGTCGGCGACGCCGAGGACGGCGAGGACGTCGTCGAGGAGGATCGTCGGGCCGCTGTAGGTGCGGAGCTGCTCGAGTGTGCCGAGGGCGTCACGGAAGGAGCCGGAGGCGTGGCGGGCGAGCAGGGCGACGGCGGCTGGCGGGACGTCGATCTCCTCGGCGACCGCGGTCCGCCGCAGGACGGTGGCGATCTGGTCGGCGGTCGGCCGGTGGAAGTCGAAGCGGTGGCAGCGGTCGACGACGGTCGGGAGGACCTTCTGGGCCTCGGTGGTGGCGAGGACGAAGATCGTGTTCGGCGGGGGCTCCTCGAGCGTCTTGAGGAAGGCGTTCCAGGCGGCGGTCGAGAGCATGTGGGCCTCGTCGAGGATGTAGACCTTCTGGCCGCCGGAGACGGGGGCGTAGGCGACGGACTCGCGCAAAGCGCGGATGTCGTCGACCGAGTTCGACGAGGCGGCGTCCATCTCGATCACGTCGAGGGAGGTCGCGGAGGCGATCGAGCGGCAGGAGTCGCAGGTCCCGCAGGGGGTGATCGTGGGGGCGTCCCGGCAGTTGAGGCAGGCGGCGAGGATCTTGGCCATCGAGGTCTTGCCGGTGCCGCGTGAGCCGACGAAGAGGTAGGCGTGGTGGACCATGTCGCGGACGACGGCGTTCGAGAGGGTCCGGACGACGTGCTCCTGGCCGACGACCTCGGCGAAGGTGCGGGGACGGTGGCGACGGTAGAGCGATGGACTGGTCGACACGAGCCTCCAGTCTAGTCCGAGGGGTCCGGGCGTCGGCCGCCTGACCACCCTGGTTCGCGCCCCCACCGGCCGCGGGCGGACCGATTGGGGCGGCAGAGATATATGGACCGTGCACCCTGTGTCGAGGTGTTCAACCGAGGGCCTTACGTCGTCCGGAAGCTCCGGCCTGGAGTTCCCGCTGCGCCTGCCGGTTGCCGCTTAAGGCTGCTTCCTTCCGGACCTGACCTGATTCACAGGCCGACACCGCAGGGGACCCAAAACCATCGACGCCCCAGACGACGGGGCGACCCGGAGGAAGCACCCCTCGAGAGGGAATTCGGCCCCGCTAGAGCGGATTGCGGATTCAGGGCGCCGCTACGTCCCCGCCTAGCACGGTCCGGTCGGAATCCTACTCGGCGGGGGAGGCGACGCGCCGGCCGGCGGGCGGGCGGGCTCCGGACGACCGTCGCGCGAACGCCACGTCACAAAATAGTTGCATGCGCAATCCTCTGCTATGTTGCGTGTGCAACCACTTTTACGCCCGGCGGTGGCCGGGAGAGCGACCTGAGGAGCAGAGATGCCGACTACCGAAGAGCAGTTGATCGCGCAGGGAACGTGGAACGTCGACCCGAAGCATTCGAGCGTGGAGTTCCAGGTCAAGCACATGGGCATCGCGACGGTGAAGGGGTTCTTCGGGGAGTTCGAGGGGACAGTCGAGGTCGGGGAGACGCTGGGCGAGTCGAAGGCCTACGGAAAGGTGATCGTCGACAGCATCACGACGCGCGACGAGGCCCGGGACGGCCACCTGAAGTCGGGAGACTTCTTCGACGCGGAGACCCACACTGAGATGACGTTCGAGTCGACGTCGATCACCGGCGGGTCGGGCGACGAGCTGACGATCGAGGGCAACCTGACGATCCGGGGAGTGACGAAGCCGATCACGCTGAAGGCGACGGTCGACGGAGCCGACACGGATCCGTGGGGCAACGAGCGGGTCGGCCTCGAGGCGACGACGACGATCGTCCGGTCGGACTACGGCATGAGCTTCAACCAGGCGCTGGGCAGCGGGAACCTGCTGGTGTCCGACAAGGTCAAGATCCTCCTCTCGCTCTCGGCGGTCAAGGCAGCCTAGGGGGCCTCAGGTGGTCGGGGCACGGGCGCTGGAGGCCGCGAGTCCGGGGTCACGAGGCGCCCGCCCGGCGGCCCCCGCCGGGCGGCGGCCGTAGAATCTGCGGCCGAGGGCGCGTAGCTCAGTGGGAGAGCGCTCGCTTCACACGCGAGAGGTCGCAGGTTCGAAACCCGCCGCGCCCATCGAGAATGGCCTGCAAATACGCTGCTGTTTTGCTGTTTTGCTTTTATGTTTTAGCCTGTGCTGGCGTCGGCTGGCCGGCGAGCGCCTGCCAGTCCCGGGCGATCTGGCGCATGATCGGCGGATAGACCACCATGTGCCGGAAGGGTGAGACCGCAGCCATGTAGCCGGTCCCGAGAAGTCCGCTCGGCTTGACGTAGACGGCCATCTCGCCACGGTAGCCGCCTGCCTCGTCCGGTACCCAGCCGATGTGCATGACCCCGTGAACGGTGCGGTTGACGATCTCGGCGGCAAACTCGTCGTCGGTCAGGTAGAGGGAGGTGAAGGGGAGTGCGTCGAAGTCCGGGCAGGCTGAGGCGTCTCGCAGATCCACCGGCAGGCGGTCGCGAAGCGTCGGGAGCCCGGCGCCCCGGCCGACGTCTGCGTCCCAACCGAAGAGGGCACCGACCTTCCAACGGATCGAGAACAACGTCCGCACGGCGCCGGACGAGCCTCGCGAGGGGTCGCCCGCGGCCATCAACGCCACGAGCCGAGGGAAGTCGTGGGGGCCGCCCGGCGTGGGGAGCGCCCACACGTCCTCGAGCCGGAAGTCGCGGGTGAGCTCTTGGATCCGCCAAGACCGGGAGGTGTGGGCGGTGTTGGGCAGCCTCATTCGTGGTCCTTCGTCGCTACTGCCTGGCACGGACGGAGGTTAGTCACGGGCGCGTCCGTGTCAAATGCTCCGGCTGGCGTCCCGCGCCCGGCAGCACCCGATCGGCGACTCGCAAGACACCACGGGACCCCTCGGCCTTCAGGCGAGCTGACGACCCTCGATCCTGGCTGCGGCCCGGGCCAGCGAGTCGGCGGTGAGGTCGATCAGGGCACTGGCGCCGGGGACGACTCGGCCGAGCAGCAGGAAGCCGTGCATCTGGTCGGCTGCGTGGACGTGTTCGACGGCGACCCCTGCCTCGGCGAGCCGCTCGGCATACGCGATTCCCTCGTCGCGAAGCGGATCGAACTCGGCGGTGACGATGAGCGTCGGCGGAAGGCGCGACAGATCCTCGGTCGCGAGCGGGATGCAGTACCGATCGTCAGGCGGAGCGCCGGGCGGGAGACAGTGACCGAAGTACCACTCCATGAGTGGCCGGTCGAGGATGTAGCCGGTCCCGCGCTCGGAATAGGACGGCCAACGATCGAAGGCGTCGGTCACTGGGTATGCAAGCACTTGATAAGTGGGCATCGGTGCGCCGAGATCCCGGAGGAGTACTGTCAAGTTGGCTGCGATCGTCCCTCCCGAGCTCTCTCCGACCACTGCTCGGCGAGCGGGGTCACATCCGATCGCGGCGGCACGGTCGAGTAGCCACCGGTAGGTCAGATACGCATCTTCGAGCGACGCAGGATGCCTGTGTTCGGGAGCTTTGCGATAGTCGAGCGATGCAAGGAGCCAGCCGGATCGCCTTGCAAGGCGCCGGCACACCTCGTCGTGCGTGTCGACGTCGTTGACCGTCCAGCCGCCACCGTGCAGGAACAGCGCGACCGGGAGACAACCGTCGGTGGGCCGGTACAGGCGAACTCGGAGCGGTCCGCTCGGCGTCGGCACCGACACGTCCTCCACGCTTCGCAGCGCGATTTGCTTCCCTCTAGTGACCAATACCGAGCGCATGCGCGCGCGCGCCGCGGCGACCGACAGCGTCGAGAGGTGCGGTTCGCCGGACGCGGCGATGACGTCGAGGATGACCTGCGCGTCACGATCGAGTTCGCATCTCATGAGACCTCCTGTCGTCCGGCTACGGTCGTGCGGCTGGGATCAAGGCTCTACGGGCTGCGACTGCCGGCGGTGCCGTCCCCAGGCGGCCGTCGAGGGCGCTCGGGAACGGCCGGTCTCGTTGATCGCCTGCAGGACACTCCACCGAGAATGGTGGCAGGCTCCGCGTCTCGGTGAAACTTGGTGGCATTACTCCGGATCAGCCGGCCCGCCGTGTCGAGTTTCGGCTCCGGGGTCAGGTAAACTGCTCGGCATGTGGCGACCCCACCGAGGTCGGACCCTTCGGGACCCGGCCCGCCCGCTGCGCGGTGCCGCGTTGGTCGTAACCACGAGCCATGATCGATGACAGCACGACCGTCCGGCGTCGCGTCGTTCCCGTTCTCGGAGGTCAGTGCCGTGTCCGCCGGGGAGTTCGGACGCTTTCAGGCCAACGTCAGTCCCGAGTGGACCATTGGTGGCAAGGCCAACGGCGGGTATCTGCTGGCGATACTGGGCCGGGCCGCTGTCTCGCTCACGGGGCACGGCCACGTGATCGCGGCAAGCGCGCACTATCTGCAAGCGCCCGAAACCGGCCCGGTCGAGGTCGAAGCTGAGCTGCTCAGGGAAGGGCGCTCGACGAGTCAGGTCCGCACCCGCCTGATCCGGGGCGACGCTTCGCTCGTCGAGGCGCTGGTGACCACGCGGGAACTGGACCCATCCGTCGCTCCCTTCTGGGATCGCGGCGTACCGGCGATCGACGACGTGCCGTTCGACGAGGGCGTTCGCCTGGCTCCTCGAACTCCCGACGGCGGGAGGGTCGCGATGCTGGACCAGATCGATTTGCGTCTGGATCCCGGATCGAGTGGAATCACGAGTGGGAGCCCGAGCGGCCGGGGGGAGCTCAGCGGTTGGCTGAAGCTTCCCGGAGAGGAGGACTTCGATCCGATCTCACTGCTGTTCGCAGTCGACGCATTCCCGCCGGCGACGTTCGACATCGCATTCTCCGGCTGGCAGCCGACGCTCGAGCTGACCGTATATGTACGTGCCATCCCCGCCCCGGGCCCGGTGCGCGTGCGCAAACGCGCCCAACTGATTGATGGGCGGCGTGTCGACGAGCAGTGCTACGTCTGGGACCGGACCGGGCGCCTGGTAGCACAAGCCACACAGCTCGCCGGAGTGCTGCTCGGCTGAATCGAGAATCTCGCATGTCGGAGGGCCGTCGGATACCCGCCTGCGGGTCTCCATCGGCCAGAGCGTACCCGCCGAGGCGGGTACGCGCAGATGGGTCGAAGCCGGCGCCCGAGTCCATCCTTCCGGGTGTCAGCGGCTCCGTCGGTCTGAGACCGGGCGCGACGCTGTCATCGCCACCGAACCGCACCTCCCCAGCCGAACGTCACCGAGATCCATGAGCAGGGACCCAGCATCCATGTCCCGGCACGGGACGTTGGTGGCGATCGGCGACCTGCACGTCGAGTCGGACGAAAACCGCGGCTTTGTCGAAGGGCTGCGGCCAACGCATGATCAGGACTGGCTGATCGTATGCGGCGACGTGGGCGAGATCATGTCGGACATCGAGTGGGCCCTGAAGACGCTGGCTGGGAACTTCGAGAAGGTCATCTGGACCCCAGGCAATCACGAGCTGTGGACGTGTCCAGCGGACCCGGTGCAGTTGCGCGGGGACGCGCGCTACCGATATCTCGTGCGCTACTGCCAGGGGCTCGGGATCGCCACTCCCGAGGATCCATATCCGGTGTGGGTCGGTCGCGGCGGACCGGTGACGGTGGCGCCGGTGTTCACCCTCTACGACTACAGCTTCGGGATCAACGTGGCGCCGACCAAGCGGGGGTCCCTGGCCCGTGCCCGTGAGGTGGGGGTCGTGTGCTCGGATGAGCTGGTCCTCCACCCTGACCCCTACGCGTCGCGGGAGGAGTGGTCTCGTGAGCGGGTCAAGCTCACCGAGGAGCGACTGACGACGATGGCTGCCCAGCGGCGCCCGTCGGTGCTTGTCGGCCACTTCCCCCTGCTGGCCGAGCTGACGAAGCCCCTCTTACACCCCGAGTTCGCCCAATGGTGCGGCACGGTCGACACCGCTGACTGGCACACTCGCTTCCTCGCCCAGGCCGTCGTCTACGGGCACCTGCACATCCCCCGGAGCACGGTGCACGACGGGGTGCGCTTCGAGGAGGTCTCGCTGGGGTATCCGCGCGAGCGATGGGGCCGGGGCAATCGACGAACGCTGCCTCGCGGCATCGTGCCCGGAGCAGGCGCCGCGTGATCGAACGACTGGTGCCGGACGGCGTCGTCGTCGCGTCGACCCGCGAAGATCTGCCGGGGGTTGAGCTGTTCGACGTCGAAAAGTCGGCGGTCGGTCGTGCGGTGGAGTCGCGCCGGCGGGAGTTCATGACCGGCCGCGCCTGTGCGCGACTCGCCCTCGAGCGGCTCGGGGTCTCGCCCGTGCCGGTCCCCGCCGGGGAGCGCGGCGAGCCGTTGTGGCCGAGCGGCGTCGTTGGGAGCATCACTCATTGCCGTGGCTACCGCGCCTGTGCGGTGGCCAAGACCGGGGATGTCCTCGGGATAGGGATCGACGCCGAGGTCCATGCGCCGTTGCCAGAGGGAGTCCTGGAGCACGTTGCCTTCGATCGCGAGCTTCCGAGGTTGGCCGGCCAGGGCGCCGGAGTCTGCCTGGACCGGGTTCTGTTCAGCGCGAAGGAGGCCGTCTACAAGGCTTGGTTTCCCCTGACTCATCGGTGGCTGGGGTTCGAGGATGTCGAGCTGACCATCGATCGGGCCGGCGGCACATTCCACGCCCGGTTGCTCATCTCCGGACCCCTGGTCAACGGCGTCCGGTTGACTGAGCTGCGGGGCCGATGGAGCGTCGCGGGGGATATCGTGGCTACCGTCGTGGTAGTCCCGGCATGAGGTTCAACTCAACCTTGACGTCTTCTGGCGGAGGTTATGTGACCTGCCGCTCGTCGCTCACAGCCGAGGTCGCGCGGACGGGGACCTCGTGGGGTTTGACGTTGATCGCGCTCAAGGCGAGCCCCGCGGCGAGACTGCACCCGGCCATGAAGGTCCACGTCGCGTGGAAGCCCGAGACGTCCGGGCGGCGGCCGAGCAGGGCGACGACAACCGCAACGCCAAGCGCCAGCCCGATCTGGCGGCACATCGTCAGCAAAGCGGTGCCGGTCGCGAAGCGTTCTGGCGGAAGCGGCAGGGTCGCGGCGCCGGAGAGACTCGGCAGCACGAGGCCTGCGCCGAGTCCGGCGATGATCCCTCCCGGAAGGAAGCTGGCGGCGTAATCCGGGCTCCCGCCGACCACCGTCGCCCACCAGACGCCGCCGGCGGCGAAGAGGACGCTCCCGAGCATGCCCACCAGGCGGGCGCCGTGCCGAGCCGCCAGGAGACCGCCGGGCACCGCGGAGAGCGCGGCCATCGCGGGCCCGGGGGCGATCTCCAGTCCTGCACGGAGGACCGAGTGGTGCCAGACCCCGGTGAGGAAGAGCACCGATCCGAGGATCATCGCTCCGAACCCGGCGAAGAACGCCAGGCCCGCGAGGTCCGCGAGCGCAACACCCCGGATCCGCACGATCGCGGGGTCGATGACGGGGCCTGGATGGCGCTGGGCGTGGCGCACGCTGAACGCGACTCCGACCACGCTCAGGGCGAGCAGACCGAGCACGCGGGGGCCGTCCCATCCCCAGTCGTGGCCTTCCACGATGGCGGCGACGAGGGCGGCGACCGTCCCTGCCAGGACCAAGCCGCCGAGCAGATCCGGAGCGGTGGGAGACTCCTCGCGGATCTCGGACAGCACCCGCGACCCCACCGCCAGCGTCACCAGGCCGATCGGAAGGTTCACGAGAAAGACCCAGTGCCAGCTGGCCTGCACGAGCAGCCCGCCGACCGGAGGGCCCGCGGCCGCGGCCGCGCCGGCGACCGCCGACCATAGACCGATTGCTCCGCCGCGCCGATCCGGCGGGAACAGCGGAAGCAGCAGACCGAGCGAGGTCGGAAGCATCAACGCCCCGCCGACCGCCTGGGCGATTCGTGCGGCGACGAGAACGCCGACCGAAGGGGCGGCGGCGCAGGCGGCCGATGCCAGCGTGAAGAGCGCCAGGCCGCGGAGGAACGCACGCTTGCGGCCCGTCCGGTCGGCCCACTGCCCGGCCGGTACCAACAGCGCGGCGAAAACGATCGCATAAGCGCTGAGGATCCACTGCACCGAACTTGTGCTCACGGTCCGGAACGAGCGCTCGAGGTCAGGAAAGGCGATGTTGACGATGAACAGATCGAGCGAGGAGACGAAGACGCCGATCAGGACGACGGCGATCGACAGGTGGCGTCGGCGCGCGCTGGCGGCGTCGTGATGTTCCTCCCGGCCGGGCTCTGCCCCGTCGGACTCGAACTCGTCAGGCCGCAAGTCGACGACCCGCGAAGGTCGGTACGCAGGCACTGGTGAACCTCCAGGCGTCCAGTTGCGTTGAAGGAAGGTTAGGCATCGGACAAAATGGTGTCAAGCTGGGTCACTGTGTCGATTGGGAGTCGCCGTCATCACGGATGCCGGTTGCTCCCCGCGACCGCCGTTGCCGGCCGATCCAGTGGTGCGGTGGTGTCTCAGGCCCGGTCTGACAGTGCGATACGCACGCCGCGTCCCGGGGTGATGGTGACGATCCGGCTGCGCGTCGGCTCGGGCTGCGGGCTCTCGCGGCGCAGCTCGTAGCGTGCGAGGACTTCCCGCAGGACGTGCTTGGTCTCGAGTGTCGCGATCCCCGCGCCCAGGCACCGCCTCCGACCGCCACCGAACGGGATCCAAGTGTAGGTACCGGGTCCCTTCTCGAGGAATCGCTCAGGCCGAAAGGCGTACGGGTCGGGGTAGATCGCCGGGTCGTGATGGAGGAGATACGGACTCGCCCACAGATGAACCCCGGGCTCGTAGCGCACCCCACCGATTTCGATCGGCTTCATCACCTCGCGCGGAATGATCTGCGGCAGCGGTGGTCTCATCCGCAACATTTCCTGGACCGTTGCCGTCAGATAGGCGTCGCCCTGGCCGGCGTCGATCTCGTCGACGAGACGTTCGCGAACCGCCGGCAGGCGGCTGAGGTGCTCGACCGCCCAAGCGATTGTCGCCGCGGTCGTCTCGGTCCCGGCCAGGAAGATCGTCATGATCTCGTCCCGCAACTCCACCGAGTCGAGCTCCGAGCCATCGTCTCGCCGCGAGGACAGGAGCAGGGACACCAAGTCCTTCCCGCGGGCGTCCGTGCGACGGCGATCCTCGACCACTTCGCCGATCAGCCGGTCGGCGTGCCCGCGGAGCTCCAGGAAGCGATGCAGGCCCACGGGTCGGCAGGCGATGAGCGCGCGCACCGCCTTCGGCGGCATGGTGTGAATCTGAAAGACCGATACCGGGCTCGCGTTGAACCGCATCATGTCCGCCAGGACGTCGATCAGCTCGTCCAGGCGCTGGTCGGGCTCCGGCCCGAAGGTGACTTGGCGCATCACGTTGAGGGTCAACCGGTGGACCAGCGGGTGCAGGGCGACCACCTCACCACGCGGCCAGGAGGAAAGCTCGCGTTCGGTGATCTCGACGATCGCGGTCTCGATGCCTTCCATCGCCGCCCCGTGCATGCTCGGGTTCATCAGCTTGCGCCGCGCGAGATGGTCGTCCTCGTCGAGCCAGGCGAGCCCGCTCTGGCCCGTGTACTTCTCGATCGTGGCTGACCCGTCGCCGGCGTACAGGACATCGCTCGGCGCCTGGAACAGCTGCTTGACGTCCTCCGGGCTGGAGAGGACTACGAGCGGCTTGGGCGGAACTCGTATGCGAAGTGGAAAGCGGCTGCCGTACCGCGCGCGACACCGCTCCATGAAGGCGGTCGGGCGGGTCCAATAGCCAAGTATCTGCATCGCGGTCGGCATCCGCGGTCCCGGCAACTCGGTGTAGGGGATCGCCCTTGTCGGACGTGCGGGGCCGGGCCTCCCCGGACTCGATTGCTCCAGCCCATGGTCCACCGGACACGCGTCGGGACCCAAGGTGCCCGGGCCGTCTGCGGCGCCGTCCAGTTCTGAATCGCCGGTCCGGCTTGTCTTCTGGCTGTTCAACATTGCGCTCCTCCTAGCCGTGGCTGCCTCGTGAGATCCGCCGACCGAAGCCGGATTCGGCGACGAGGCGAACGGTGTCGCCCGTCGAATTTCGGGATCGCGGGCTCGGGCGGCGCTCCATCACCCGGCGATCGAAGTCTGCGGCGCTCGCCGTCCCGTGCTCCGCCGGATGTACTGACTCAGCGAATCGGATCGATGTCCCTGGGGTCCGCTCGCCAACTCGGACGGCGCGGGGCCTTGGCGCCGACGGACACGTTCTCGCGTCGGTCGAAGCCCCATGGCCTCCGACCTCGGGAGCGTGTAAACCGACCGCGGGAGCGCGCAAAGCGACAGCTCGTCGCGATGGCGGGTCGCATGACCACAGGGTAGGCGGCTGCGCGGCCACGGTCAAAATCTCCCGACGGCAGGAGATCTCCAGGCGCACAGACACGGCCGGGCGAGTTTCGTTGGCGGGCTTCATGTCGCGTGCGCCTCGTGGACGAGGCGCGATTCGTCGATCGTCCGCCTCACCCAAGCGTCGATCACGCGAGCCGTCTCGCCAGCTGTCTCCTCAATAACACCGAAATGGTCTCCAGCGACCTCCGCGATATCCCGCGGGTGCTGCCACCAGGGCGACCGGCCGCCCTCGACTGCGTCTGCGATCGGGTCGCTGGCACGAATCAGCAACGATGGCGCGTCGATGGGCAGCGGGTCCCACTGCGCCACCAGCCGGATGTAGGTGCCCATCGACAGGAGGCCATCATCATCCAAGGACATCACTGCGTCCTCCCTGTCGACGATGGTCGCCATCACCGCGCTGAAGACGCGGCCGATCTCGTCCTGCGAGTCGGGGGCGTAGGTGTCGATCATGACGACACCCGCCGGGAACACGCCGTGCTCCTCCAGTCGGCGTGCCAACGCATGCGCCAGAGCCACCCCGTTCGAGTAGCCGACGAGGACGAACTGCTCGTTGCCCGCCAGCTTGCGCACTGATCCGGCCAGTGAGTCGATGGCTGCACTCCACGTAGCCGGAGCAGCCTCGGTGGCACAGAATCCCGGAAGTGAGAGAGCCGACACGGTCCGCGCTCCGCCGAAGCCGTCGGCGAGCCGCGCGAACTGATACGGACCGGATCCGGCCATGAACGACGGGATGCAGATCAGTTGGGTCGACTCGCCGCGCGCGAGCGAGACGACCGACGGCGGGGGATCGAGTTCGGTGGATGACGCGAACGACGGGCGGAACCTCGAGGCGGCCGCGAGGACGTTGCCGAAGTCGACGAGCGAGTGACCTTCGTGCGCCTGGCGGAGGAGGGCGCCCAGCGTTCCTCCGGTGGTAGAGGGCGCGGCGGGTGTGATGTCGGATGTCGTGGCCTCGCCGCGCAGGAACTCAGCGACCGCCGCCGGACTCGGGTGGTCGAAGATCAGCGTCGCCGGCAGCCGCAGTCCGGTCGTCTGGCGCAAGCCGTTTGTCAGCTCCAGGGCGCTGAGCGAGTCGAAGCCGAGGTCCTTGAAGGCGCGCTGTGGATCGATCGCGTCGGCTGAGGCGTGGCCGAGGACACCAGCCACCTGACGTTGAACGACCTCGAGAATCAGCCCTTGCCACTCG
>JAXDHV010000081.1:0-83338 GCA_034664295.1 Solirubrobacteraceae bacterium | reverse complement strand
TGTCGAACGGCGTCGTCGTCGTCCCCTCCTCCTTGTAGCCGCGCACGTGGAGATTGGCGTGGTTGCCGCGGCGGTAGGTGAGCCGGTGGATCAGCGACGGGTACCCGTGGAAGGCGAAGATGACGGGTCGGTCGGTGGTGAACAGCGCGTCGAACTGGCTGTCGGGAAGACCGTGGGGATGCTCGCTCTCGGGTTGGAGGCGCATCAGGTCCACGACGTTGATCACCCGGACGCGCAGCTGCGGAAGGTGCTCGCGCAGCAGTGCGGCGGCCGCGACGGTCTCGAGCGTCGGGACGTCTCCGGCGCAGGCCATCACGACGTCGGGCTGCTCGCCGTCGTCGTTGCTCGCCCACTCCCAGATCCCGAGCCCGCGGCTGCAGTTCGCGACGGCCTCCTCCATCGTGAGGTAGTCGAGCTCGGGCTGCTTACCGGCGACGATCACGTTGACGTAGTTGCGCGAGCGCAGGCAATGGTCGGCGACCGAGAGCAGGCAGTTGGCGTCCGGCGGCAGGTAGACGCGGACGACCTCGGCCTTCTTGATGACGACGTGATCGATGAAGCCGGGGTCCTGGTGCGAGAACCCGTTGTGGTCCTGGCGCCAGACGAGCGAGCTGAGGAGGTAGTTCAGCGAGGCGATCGGACGGCGCCACGGCAGTCCGCGCGTGACCTTCAGCCACTTCGCGTGCTGGTTGAACATCGAGTCCACGATGTGGATGAACGCCTCGTAGCAGTTGAACAGCCCGTGCCGTCCCGTCAGCAGGTAGCCCTCGAGCCAGCCCTGGCAGAGGTGCTCGCTGAGCACCTCCATGACACGTCCGTCGGTCGCCAGGTGGTCGTCCGTCTCCAGGATCTCCGCCTCCCAGACGCGATCGGTTGCTTCGAAGACGGCGCTCAGGCGGTTGGACGCCGTCTCGTCGGGGCCCATGATGCGGAACGTCTCGGGGTTGCGCGCTATCACGTCGCGCAGCCAGGTTCCGAGGACCCGCGTCGCCTCGGCCGATCCGGCGCCGGGTTCGGGAACGTCGACCGCGTAGTCGCGAAAGTCGGGAAGCTCGAGGTCGCAGAGCAGGAGCCCGCCGTTGGAGTGGGGATTGGCGCCCAGCCGCCGGTCGCCGACCGGTGCGAGGGCGGCGAGCTCCGGCCGGAGGGCTCCGCCGGCATCGAAGAGCTCCTCGGGTCGGTAGGAGCGCAGCCACTCCTCGAGCTGGGCCAGATGCTCCGGGTTGGTCCGCACGGCGGCGAGGGGAACCTGATGGGATCGAAACGATCCCTCGGCCGGCTGGCCGTCGACGACCTTGGGGCCGGTCCACCCCTTTGGCGTCCGCAGGACGATCATCGGCCAGCGCGGCCGTTCGAGCTCGCCGTCGTCGCGTGCGCGTCGCTGGATCGCGGCGATCTCGTCGGCCACCTCGTCGAGCGTCGCGGCCATCAGCTGGTGCATCGTCTCCGGGTCGGAGCCCTCGACGAACCGCGGGGCGTAGCCGTATCCCTCGAGCAGGGCGCGAAGCTCGCGTTCGGGAATCCGGGCGAGCACGGTCGGGTTGGCGATCTTGTAGCCGTTGAGGTGGAGCACCGGGAGGACGGCGCCGTCACTGACCGGGTCGAGGAACTTGTTCGAGTGCCAGCTCGCCGCGAGCGGACCGGTCTCGGCCTCGCCGTCTCCGATCACGCAGCAGACGACGAGGTCCGGGTTGTCGAAGGCCGCGCCGAACGCGTGGACCAGCGAGTAGCCGAGCTCGCCTCCCTCGTGGATCGATCCCGGTGTTTGCGGCGCGACGTGGCTCGGGATGCCGCCGGGGAAGGAGAACTGACGAAAGAGCGCTCGGAGTCCCTCCTCGTCGGGTCCGACGTGCGGGTAGACCTCCGAGTACGTGCCTTCGAGATAGGTGTTGGCGACCAGTCCCGGACCGCCGTGGCCGGGACCGGCGACGTAGATCGCGTCGAGATCGCGCGCCTTGATCACGCGATTGAGGTGGGCATAGACGAAGTTGAGCCCCGGAGTCGTGCCCCAGTGGCCGAGCAGCCGGGGCTTGACGTGGTCGGCCCGCAGCGGCTCGCGCAGCAGCGGGTTGTCGAGCAGGTAGATCTGGCCGACCGACAGGTAGTTGGCCGCTCGCCAGTAGGCGTGGATGGCTGCGAGCGCGCTTGGGGAGAGCGGTGTGGCCGCGGCGGGTCGGGAGGAGCCGAGCGTCTGCGTCATGAGGCCGGGGCTGGGGCCGTGGCCGGGGCCGGCGTCGGGCCGGTGGCCACGGTCTCGAGGCGGTCGAGCTCGTCGAGGTACGGCGCGAGGTACCTGGCTTGGATCTTGCGCGGCGGCGACGAGTTCGGAACTCCGGTGAACGCGGCGCTCGAGACCTCGCCGTCGATGATCTCGGCGCTCAGTTGGAGCGGCGCCGCTCCGGTCAGGAGGATTCCGTGGAGCGTCGGGTCGAGCGGCGCTGGCTCGCCCGCGCGCCCGGCGATCGCGGCGATCGCCTGGGCGGCGGTGTCAGCCTGCTGGGCGGCGATCCCCCCGTGCTTGAGCGGATAGTCGGTCGCGTCGCCGGCCGCGTAGACCCGGTCGACCCCGCGGACCCGGCAGAGACCGTCGATCGGGATGAAGCCGTGATCGGCGGACGGCAGGCCGCGAACGGCGGGACCGAAGAGCTCGGGGAGGGCGACCACGCGGTCGACGGTGAGTCGACGGTCTCCGGGGTTCACGACGATGTGGCGCCCGTCGGGCACCTCGCACGACGACCCGGTGATCAGGTCGATCCCGCGGTCGGTGAGGAGTGCGGCGACCGCGGCGCTCGCCCGGTCGCCGAACAGGGCGAGGGGCGCGAGTTCGGGGGTGACGATCTTGACGTCCAGTCCGACGTTCATGTCGTAGGCGCGGCGGGCGGTCATCAGGGCGAGCTCGTAGATCGGCAGCGGCCAGCCGAGGCGTGGGGGGACGACGAACGCCAGCCGGTGGACGTAGCCGCCTTCGACGTCTTCGATCAGGCCGTGGAGGATCTCGTCGATCCGGCGGTCGTCGATCGTGAGGGCGTGCTCGTAGCGCGGGTGGGGAGTCGCGCCGAGGGCGAGGATCAGCGCGTCGTAGCCGATGCTCAGTTCGCCGGCGGTGTACGCGACCCGTTGGTCGGCGTCCAACCAGGCGAGGCTGTCGACGACGAGCTCGACGCCGACATCCTCGGCGATCTCGTCGAGCGGGTGGCGTCCGGCGGGGCCGAAGGCGAACGGCTCGAGCACCGACGTCGGGCGGTAGATGAAGTCCTCACCGGGCGCGATCATCGTCACGTCGATGTCCCCGGCGCCGAGCGTCCGGAGGGCGAGCGCGGCTTCGAGGGCGGCTACGCCGCCGCCGGCGATGACGACGTGGAACGGCTCCGGAGCGTCGACGACGACGGGGAGCGGGTCTGTGGCACGGCTGGGGGCGAACATGTACCCACAGTAGGAGCTTCCGGTTCGCCTGTCAGCCGCCGTAGTCCGCGGTGCTCGTGTGGCGAACTACGGAGGACGGCGCGGGCCCACCTGTCGCGTGCCCTTCGTCAGGAAAATGCTTGCCGGAGTCCGGCAACTACTTTTTCTCGAGCATTCAGCGCGTCCGCACCCGGTCGCGGTCGCGGTCGCGGTCGCCGTCGCCGTCGAGCGTGCGCGCCGTCGGCGAGCGGGGGACGTCGGCCTGGTCTGGGTGCGTGCGGAGCACGCGGTCACTGAGCGTGTTGGTGATCCCGTGCCAGTAGTGCTCGTTCTTGTAGTGATGGAGCCGGTGGTTGCGCCAGATCGACCGGTAGTAGGCGGATCGGGGGCGGTGGCCGGTGTGGATCAGGAAGTGGGTCCATTCGTAGACGCCGACCATCACGAAGCCGGTGACCAGCATCGTCACGAGCGGCCCGGCCGCCAATGGCACCCCGAGGATGGCGAGCACGCCGTCGGCTAGACCGGCGGCGGCCGGCACGGCGAGCAGCAGGACGGCCAACGCCTCGACCGGCGAGAAGTTGATCAGGTCGAGGCGGCGGGGATCCTCGTGGTGGGCGCGGTGGGCCCGGGCGGTCGCGAGCTCGATCCGCCGGCCGCGGAAGGCGAAGGGGCGGAGGTGGAGGAGGTGGACGTGGATCGCCCATTCGCCGAACGGATATGCGACGAGGATGTACAGCGCGGCGCCGGCATCCGTCCAATCCGGCGGCCCGAGGACCGACCGGACGACGATCGCGAGGAGGATTGCGCCACCGATCACCCACGGACCGCGCTTGCGGCGAAACTCGGCCCACGCGGCCCGCATCGTCGTGATCTGCGACCCGTCGCGGGCGGTGGCGCTCATCAGGAGGACTGGGTGAACGGGAGCGACACGCGGAACGTGGTCCGGCCGGCCCGTGAGTCGAACCGGAGCGACCCGTCGTGGCGGTCGACGACGATTCGCTGGGCCGTCGCCAGCCCGAGGCCGGTGCCGTGGCCGACATCCTTGGTCGTGTAGAACGAGTCGAAGATCCGGTCGCCGACCTCGGTCGGGATGCCGGGTCCGTCGTCGGTGATCTCGACGATCGCGCAGCTCCCGTCGCGGCGGGTCGCGATCTCGATCGTCCCCGCCTCGCCGAGGGCGTCGATCGCGTTGTCGAGCAGGTTCGTCCAGACCTGGTTGAGCTCGGACCCGCGGACGGTCAGCCTGGGGAGTGTGCGGTCGTACCGGCGGGTGACGACGATCGTCGTGCGCTTGAGCTTGTGGCCGAGGATCACGAGCGTCGTCTCGATTCCCTCGTGGATGTCGACCTCGACGAGCTCGCCGCGGTCGAGGTAGGCGTACGACTTGACGGCGCCGACCAGGGCCGACATCCGCTGGGTCGACTCCTTGAGCTCGGCGACGAGTCCCTCGGCGCTGAGGCTGGCGGCGACCCAGCGCAGAGCGCCGTCGGTCGCCGGGCCGGCGAGCTCCGCGACCCGGTCGAGCCAGGCCTGATCGACGCCCGCCGCGGCGAGCGGCTCGGCGATCTTCCAGGCCTCGGACACACCGAGCGCCTCGAGGCGCTCGAGCAGGGCGTCCTCGGCGTCGGCGGCATCCAGCGCGGCGAGCGCGGTCCGGCCGGCGGCGCCGGCCAGGGCCTGGCCATGAAGCGCCAGCAGCTCCTGGGCGACGTGTCGCTCGATCCCGTTCTCCACGAACGCGCGGAGGGCTCCGTTGACGATGTCGAGCGTCTCGCCCAGCTGGGTCGCCGTCCGCTGGGCGGCGGCCGCCGGGTTGTTGAGCTCGTGGGCGAGGCCGGCGGCCATCGTCCCGAGCGAGGCGAGGCGCTCGCGGTTCTGCTCGATCGCCGTGATCCGGCCGATCACCGGACCGACCTGGGCCATCACCCGGCGGTGGACCGGCGGCTGGGCGAGCGCCAGCCGGCGGAACTCCTCGGGTGCGACGAGCGCGACGCGGCAGGCGGTCTCGGCCTTGATGCAGAGGGGGGTCGGCTCGTCGGTCAGCACGCTGACGGCTCCGATCCAGGTCGGAGACGGATGGCGCTTGAGCGGCTCGAAGCGACCACGACCGTCGCCGGCGTACGACCGGGCGGTGCCGTCGAGCAGGAGGTGGACGCCGGGGGCGTGAGCGCCCTGCTCGGAGAGGACCTCGCCGGCCTCGGCCTGGGTCACCTGAGCGACCGCGAGCCATTCGGCGAGCTGGGTGTCGTCGATCTCGTCGAAGAGGTTGATGCCCCGCAGCTCGTCGAGCGTCACCGGGGCCGGAGGTGCAGGCGGAGTCGCAGCCGGGGCCGGAGCGGGCCGCGGGGCCGGGGCGGAGGAGGGGGTCGGAGTCGGGGTCATCCGTCGGCGAGGTATTCGTGGATCAGGGAGACGGCCATCGACCCTTCACCGACCGCGCTGGCGACCCGCTTGATCGAACGGGCGCGAACGTCCCCGGCGACGAAGACGCCCGGAATGCTGGTCTCCAACAGCCGCGGGTCGCGGGCGAGCGGCCAGCCGGCGTCCTGGGCGTCGCCTCCGGCGAGGATGAAACCGCGTTCGTCGCGAGCGAGAACGCCGTCGAGCCAGTCGGTGCGGGGGATCGCGCCGATGAAGACGAAGCAGGCGCTCGCGTCGATCGTCGACTCGTCGCCGGCCGAGTCGCGGACCCGCAGGCCCCGGAGGTGGCCGTCGCGGCCCTCGGCCGAGACGGCGACGCTCTGGGTTCGGACCTCGACGTTCGGGAGGGCGTCGAGCTGGGCGATCAGGTAGTGGGACATCGACTTGGTGAGCGACGGTCCGCGGACGAGGATCGTCACGTGGCGGGCGTACCCAGCGAAGTAGACGGCAGCCTGGCCGGCGGAGTTGGCCCCGCCGATGATCACGACCTCCTGGTCGGCGCACGACCGGGCCTCTGTGAGGGCGGCGCCGTAGTAGATCCCGGCGCCGGTCAGCTCCGGAAAGCCGGGTGTGTCGAGTTGGCGGTAGGAGACGCCCGAGGCGATCAGGACGCAGTTCGAGCTGAGCGTTCCGCCGTCGGAGAGCTCGACGATCCTCCCGGCTCCCTCCGCCCGCAGGCCGACGGCGTCCTGGATCGTCAAGAGCTCGGCCCCGAGCCGGCGGGCCTGGTCGGTCGCCCGGCGTGCGAGGTCGGAGCCCGAGAGTCCGGCCGGGAAGCCGAGGTAGTTCTCGATCCGGCTCGACTGGCCGGCCTGGCCGCCGGGGGCCTCCCGCTCGACGAGGACCGTCCGCAGGCCCTCGGATGCGCCGTAGACGGCTCCGGCGAGACCGGCGGGCCCGCCGCCGACGATCACGAGGTCGTAATGGTCCTGGGCCGGCGTCCCGGTGACGCCGAGCCGCTCGGCGAGCTCGAAGACGGTAGGTCGCTCGAGCACGGTGCCGTCCTCGAGCAGGGCGACCGGCAGCCGGTCGGGTGCGATCCCGGCGACGTCGAGCAGGACGCGGGCGTCCGAGTCGCGTTCGACGTCCAGCCAGCGGGCGGGAACCCGGTTGCGGGCGAGGAAGTCGCGGAGGTCGTGGGAGTCCTTGGAGAACCGGTGGCCGATGATCCGCACGCCGCCGGCCTCGAGCGCTGCCCCGGACTCCCAGGTCGTGAGGAGATCCTCGAGCACCGGGAAGAGGTGCTCCTCCGGCGGGTCCCACGGCTTCAGGAGGTAGTAGTCGAGGGCGACCTCGTTGATCGCGACGATCGCCGCCTCGGTGTCGGCGTATGCGGTGAGGAGGACCCGCTTGGCGTCGGGCACGATCTTCCGGGCCTCGACGAGGTAGTCGGTGCCGGCCATCCCGGGCATTCGCTGGTCGGCGACGAGCAGGGCGATCTGATCGCCGCGGCGGAGCACCTCCCGGAGGATCTCGAGCGCCTCGGCCCCGGACCCGGCCCGGAGGATCCGGTAGCGCTCGCCGAATCCCCGCCGGAGGTCCCGGGCGACGGCGGCGAGGACGGCCGGTTCGTCGTCGACAGCGACGATCGCCGGGCGACGTTCGGCCGTGCGCAGGTCGCCGTCAGCCATCGGCACACCTTAGCTCGGGCTCCCGCGCGGTCACCCGGCCGCGACGATCGGCGAGGCGCGTTTGCGTTCGCGCTGCGGCGCGCGGCCGGCGGTGAGAGCCGGGCCCTACGGCCGCTTGACGCGGAATCGGCTGACCCCCAAACTGGATCGATGTCCCTCGCGATCAGCCGATGACCGCAGCCGAGGCCCGCCTATGGCTCCAGAAGTGGCGGTGGTACGAGCAGAACTCGCTGCCGTGGAACCGGGCCCGGATCCATTGGGAGTTCGCCCGCCGGGAGGCGTTCGTCCGCTGGCCGGTCCACGGCAACGTGCTCGAGGCGCTGGGCGAGGGCCGTCTGGAGATCGGCAAGCAGGTCCTCTTCGAGCCGGGCGTCTGGATCACGGCGCCCGACCTGGCGCGGGTCCGGATCGGCGGCGGGACGTTCCTCAACCAGGGGGTGATGATCGCGGCGGTCGAGCTCGTCGAGATCGGCGAGCACTGCATGCTGGCGAACGGCTGCTTCGTCACCGACGGGGCCCATCGCTTCGATGACCCCGACCGTCCGGTCCCGTGGCAGGGCTTCACGACGAAGGGGCCGACCCGGTTGGGGGCGAACGTCTGGTTGGGGGCGAACGTCGTCGTCACGAGCGGCGTGACGATCGGCGAGCGGTGCGTGATCGGCGCGAACAGCGTCGTCACCCGCGACATCCCGGCCTTCTCGATCGCGGCCGGCGCCCCGGCGAAGGTGCTGAGGCCTATCCGCTCGGCAGATCGTTGACCGGGGGTCCGCCGCCGTTGGATCCGACGAAGCGGACGTAGGCCTGGTGGAGGCGCGGGTCGACCGCCGGGTCGCCGGCCGACTCGTCCGGCGTCCCGTAGGCACCTGGCAACCGCGGCGTGACCGCGCGCTCGAGCGCGCCGGGCATCGTCACGTAGGAGGCCGCCGGGGTCGGGTGGGGCAGGAACCACTCGTCGATGTTCAGCACGGGCCCCGGGTACCACGGCGGCTCCTGCCCGGCCGGGAGCGTCGGGTCCAGGCCGGAGTCGTCGGATTCGAAGGGGACGTAGTTGCCGCGGGCGCTCGCGTCCGGATGGGCGGCCGGCGTCCGCGAGGGAAAGCCGGAGTTGTACGGTCCGCCGACGCTGACCGGGACCACATGCGTCATGTCGAGCGGGCTGATCAGCGACGCGTCGGTCCAGCGATAGGCCGCGACCGGCCTGGGAGGTCCGCTTCGCCCCGGGTCGAGGTTCCCGGCGATCGAGTCGAAGAAGATCCACTCGCCGCCGTCGGTGATCGACGCGTCATGGCTCGCGCCGTTGCCGGTCTCCGGGTGGCCCCACGGCTGGGAGACCCACTCGAGCACCGGGCGCGACGAGGCGATCGTCGCCCGCAGGATCTGCGAGATGCCGTCTGCTCCGGGAAGGAGGTTGGTTGCGAGCGACTCGAACGCGATCGCCCCGCCGTCGTGGTCGATGCTGGGTCGCGTCGACGGGGCGTCCCCGGGCGTACCGTCGGACGCGCGCGAGATCAGACGAATCGTCGGTCGCAGGTCCTGCCGGCTGAGCCTGCCCGTGATCGTCCGCTCCCAGATCTGCGGGACGCCGCCGGTCGGGGAGCCGAGATCGGCGGCGGCCGAGCTGAATGCGAGCGCGTTGCCGTCGCGGCTGAGGCTGACCCCGTTCGCCGGACGCTCAGCAGGCCGGCCGGTGCGCGCCGAGGCCAGCATCGTCAGGCCGGTGAGGCCGCCGCTGCCCACCAGGAAGCGCACGTAGACCTGGCTCGTCCCGCGCCGGGGCGACCCCGTCTGGCCACCATGCCAGGCGGGCACCGTCTTCGTCTCGGCGAGGTTGGTCGCCCGCGAGACGAAGGCCACCCGCCGGCAGTCGCCGGATACCGCGATCTCGCTGGTGTCGCGATCGGCCGGAGCTCCCCTGCTGTTGACCGACACACGCTGGATCCGGCGGGTCGCGAGATCCTCGACGAAGGCCTGCGCCAGATGACCATGGCCGCCGCGGACGAGGTTCGACGCGCGGGAGAGGAAGGCGACGCAGCGGGGGACGTTCGCCGAGTCGCCGGACATCATCGGGTCCCAGCTCGGCCCGTTCGCCGGTTGGCCGCCGAGCCCGTGCGACAGGAGGATGGTGCGCCCCGGAGTCCACGGCGACCCGATGTCCTCCCAGGCGCCGGGCTTGCGGAACACGGCGAAGACGTTCGCGACCCCGTATCGGGTGCCCGGGCGGATGTCCGAGGCCCACGACTCGAAGGCCATTACCCGACCGATCCGCTCGTCGTGGGAGACCACCCCGCAGCAGGACGCGCCGTTCGGGAGACCGCCGGTCGACGAGCGCGACAGGAGGAAGGTCGACGGATAGAACTTGCGGGCCTCCGCCACACCCGGACTGCAGGCGACGAGGGCGCCGCAGGCGGCGAGAGCGCGAAGCCACCGCCTCGACCGGGGGACGGCGATCACCTCCGGCCGGAGTCGGCGCGTCGCGAGCGCATGGAGTAGACGTCGGCAGCCTAGGGATCGGGCTTGAATTCACCGACGAGCCGCTCCGCGGCCTGCCGGGCGTGATGAGACCGGGTGACCGCCTCGAGGAACGGCTCGCGCGCGAGCGCGTAGATCGTCGCCGACCCGCGAGCGGCGACCGTCGCCTTGCGGATCCCGCCGTCGAGGAGGGCCAGCTCGCCAAAGCCGTCGCCCGGCCCGAGCCGGCCGACCTCCCGGCCGCCGAGCGACACCGCGAGGTCGCCGTCCCCGACCAGGTAGTAGTGGTTGCCGGCATCGCCCTCTCGGACGACGACCTCTCCCGGCGTGACCGATCGGGCGATCAGCGCCCGGGCGAGGCCCTCGAGGACCGGCGGGGCGAGCATCCCGAAGATCGGAGACCCGCGCAGCAGCGCCAGCTCGACCTCGACGGCGGGGGCTCCGCGCTCGAGGGGAGTGAGGGCGCTCGCCGCGGCGAGGACACCGACGACGAGGAGAGCCCCGAGCCCGACGAGCGGAGCTGCGGCTCCGCCGATCGCGACCAGCACCGGGACGGAGATCGAGCCGACCGCCAGGCCGATCATCGCGACGCCCTCGAGGACGCCGAAGATCCGACCCAGCCCGTCGACCGGCACGCCCCGCTGGAGGATCGCCCGGCCGGAGACGTCGAGAACCGTTCGGCAGGCCCCGGCTCCCGCGAGCAGGAAAAAGGCGCCGCCGACGGTCGGCCACGCGCCGAGCGCAAGAAAGGCGGCCCCCCAGGCGAGCGCCGCCCCGACGAGCGCCGCCACCAGCCGGCCGCCGACGAGGCTGACCGCGACGACCCCGCCGAGGACGGCGCCGGCGCCGAACGAGGCAGCGAGGTAGCCGGCGCCCGACGCCCCGAGTGCGAGCACCTTGAGGGCGAGCACGACGACGAGGACGTCGACGGCCCCGATCGCGACGAACTCGAGCCCGAGGATCGCGATCAACGCCGCGAGACCGGGCTCCCTGCCCAGCATCCGCACGAGGCTCGGATCCGCCCGCGGGGCGTCCGATCCCACCACGGTCCTCTGCGGGCGGGTTGCATCCGGGAGCCCGCCGACGAGGACGGCGGACCCGCAGACGACGACCGCGAACAGTCCGATCGACGCGCCCGGACCACCCAGGTCGATCATCACGCCGGCGAGCGCCGGGCCGATCAGCATGCTGACGCTCTCGACCCAGCCGGAGACCACGTTGGCGGCGGTCAGCTCGGCCGGCTGGTCGACCAGGCCGGGGAGCACGGCCGCCTGGGCCGGACGGGTCATCGTCACCGCACTCGCGGCGAGGACGGCGCCCGCGTAGACGACGACCGCCGGAGCGCCGAGCACGACCGACGTGGCGGTCAGACCCATCGCGCCGGCCTGCGCCACGTAGCCGATCCGGATCATCACCGCGCCCCCCCGGCGGTCGACCAGGCGGGCTGCCAGCGGCGCGACGATCGCCGCGGGGACGAGCTGGACGACGGCGATCGTCGCTGCCGTCGGCGTCCCGCCCCGCTGATAGGCGTAGACGAGGACCGTGACCCAGACACCGTACTCGGCGGCGCCGAACCCGAGGAAGGCAAGCTCAAGACGGCGCAGGCCGGGGGTCGCGAGCACCCGGCGCAGGGCCGCCGCGCGCGAACCCACCGCCGATCAGCCGCCGCAGCGGCGCTGGGCGATCCCGGTCAGCGTCTCGCGGATGACGCGATCAGCCGCGAGGGCGCTCAGATCGGCCGAGCCGATCGCGCTCGGCAGCACCTCGACGACCTCGCAGCCGACGAGGTTTACGCCCCGGGCGACCGTCCGGCAGGCCAGCAGCAGCTGTGCCGTGGTCAGACCGCCCGGCTCCGGCGTCCCCGTGCCCGGGGCGAATGCCGGATCGAGGACGTCGATGTCGACCGACAGGAAGGTCGGGCCGTCTCCGACGATCTCGATCGCCCGGTCGAGCGCCTGCGGCAGTTGACCGTCGAGCAGTTCGTGCATGAAGATCGACGTGATCCCGCGGGCGGCCTGCCAGGCGAACTCGGCCTCGCCCGGCCAGTAGCCGCGCAGCCCGATCTGGACGTAGCGCCGCGGATCGACGTGGCCTGCGTCGACGAGGTGGCGCATCGGCGTTCCGTGCGAGCGCCCCGACCCGAAGACCTCCGGCGCGGTGTCGGTGTGCGCGTCGAACTGGACCAGCCCGAGCGGACCGTGGACGGCCGCGCAGGCACGCATGTCGGGCTCGGCGATCGAGTGATCCCCGCCGAGGACGATCGGGATCAGGCCGGCGTCGAGGACCTCGCCGACGAGTCGCTCGATCGCCGCGTGAGAGCGCGCCGAGTCACCCGGAACGACGGCTGCGTCCCCGTAGTCGAGGACCCGCAGGACGGCGAACGCGTCGAGCTTGGCCTCGAGATGCCGGCCCGGCGGGCAGCTGGCCGCACGGATCGCCCGAGGGCCCAGACGGGTGCCCGGACGGTCGGATACGAGGTCGTCGACCGGGGCTCCGACGATCGCCACATCCGCGCCCCGTAGATCTCCCGCGTGCTCGGTGTAGGGCACGCCGGCGAAGCTGAGGAGGCCCGCGTAGTCTGGCTTTTCGCCGTATTCGCGCCACCGTTCGAGGGGGTCGATCACGCGACAATCGTACTGTCTGCCCGCGGCCCGGCAGGCGACTCGCATGGGCGATCGCACAGTCCGCGGCGGATCGACTCGCGGTGTTAAGGTGGACTCGTGGGGGACCTGGATCGTGATCCGCTCGGGCTGGGTCCCGAAGAGCTGCGCGAGCTCGGCTACCGGACGATCGACCTCCTCGTCGACCAGCTGACCGATCCGTCGATTCCCGCGATGCGCCGCTTTCCCGCCGGCGAGGTCCGGCGTCGCCTTAGCCAGCCTCCCCCGGAGCAGCCGCGGTCGTGGCCGGAGCTCCTGCAGCAGACCGCCGACGACGTGCTCGCGCCGATGAGCCGGCTCGCTCATCCCGGCTACTTCGCCTTCATCCCCGCCTCGAGCACGTTCCCCGGCGCGCTCGGAGACCTGATCGCCGGCGCGCTGGACATCGACGCCGGATCGTGGATGGCCGCGGCCGGGCCGAGTCAGGTGGAGCTCGTCGTGCTCGACTGGTTCAAGAGCTGGATCGGCTACCCGGCGCAGGCCGCCGGAATCCTCGTGAGCGGGGGATCGGCGGCGAACGTCACGGCGCTCGCCTGCGCCCGCGAGGCCCTCCTCGGACCGATGTCCGATCGCGTCGTCGCATACACCTCAGACCAGACCCACTCGTCCGTCGCGAAGGCCGCCAGGCTGCTCGGCTTCCGCCCCGATCAGGTCAGGATCCTCCCGACGGACGGCGAGCACCGCCTCCGGCTCGACGCCCTGATCGGAGCGATCGACGCCGACGCGGAGGACGGCCGGCAGCCGCTCCTGGTCTCGGCCAACGCCGGATCGACGAACACCGGCGCCGTCGATCAGCTGGTCGACCTGTCGGCGATCTGCCGGGAACGCGGCATGTGGCTGCACGCCGACGCCGCCTACGGCGGGTTCGCCGCGCTGACCGAGCGCGGCCGGGACCGGCTCGCCGGCCTCGAGCTGGCCGACTCGGTGACGCTCGACCCGCACAAGTGGCTCTACCAACCGATCGAGTGCGGCTGCCTCCTCGTCCGCGAGGGCCATCTCCTGAAGGACGCGTTCACGATCAACCCCGACTACCTGGCCGACTACAAGAGCGAGGAGGTCAACTTCGCCGACCTCGGCCTCCAGCTCACGCGGACGTCCCGGGCGCTGAAGATCTGGCTGTCGTTCAACTACTACGGGACCGACGCCTTCCGGCGAGCGATCGACCGGTCGCTGGACCTGGCGCAGCTGGCCGAGCGGCACGTCGCCGACGCTCCGACGCTCGAGCTCCTCTCGCCGGCGACGCTGGGAATCATCTGCTTCCGCCGCCGGGTCGACGGGGTTCACGACGAGGCGACGATCGCGCAGGTCAACGCCGACCTCGTGGCGGGGTTCGAAGCGACCGGGAGGGGACTCGTCTCGTCGACCCGGCTCCACGGGAAGTACGCGATCCGCCTGTGCGTGATGAACCACACGAGCGGCCCGCGGGATGTCACCGACGTGCTCGACTGGTTCGCGACCGCCCCGATGCCGGCGCCGACACCCGCGCAGCGGGCCGAAGCCGTGCCGCGGTCGAGCTATGAGGACGAGCATGCGGACGTGCGTGGCGGCTGGGCCGAGGCGACCGAGTTCGACGAGGCTGCGATCCGCAGCCTCCCGCTGTTCGCAGATCTCCAACCCGGCGCGCTCGAGATCGTCCGACGATCGGCTCGGTCGATCGCGCTCGACGCCGGCGAGACGGTGATCCGCCGGTGGGAGGGGACCCGCCACTTCTACACGATCGTCGCGGGCACCGTGAGGATCTGCACCGAGCTCGAGGAGCTCCGCGAGCTCGGACCCGGCGAGTTCTTCGGCGAGGTGGCCGCCCTCGATTGGGGCGCCGGGTTCGGCTACGCGCGGACGGCAACCGTCGTCGCCAACTCACCGCTCGAGCTGCTCGTCCTCTCGCCGGCCGCCGTCCGTGACCTGATTCGCTGGGCGCCCGAGGTCGAGCGGCGGCTCCGGAAGGCCGCCCGCGAGCGCCTCCCGACGATCTGAGCCGCGGTCAGTCGCCGGTCCGCCCGCGGCGCCGGACCGAGTCCGCGAGTGGCCGTAAGGGCCCCCTGCTCGGCCTACCCGACTCCACGGCGAACCCGCAATCAGACCGAGTCCCCGGGCGCTCGCTTGGCCAGCCCCGGCGCCTCCCTCGACCAAGACGCTTCAACCGGTGAGCCAGGCCGGGCGCCCTGGAGTCCAGATCCGCTCTCGCAGGGCTCAGGCGGTCACCGGCCCCGCCCGCTGGATCCGCGCCCGCCGGACGATCACGGCCGCGAGGGCGGCGACCGAGATCGCGGTGATCACGAGCGGCCCGGCCGCCCCCCTGCCGAGCAGGCCGCACACGGCGTCGGCGACGCCGCCGAAGATCGCCGCCGCCGGCAGCGTCAGGAGCCAGGCCCAGGCGATGTCGCCGGCAACGCCCCAGCGGACGGCCGAGAGCCGCTTGGCGGCGCCGGCGCCGACGATTCCCCCGGAGATCACGTGCGTCGTCGACAGCGGATAGCCGACGCTCGACGCCGCGAGGATCACCGCCGCGCCGGCCGTCTGCGCGGCGAAGCCCTGGGCCGGATCCATCTTGATCAGCCGGGTTCCCATCGTCCGGATGATTCGCCAGCCGCCGCTCAGCGTCCCCAGGGAGATCGCGGCGGCCGATGAGACGATCACCCAGAACGGGACGTGGAAGCCGGTGCTCGAGATGTCGCCATGGGCGATCAGCGCCAGCGTGATCACGCCCATCGTCTTCTGGGCGTCGTTCGTCCCGTGCGACAGGGCCAGGAGCCCGCACGACGCGAGCTGGCCTCCCCTGAATCCCCGGTTGACCGTCCCCGGGCGGAGGCCGCCGACGATCCGGTAGACGAGGACGATCGCCGTCCAGGCGACCACGAAGGCGAGCACCGGGGCGACCAGCGCGGGAACCACGAGCTTGTCGAGGAGGCCGGTCCCGTCCACCGCACCGAAGCCCTGGGAGACGATCACGGAGCCGATCAACCCGCCGATCAGCGCGTGCGACGAGCTCGACGGGAGACCGAGATACCAGGTCAGCAGGTTCCACGTGATCGCTCCGGCCAGGCCGGCGAAGACGACGGTGGTCGTCACGTCGTGGGTCGCGACGAACCCCTTGCCGACGGTCGCGGCGACCTTCAGCGAGATGAAGGCGCCGATGAAGTTCAGCAGCGACGCCAGGGCGATCGCCGGCCGGGGGGGAATCGCCCGGGAGGAGATCGCGCTGGCCACGACGTTCGCCGTGTCGTGGAAGCCGTTGGTGAAGTCGAACGCCAAGGCCGTGAAGACGACGATGACGAGGATGATGTCCGCGCTCACAGCTAGGAGTTCTTGATCACGATGCCCTCGAGGATGTCGGCCGCCCGCTCGGTCGAGTCGATCGCGTTCTCCAGGCGCTCGAAGATGTCCTTCCACCGGATCACGACCATCGGGTCGGTTCCGTACTCGAAGAGCGAGGCGATCGCCTCGCGGACGATCTGGTCGCCGACGTTCTCCAGCCGATGGACCTCGACCGTCTGGTCGCCGATGTCCTTGAACCCGCGGATCCGCGGGATCGCGAGGGCCAGCTGGATGGTCGCCGCGTGGAGGACCTCCGCCATCCGTTGGGCCTGCTCCATCGGCGCCTCGATCTTGTACAGGCCGAGGTAGTCGGCGACCTCCTCGGTGTAGTCGACGACGTCGTCGAGGGCTGAGGCCAGCTCGAGGATGTCCTCCCGGTCGATCGGCGTCACGAAGGTCTTGTTGAGCCGCCGGATCACCTCGTGGGTGATCTGGTCGCCCGTCCGCTCGCACGCGAGGATCTCGGCGGCCAGCCCGGCCTGCTCCGGGTACTCCAGGAGCATCGTCTCGAGCAGCTCGGCCGCCGCGACGATGTTGGCCGCCGCCCGTTCGAAGAGGTCGAAGAACTCGCTCTCCGGCCCACGCAGCAATCCCCTGATCGATCGCATCCCGCAAACCCCTCGCCGCACGTCCGCTGTTTCGAAGTCACGCCCGGCCGACCGGGCGCGCGACAGCAGTGTGAACGATTTGTCAAAGCCGACGGCTCCCGATCACGCCGGCCGGCGGTCGCGCCCGCTTCGGTGGCCCGGCCGATCCGGCTCGGAGTTCTCGCGACGATCGTGAAAGCGGCGGCGTCCGGACCGTCAGGCGGCCAACCCGGAGACGAACGCCTCGAGCTCGGTCGGGTCGATCGAATACGTGTGCTCTGCGGCCGGGAACCGCCGGCCCCGGACGTCGTCGGCGTACTCGCCGACCGCGGCGACCATCTGCTCGCGTAGCCCGGCATACCGCTTGGCGAACCGCGGGACATGGCCGTCGTAGATCCCGAGCAGGTCGTGGAGGACGAGGACCTGGCCGTCGGTCGCGGGTCCCGCGCCGATCCCGATCACCGGGATCCCGAGCCGCGGGCTCAACTCGGCGGCGACGGCCGCCGGGATCGCCTCGAGGACGAGCGCGAAGCAGCCGGCCGCCTCGAGCGCGAAGGCCGCCCGCGCCAGCTCGAGGGCCTGGGTCGCCGTCCTGCTCTGCGCCCGGTAGCCGCCGAGCGCGGTCGCCGTCTGCGGCGTGAGGCCGAGGTGGCCCATCACCGGGATCCCGCTGGCGACGATCGCACCCGCCCGCGAGACCGACGTCGGATCGCCCCGCTCGAGCTTGACCGCGTCGCAGCCGGCCTCCTTGACGAACCGCAGGGCGCTCTGGACGGCCTGCTCGTCGGACACCTCGTAGGAGCCGAACGGAAGGTCGGCGACCAGGAACGGCGTCCGGCAGCCGCGGCGGGCCGCCGAGGCGAGCATCAGCATCTCGTCGATCGTGACGGCGACGGTCGACGGATACCCGAGCACGGTCATCGCCCCCGAGTCGCCGACCAGCACGACGTCGACGCCGGCGGCCTCGGCGACCTGGGCCGAGGGATAGTCGTAGGCGGTGATCATCACGATCGCCTCGCCCCGCCGCTTCTTCTCGGCCAGGGCCGGCAGCGTCACCGGGAGACGGTCGTTGTGGAGGGTCGACTTCGGAGTGGTGGACATCGTTGGCGCCTCTCAGGCCAGGAGAGCGGACGCGCGATCGTCGATCGCGGCGATCTCGTTCTCAGCATCGACATGGACGACCCGTGGCCTGTAGTCGACGAGCTCGCGTTCGTCGTACTGGGCGTAGGAGATCACGATGATCGTGTCCCCCCGGTGCACCAGACGGGCCGCAGCCCCGTTGATCTTGATCTCCCGCGACCCCCGCAGACCGGCGATCGTGTACGTCTCGAAGCGGGCTCCGTTGTCGACGTCGACGACCGCCACCTGCTCGTGCTCGAGGATCTCGGCCGCCTCGAGGAGGTCCGGGTCGATCGTGATCGACCCGACGTAGTGGAGGTCGCAGTCGGTCACCGTCGCCCGGTGGATCTTCGCCTTCAACATCGTCCGCAACATCAGCCGGCCCGCCTCGCTTCCTCTGGATTGAGTTCATCTCGCCGACTGCTCGGATCGAGGATCACGTTGTCGATCAGGCGGGTCCCGCCGACCCTCGCGGCCACGGCCACGAGAACCCGGCGGTCGAGGTCGTCGACCGGCTCGAGCGTGTCCGGCGAGACCAGCTCGACGTATTCCGGGTCGATCGCCCAGGACGCCAGCTCCCGCCGGGCGAGCGCCCCGACCGTCCGCGGGTCGCGCTCGCCGCTCCCGGCCGCCGTCACCGCCGCCTCGAGCGCCCGGCTCAGGCCGACGGCCCGCGCGCGGTCCTCGGGATCGAGGTAGACGTTCCGGCTCGACATCGCCAGGCCGTCGTCCTCGCGGACGATCGGACAGACGACGATCCGCACGGGGATGTCGAGGTCCCGCACGAGGCGGGCGACGACCGCCGCCTGCTGGGCATCCTTCTGGCCGAAGTAGGCCGCGTCCGGACCGACCATGTTGAGCAGCTTCGTGACGACGGTCGCGACCCCGTCGAAGTGGTCGGCTCCCCGCTCCACCGCGCACAGGCGCTCGTCGAGCCCGGCGACCCTCACGGTCGTCGCGAAGCCGGCGGGGTACACCGTCTCGGGATCCGGCGCGAACAGGATGTCGACGCCGGCCGCCCCGGCCAGCTCGGCGTCCCGGGCCTCCTCGCGCGGGTAGCGCTCGAGGTCCTCGCCCGGGCCGAACTGAGTGGGGTTGACGAACAGCGACATCACCACCACATCCGACTCGTCCCGCGCCCGCCTGATCAGCGAGAGGTGCCCCTCGTGGAGGGCGCCCATCGTCGGTACGAGCCCGACCGTCCGGTCGCCGGCGGGACCCCGGGCGCGGGCAACCGCCCGGCGCAGGTCGGCCACGGTTCGAATCGTCGTGAGATCGCTGTTCATACGCTTCGGTCCAGTTCCCTCGGGGATACCGGTCGCGACTGGTGTATGGGGGTATGTCCGGTCGGCGACTACCCTGCAAACTCCAGGGCGCAACGACCAATGGCTGACGATACAACACCTCCGCCGGACCGTCGAGACGCCCTCAAGGCCCTCTACCAGCAGGCCAGCGGCTGCACGCGGTGCGCCGAGCTCGCCGCGACCCGCCAGACCGTCGTGTTCGGGGCCGGCAACGCCGACGCCGACCTGATGTTCGTCGGCGAGGCACCCGGCGCGACCGAGGACAAGCTCGGCCTGCCGTTCGTCGGAGCGGCCGGCAAGCTGCTGGAGCAGCTGCTCAACGAGATCGGCATCGCCCGGGCCGACGTCTTCATCGCCAACGTCCTCAAATGCCGTCCGCCCGGCAACCGCGACCCCGAGCCGGGCGAGATCGAGAACTGCCGGCCGTACCTCAGCCGACAGGTCGAGCTGATCCAGCCGCGGGTGATCTGCACGCTCGGGAACTTCGCGACCAAGCTGCTGCGCGGCGACCCGACCGGGATCACGAAGATCCACGGGCGCCCGGAGATCCGCCTGATCGGCGCCCGCCCGGTCCGGCTCTTCCCGATCTACCACCCGGCGGCCGCGCTCTACACGCGGAGCATGCTCGAGACCCTCCGCGAGGACTTCTCCCGTCTGCCCGGGCTCCTCGCGCTCGGACCGCCGACCGTCGAGCGACCCGAAGTCCCGGCCGACCGCCCGCCGCTCCCGATCCGGCCGGCCGCGGCGGCTCCCGTGGAGCGGGCTCCGAAAGACCAGCCGATCACCCCGCCGTCACCCGTCGAGCCCGCCCAGCTCGGGCTGTTCGAGTGAGCGCGGTGGTCGTGACCGCCGACGCCGCGGCGACCGAGGCCGTCGGGTGGAGCCTCGGCGAGCGGCTGCGCCCGGGGGATGTCGTGTTGCTGGCGGGCGAGCTCGGGGCCGGAAAGACGACCTTCGTCCGCGGCGCCTGCCGGGCGCTCGGCGTCGACGGGCCGATCACCAGCCCGACCTTCGCGATCGCCAACCGGTACCCAGCAGGCGGGTTGACGGTCGCCCACCTCGACCTCTACCGCCTGGCCAGCCTCGCGGACGAGGATCCGGATCTGCTCGACGATTATCTGGGAGCGGACCGCGTTTCCTTCATCGAGTGGCCGACGCCCGACCTCCCGTCGCTCGGCCGGGATCCGATCCGTGTGACGCTCGAGCATCTCGGCGGCGACCGCCGGCGGATCGAGGTGTCCGGTTGATCGCCCTCGCGCTCGACACCGCGACCTCCGCCACGGTCGTCGGCCTCCACCTCGCGGACGGGACGCTCCGCGAGGCTCGCGACGATGTCGAGCCGGGTCTGCGCCCGCGCCACACGTCCCGCCTGCTCCCGCTCGCCGCCGGGCTCCTCAGGGAGGCCGGCCTCGGCTGGCATGACCTCGAGCTGATCGCCGTCGGTCTCGGCCCGGGGACGTTCACCGGCCTGCGGATCGGGATCGCCACCGCCCGCGGCCTCGCCGCGGCCACCGGCGCCCGGCTGGTCGGTGTGGGCACGCTTCGGGCGCTGGCCGCCGCCGCCGGCGACGGCCGGGTCCTCGGGGTGATCGACGCCCGCCGGGGGGAGGTCTTCGTCGCCGGCTTCGAGGACGGCCGCCAGGTGATCGCTCCGACCGCGGTCGCCCCGGGCGAGGTCCGGGAGTTGGCCGGCGGCCGGGATTGGCTGGCGGTCGGCGATGGGGCGCTACGATTCAGGGAGCTTTTGGAAGGAGGGGGCCTGATCGTCGCACCCGAGCGCTCACCGCTGCATCTCGTGGGTTCGGCCGCCATCCTCCGGCTCGCGATCGCAGACGACGTCGACGCCCGAGGGGCCGTCCTGCCGATCTACGTCAGGTTGCCCGACGCCGAGCTGACCCTCCGCGCCGCCGCGAGATGACCCCCGTCGAGATCCGACCCTTCGTCTACGCCGACCTGCCACAGGTCATCGCGATCGAGCGGCGGGCCTTCCAGACGCCGTGGTCGCTGGCGATGTTCGTCCTCGAGATCTCCCGGTCGTCCGGCCTCTGCCTGGTCGCCGTCGAGGATCGCCGGATCGTCGGCTACACCGTCTGCTCGCGGTACGACACCGTCTGGCACGTGATGAACGTCGCCGTCGACCCCGACAAGCTCCGCCGGGGGATCGCGTCGGCCCTGCTCGCCGAGCTCTACGTCCTTGTCGACGATCCGCACGCCCAGCTCACGCTCGAGGTCCGCAGGTCCAACCGCGCGGCGATCGAGCTCTACGAGCGCGACGGCTTCCGGACGGCGGGACTCCGCCGCCGGTACTACCGCGACAACGGCGAGGATGCCCTGATCATGTGGCGGACGCCTTCAACCCTCGTCGGCCGACTCGACGACGTCCCGGCCGCCGACCCGGTCGCCCACCACCGGCCGTGAGCTGCGCGTGATCCTCGGGATCGAGACGAGCTGCGACGACACGTGCGCGGCCGTCGTCACCCCCGGCGGGATGATCCGCTCGAACGTGATCTCCTCCCAGGGGATCCACGACCGCTACGGCGGCGTCGTCCCCGAGGTCGCCGCCCGCCACCACCTCGAGCTGATCGACGCGGTCACCGCCGACGCCCTCGATCGGGCCTGTGTGTCGCTCGGTGAGATCACCCTGGTCGCGGCGACCCGCGGGCCCGGGTTGATCGGGGCGCTGCTCGTCGGCCTGGCCAGCGCCAAGGCGATCGCCGCGGCCGGCGAGCTCCCGTTCGCCGGGGTCGACCATCTCCACGGCCACGTCGCCGCCGCCTTCCTAGAGCCCGACCAGCTCGACCCGCCGTTCGTGTCGCTGATCGCGTCCGGCGGCCATACCCTCCTCCTGCGGGTGACCGACCGCCACGGCGAGCCGGAGGTCCTCGCCCGGACGCTCGACGACGCGGCCGGCGAGGCCTTCGACAAGGGCGCCCGGATGCTCGGCCTCGGCTACCCCGGGGGCGCCGCGCTCGAGCGGCTCGCCGGCGGCGGCGATCCCGACGCGTTCTCGTTTCCGACCGGCCGGACGGCCGACTTCTCGTTCGCCGGGTTGAAGACCGCCCTGCTCTACACGATCCGCGACCTCGGCGGCCGCGGCGGCGGCGGCGGCGGGAACGGGGGGGCCGGAGGGCTTGGAGGGGCCGCGGGGGCCGGAGGGTCCTGGGGCGGAGGGGCTCGAGGGCCCGGGGGGACTGGGGGGAACGGCGGGGGCGGGGGGGCCGGGCCCGGGCTCGAGGACGGGCTTCGGGCGGACCTGGCCGCGTCCTATCAGCGGGCGATCGTCGGGGCGCTCGTCCAGCGGGTCGAGACTGTCCTCGTGGAGACCGGGCTCGACCGGTTGGCCGTCGGCGGGGGGGTCGCGGCCAACGGTCCCCTGCGACTGGCGCTCGGCGACCTCGGCGTCAGGCTGTCGCTCCCGCCGATCGAGCTGTGCACCGACAACGCGGCGATGATCGCCAGCGCGGGCCGCTACGTTCGCCCGCTGGCGTACCCCGACTATCTCGGGGTCGAGGCGTACGCGACCGGCGAGGGGCCGCTTCGGTGACCGGGCAGGGGAGCGGGTCGAGTGGGGGCGCCGGGTCGCCGGGCGGGATGCCGGTCGTCGAGCTCTACGGGAGGTCGGGCTGCTGCCTGTGCGACGACGCCCGGGTGACGCTCGAGCGCCTCCGCGGTGAGCTCGGATTCCAGCTCGTGGACTTCGACATCACCGCGGACGAGTCGATCCACCGGGCGTATTTCGAGCGGATCCCGGTCGTCCGGCTGAATGGTGAGGAGCTGTTCGACTTCCACGTTGACGAAGCCGTCCTGCGATTGGCTCTGGCGGGGGCCGGGGATGATCTAGAGTCACCTCGATGACCTACGGCGACCTTGTCACCCAAGCCGGTTTGGACGAGGACCCGGCCGACACGATCGGCGAGCGCCTCTCGCTTGGGGTGGCCGCCCGCCTCTCGCGGTATCTCCAGGTCCTGACGCAGGCCCGGAAGATGGGCAAGGACACGATCTCCTCGCAGGAGCTCTCGGACTACACGCACATCAACTCGACCCAGATCCGCAGGGATCTGTCGGGCTTCGGGAAGTTCGGCAAACGCGGGGTCGGCTACAACGTCGACGCGCTCGTCGGCCAGATCCGGCGGATCCTCGGAACGGCCGGCCAGCACAACATCGCCCTGTTCGGGGCGGGCCACCTCGGCCGGGCGATCGCCTCGTCGGACATCTTCGCCGACCACGGCTTCCGGGTGGTCGCGATCTTCGACTCGGATCGCGAGATCGTCGGTCAGCGGGTCGGGTCGCAGGTGGTCCGCCACAACGACGAGCTGAGGTCGGTCGTCGAGCAGGAGGACATCGTCGTCGGCGTCCTCGCCGTCCCGACGCTCGCCGCCCAGGAGCTGGCCGACGACCTCGTCGCCGTCGGAGTGAAGATAATCTTCAACTACTCCGAGGCCCTGCTGAGCGTGCCGCCGGACGTGACCGTCCACACGTCGAGCCCGGCGGTCGATCTGCTCTACGCGCTGTACTTCTACCTCACGTGATGTCATCCACTTCAGCTCCTGCCGCCTCCCGGCGGGGCAGCCGCGCACCCGTTGGGGCGTCGGCCGGCGGCCGACCGGCCGAGGAGCTCGCGTGAAGCTCGCCGAGCTCGACCGGGCGACCGAGATCTTCGCGGTCTCGCAGGACCTGACGGTCGGCATCGAGGAGGAGTTCGCGATTCTCGAGCCGGGGACGCTCGACCTCGTCCCCCGCTTCGAGACCCTCAGGGACACGGCGAAGGACTCCGATCCCGTCCTCCACGAGCACATCACCGGAGAGCTGATCGCCTCGGAGATCGAGATCATCTCCGGTCGGGGCGAGGACGTCCACGACGCCGTCCGCCGCCAGCGCGACCGCCGCCGGCGGTTGTTCGCGCACGCCCAGGCCAACGACGCCGTGCTCGGAGCGACCGGAACCCACCCGTGGGCCGACTATCGACACCAGCCGATCATCGACACCGAGCACTACCGGCGGGTCGAGGCCGGTCTGCAGTACGCGGCCTGGCGCAACAACACGTTCAGCCTTCACGTCCACGTCGGCGTCCGCGGCGCCGACCGGGCGATCCGGATCTGCGACCGCCTCCGCCCGGTGCTGCCGCTCCTGCTCGCACTCTCGGCCAACTCGCCCTACGTCGACGGCCGGCCGGCCGGCCTCCACTCGGCGCGCAGCCAGATCTTCACGCGGAGCTTCCCGCGCTGCGGGGTGCCGGATGTCTTCGGCGGCTGGCAGGCCTATCGCGACTACGTCGCCTTCCTGATCAAGACCCGATCGATCGTCGAGTTCACGCAGGTCTGGTGGTCGATCCGCCCGCACTTCTCCTTTGGAACCGTCGAGGTCAGGATCTGCGACGCGCAGTCGACGGCCGGCGAAGCCGATGCCCTGACCGAGCTGATCGTCGCGTGCGTGGCGCAGGCCGGCCGGGACATCGACGACGGGCTGCCGCACGCCGACGAGCCGGCGCGGCTGATCGAGGAGAACATGTGGCGGGCGATCCGCTACGGGCTCGACGGCCGGATGATCGACCTCGCCCGGGCCGAGGAGTACCCGGCCGCCGAGATCGGCGAACGTCTGCTCGACTGGACGGCACCCGTCCGCGCCGAGCTCGGCCTCGAGCCGGCGCTCGCCGAGGCCAACGGCGCCCAGCGACAGCACAGGATGATCGAGACCGGCGCCTCGATGGAGGACGTCTATGCGAGCGTCGTCCGCGAGACCCGCGAGACCTACTCACAGGAGGTACGAGCATGACCACGCCCGACGCCAACCCCGAACCCGAAGCGGGTCCCGAGCCGACCGAGGAGGAGCTCCAGGCCGCTTGGGAGGAGCAGCTCAAGCACATCACGGTCACCGATGTCCTCGTTCAGACGGCGGTCTCGCTGGTCAACCTCGCCGGCCGGCGGCTCGGTCTCGGGCCGGACGGTGAGGCCGAGCGGGATCTCGACGAGGTCCGCGACGCGATCGACGCGGTCCGGGCGCTCGTCCCGGTCCTCGAGCGGAGCGACATCGGGCCGACGATGAAGCCCCTTCGGGATGCCCTGAGCTCGTTGCAGTTCGAGTACGCCAAGCTCGCTCCGAAGGCCGCCGCCGGCGGGTCGGGGGCGAGCGCCGAGACGGGGAGCCAGGCCCCGCCGGCCGCCCCGGATCAGCCAAGCCGCCTGTGGGTGCCCGGCCGCTGAGCGAGCCTGGGAGAGGTTCGGATCGGGATCGAGCGCGATAGCTGAGGCCCCCGCCGGACAAGCGAGTCTGGTGGGGGTACGCACTCGTCCTTCGAAAAAAAGTTCTGCTCGTCGGCTGGCGCCGTCGGTCTCAAACTTGAGCAAGCATTTTGTCGAGAGGGTCGCGCGCGTCATTCCCGGGCCCGATGGTCGAGCTCCGCCCCCGGCGCCGCCCCCCTCCACTCAGCCCTCTCCGGCACGACTCACCCCCAGCTTGGCGCTCCCGCGATCGCCGGTTTGCCCGGCCCGGTCGGTGATGAGCTCCTCCGAACTGTTCCGGAGCACCCGGCCCGAGGAAGCCAAGGACGATCGCGGGGCCCCGGCCGGTCGCAGACTGCTGTGCCGCCGCCGCGCAAGGTACACTCACCCGCGTTCGCGTGCCGGGGGACGAATGCGCCCGCCGGCATGTCTGTGTTCGGGTGGGCCCGTACCAACTGCGGCAAACACGTTTCTGCCTTCGGAGGAGTTGCCTTGACTGCATTTCTGACCAACCATGGGGTGGTCGTCGCCCTCGTCTGCGCGGCCTGCGCTGTCATATACGGCGCCGTCACCGCCCGTGCGCTGCTCGCACTCTCACCCGGCAACGAGAAGATGCAGAGCATCTCGGCCGCGGTCCAGTCGGGCGCCCGCGCGTATCTCAACCGGCAGTACACGTCGATCGCCATCGTCGGCGTCGTCGTCCTCATCGCCCTGATCTTCATCCAGAACATCGCCGTCGCGATCGGCTTCGGGATCGGCGGGTTGCTCTCGGGTGCGGCCGGCTACATCGGCATGAACGTGTCGGTCCGCGCCAACTGCCGGGTCGCCGAGGCCTCCCGCGGCGGCGTCTCGCCCGGTCTCGACGCGGCCTTCCGCGGCGGGGCGATCACCGGCCTCCTGGTCGTCGGCCTTGCACTGTTCGGCGTCGCCGGCTACTACGGGGTGCTGACCTCCTTCTTCAACGACTCCCCGACCACCGCGGTCACCGCCCTGATCGGCCTCGGCTTCGGCGGTTCGCTGATCTCGGTCTTCGCTCGACTCGGCGGCGGCATCTTCACCAAGGCGGCCGACGTCGGGGCCGACCTCGTCGGCAAGGTCGAATCCGGGATCCCCGAGGACGACCCGCGCAACCCGGCGACGATCGCCGACAACGTCGGCGACAACGTCGGCGACTGCGCCGGCATGGCTGCAGACCTCTTCGAGACCTACGCGGTCACGGCGGTCGCGGTGATGCTGCTCGGCGTCCTCACCTTCCACGCCCAGACGCAGGTCGCCCTCTATCCGCTGGTGCTCGGCGCCGTGGCGATCATCGCCTCGATCATCGGGACGTTCTTCGTGAAGTCGGCCGCCGGCAACGTCGAGCGGGCCCTCTACCAGGGTCTCGCCGCCTCCGGCATCATCGCCGGGATCGCGTTCTACCCGGTCACCAAGTGGCTGATGGGCAACCTCAACGGGTTCGTCGACGCCAACGCGGCCGTCAAGGTTCCCAGCGTCGGAAACCTCTACCTCTGCTCGCTGATCGGGATCGGCGTCACGGCCTTCCTCTTCGTGATCACCGACTTCTACACGTCGACGCGCTTCAGCCCGGTCCGCAAGACGGCCCAGGCGTCGGAGACCGGTCACGCGACGAACATCATCCAGGGCTTCAGCTCCGGCCTCCAGGCCACCGCCCTTCCGGCCATCGTCCTCGCGCTAGGCGTGCTCGCCGCGTGGAAGCTCGGCGGCGGCGGGATCGTCGGGATCTACGGGATCGGCGTCGCCGTCATGGGCATGCTCTCGCTGACCGGACTGATCGTCGCGCTCGACGCCTTCGGGCCGATCACCGACAATGCCGGCGGGATCGCCGAGATGGCAGACCTCCCCGAGGAGGTCCGCACGGTGACCGACCGGCTCGACGCCGTCGGCAACACGACGAAGGCCGTCACCAAGGGTTACGCGATCGGCTCGGCCGTGCTCGCGGCGGTCGTCCTGTTCGCCGGCTTCCAGCAGGAGCTCGACGCCAAGACCGGGAGGATCATCTCCTTCGGGATCAGTGAGCCGCCCGTCCTGATCGGGCTGCTGCTCGGCGGGATGATGGTCTGCCTGTTCGCGTCGCTCTCGATGGAGGCCGTCGGCCGGGCCGGCGGCGCCGTCGTCGAGGAGGTTCGCCGGCAGTTCCGCGAGAAGCCGGGCATCATGACCTACGACGAGGAGCCCGACTACGCGGCCTGCGTCGACATCGTCACGAAGACGGCCCAGCGCGAGATGATCCTGCCGGCTCTCCTGCCGATCGGGATGACGGTGATCGTCGGCCTGCTCGACAAGCAGGCGCTCGGCGGCCTGTTGATCGGCGTGATCGTCGTCGGCTTCTTCTTCGCCGTGATGATGACCGCCGGTGGTGGGGCGTGGGACAACGCGAAGAAGCTGATCGAGGACGGCGCGCACGGGGGCAAGGGCTCGGACGCCCATGCTGCCGCGGTGACCGGGGACACGGTGGGCGATCCGTTCAAGGACACCTCCGGCCCGGCGATCAACCCGATGATCAAGGTGGCCAACATCGTGGCGATCCTGATCATCCCGCTGATCACCTGAGTCCAATCGGCCGGCCGTCGGCCTGGGGTTGGCGGCCGTGCCGGAAGACCGGGCCGTTCGCCCCGTCGTAAGCTTCTCGGCAGATGACGTCCGATAGGGCCCGCCCCGGTCGCGGGAGCCAGCTGCATGCACGTCTGACCCAGATCCTCTCGTTGACGATGATCGTGATCGGCGTGGCGCTGATCGCACGCCTCAGCGTCCAGGGCGTGATCCTCGGTCTGCTGTTCGTGGCGGCCGGCGTCGGCAGGCTGTTCGTCTCGGCGCGGCTGCGCCGGACGCGAAGTTGATGGCCGCCGACGAGGGGAGGGGCGAAGGGAAGCCTCCCGCTCCGCCGTCCCAGCCGCGGCCGCCCGGCCCGATGCTTCGCCGGAGCCTCGGCTCGCCGGCCCTCTTTGCGATCGTCTGGACATCGCTCGCCAGCTCGGTCTACTTCTCGCTCGGGGTCGTCGCCGGCCACGCGCTCGGCCTGACGCCGCTCGTCTTCCTGGCAGCCGGCGTGTTCTTCACGCTGACGTCGATGACCTACGCCGAGGGCGCGTCCCAGCACCGGGACAGGGCCGGGTCGACGGTCTTCGCGAGGCACGCGTTCAACGAGCTCGTCAGCTTCGTCGCCGGCTGGGCGATCCTCCTCGACTACGTGATCCTGATCGCGATCGCCTCGCTGACGGCGACCAGCTACCTCGCGGCGTTCTACCGGCCGATCGGCCACGGTGTCCCCCGCCTGGCGGTCGCCGTGACGATCATCGGCTTCGTCGTCCTCGCGAACATCCGCGGGTTCTCGACCCGGCGGACCCGCCGGATCGCGATGGTCGTAGTCGCCGACCTCCTGATCCAGCTGGCGGTGATCGTCGTCGGCCTGGTCTTGTACTTCAACCTCTCGACGATCACCGACAACCTCCACCTCGGGACGGCTCCGACCTGGCCGGACGTGATCTTCGCGCTGACGATTACCACGGTCGCCTTCACGAGCCTCGAGTCGGCGGCCGGCCTCTCCGGCGAGGTAACGGTCGGGCGACAGGGGCTCAAGCGGCTGGTCGCGAGCGCGAACGCCTCGGTCTACATCATCTACGTCGGGATCGCCGTCGTCGCGGTGACCGCGATCCCGGTGATCGCCGGCCACACGGCGCTCGCCACGCGCCACCTCGGCGCCCCCGTCCTCGGGCTGGTCGAGACATTCCACCCCCGGGGACTGGCGGACGCCCTCAAGTACATCGTCGCTGCTGCCGCCGCCGTGACGCTGGTCGCGGCGGCCAACTCGGCGATGCTCGGTCTCTCGCGGCTGACCTTCTCGCTGGCGACGAACCGGCAGATCCCGAGCGCGATCGGACGGATCCACCGGACTCGATCGACCCCGTACGTCCTGATCGCTGTCGCCGGAGTGCTCGCGGCGGCGCTCGTCCTCCCGGAGGATCTCGACTTCCTGGTCGGGATCTACGCGTTCGGAGCGATGCTCGCCTTCACGATCGCCCACCTGTCGATCTGCGTGCTGAGGTTCCGCGAGCCCGACCGCGTCCGCCCCTACCGGATCCCGGGATCGATCCGCGTCCGCGGGGCTGACCTGCCGATCCCGGCGGCGGTCGGCGCGTTCGTGTCGGCGGCGGCCTGGGTCAGCGTGATCGTCCTGCACGGCGGCGCGCGATACGTCGGGCTGGCGTGGATGGCCGCGGGCATCGGCTTGTACGTCGCCTACCGCAAGAGCCAGGGGAGGGCGCTGCTCGCGAGGGTCACAGTCCCGGCGTCGGCCCTCCGTTCAGAGCGGCGGGAGCGCGACTACGGATCGATTCTCGTGCCGCTGTTCGGGACGGGCCTCGACGACGACATCGTCCAGACGGCAGCCCTCCTGGTCGCGGGTGCGCAGACCGACGAGGCGGCGATCGACAAGGCGACGATCGAGGCGATCTGGATCTTCCAGATCCCGATGTCCCTCCCGCTCGACGCCGGGCTCCCGGTCGAGCAGCTGAAGGCGGCGAGGGCGGCGCTCGCCCGGGCGAAGCTCGTCGGCGAGGAGTACGCGGGCGTCGAGGTGGCGACGGCGACGATCCGAGCCCGGCGGACGGGGCATGCGATCGTCGAGGAGGCGCGGCGTCGGGGGGTCGAGGCGATCGTGCTCGCGGCCGAGGAGGTCTCCCGGATCCGGGGAGGAGCCCGCTTCGGTGGTCGGACGAGCCTCGGTGAGAGCGCGATCGGCGCGATGACCCGGTACGTGGTCAGCAAGGCGCCGTGCCGGGTGATCCTCACCGCCCCGCCGATCAGCCGGCCTGCTGAGCCGAGCGCCGTCGGATCGGTAGCGGATGGCGTGGACGGGCGGGCTGCCAAGGATTGACTAACATCCTCGGCCAATGTTCGTACTGATAGTCGGAGCTGGACGCGTCGGGTCGGCAGTCGCCCGGCGGGCCCTCGCGGCCGGCCACGAGGTTTCGGTGCTCGACGACGATCCCCTGTCGCACGAGCGGCTCGACGAGATCACCGGTCGCGGCTGGGAGGATGCAGGCGGACGGTTCACAGTCGGCACGGCCCTCGAGACGGATGCCCTCGAGGCGGCCGGGATCCTCGAGGCGGATGTCTTCATCGCGTCGACCGACGGCGACAACACGAATCTCACGGTCGCCCAGATCGCCCAGCGACGCTACAACGTGAAGAATGTCCTCTGCCGGGTTATGGATCCGGCCCGGGCGGCCTGGTACTCCGAGCAGGGCCTGCACACGATCTCGCCGACGCAGCACGCGATCGAGATGTTCGCCCGAGCGCTGAATCTCGCGGCCTAGAGGAGTCGCTGAGCGATGTACGTGATCGTCGCCGGAGCCGGCAAGGTCGGCTGGAACCTCGCCCGGGAGCTGGTCGACAAGGGCCACGAGGTGACACTGCTCGAGGTCGACCGCAGGCGCTACCTGGTCGTCGAGGAGGAGCTCGAGCACGCCGTCCAGTACGGGGACGCGACCGAGCTGTGGGTTCTCGAGCGGGCCGGCATCCAGCGGGCCGACCTGGTGATCGCGGTGACCGGCGACGACGAGGACAACATGCTCGTCTGCCAGGTCGCCAAGGAGAAGTACCTCTGCGATCGGGTGATCGCCCGCGTCAACAACCCCCGCAACCTCCAGCACTTCAAGCTGCTCGGGATCCAGCCGGTCGTCTCGGCGACGGATCTGATCCTCCGCCTGATCGAGCACGAGGTGCCGCGTTACGGGCTGGTCCATTTGCTGGCGTTGGAGGAGGAGCGGCTCGAGATCATCGAGCTCGAGGTCTCACCGCAAGCGCCGGCCGACGGCAGACGGGTCGCTGACGTCCACCTGCCCGAGGGGAGCCTGATCATCTCGGTGCTCCGCGACGGGAAGGGCTTCGTTCCGACCGGGGAGACGGTGATCGAGGCCGGGGACGAGATCCTCCTGGTCCTGGACCCGGGACTCGAGGATGCCATCACGCCGTTCTTCTCACCCAACGGCGGCCTGGGTTAGCCAGAGCGAGTCGAGGATCCCCCCGGCGCCTGTCGATGCGCCGCGGGCGACCGCCGCCGCGACCGGCACGGTTCGAGCGAGTCGGGCTCGGCTACTTTGGACAGCAGGACTGGGGAACAGGGACTCGAACCCCAAATTCCTGCTCCAGAGGCAGGCGTGTTGCCGATTACACCATTCCCCAATGGGCTGGACGCCAGTATAAATAGTCAGACCTCGGGCCGGCCGGGCCCGCCAGCGCGCTAGGATCGCGGGTGCGCCGGCTCCCCCGGCGTGACATCGAGTTCAGCGAAGTCCGGTGAGATCCCGGCGCTGTCCCGCAACGGTGATGCCCAGGACGGGCGAGCCCGGTCGCCTGACCCGGTGTCTACGAAGCCAGTCCTCGGGTGAAGGGCGGTTCGTGCGCCGCGGCGCAGGAGCTCGTTCGTCCTCCGGACAAGATGGAGGATCGCGAGTGCAGAAGGCTGCTGAGGACCGTTGCCCCGGAGTCCTGCGGCTCCACCCAGCCCAGGACGGCCACCTCGCTCGCGTGCGCCTGCCGGGCGGGATGCTCAGCGCCGGCCGGCTGCGCGCGCTCGGCCAGGCAGCCGAGCTGGGGAGCGGCATCGTCGAGTTGACCTCCCGCGCCGGCGTCCAGATTCGCGGGTTGGCGCTCGAGGCGGCCGCGGCCGTCGAGTCGCTCCTGACAGCCGGCGGCCTCGTCCCCTCGGCGGCCCACGACCGCGTCCGCAACATCCTGGCCAGCCCGCTCGCCGGCCGTCATCCCGGGTCCCTTGCTCACACCGACGCGGTCGTCCTCGATCTCGACCGCCTGATCTGCGTCGACCCGGACCTCGCGCGACTTCCCGGCCGGTTCGTCTTCCAAGTCGACGACGCCAGCGGGATCGGCTGGGCCGGGACGGCCGACGTGACGCTCCGGGCGGTGCCGAGCCCGCCCGGCCACGACGCGCGATTCGAGCTGGACCTCGGCGGTCTTGCCACCGGCCTGCTCGCCTCCCGCAAGGCGGCCGGCCGACTCGCGGTCGCGGCGGCCAAGGCGTTCCTCGCAACGCGGGCCGAGTCGGGAACCCACGCCTGGGGGGTCGGTGACCTGCCGCGGGGGCCAGCCGAGCTCCTCAGTAGGCTCACCGCCGTCGCCGGACCCCCGCGTCTCGGGTTGACGGGGGCCGCCGGATCGCCGCCGCCCGCCTGGCCGGTGCCCACCGCGCCCCCCGCCCCCCCTGCGCCCCCCGCGCGTCGAGCCTCGACCGTCGGCGTGACCGCGCAGCCCGACGGACGTCACGCGATCTGCGCGCTGGCGAGGCTCGGCCGGCTCGACCGTCGCCAGCTCGACGGTCTGGCCGGCCTCTGCCAGGCGCCCGGCGGGATCCGGGTGTCGCCGTGGAAGACGATCACCGTCCTCGACGTCCCGGCCGGCGACGTGCCGGCGACGGTCGCCGGTCTGGAGTCGCTCGGCCTTGTCGTCTCGGCGCAATCCCCATGGGTCGGCCTCAGCGCGTGCGCTGGCGTGGGCGCGTGCGCGAGCGCACGGATCGACGTCCGCGGCCTCGCCGGGCGCCGGGCGGCCGGCGGGCGACTGACCGGGACGGAGCACTGGTCGGGCTGCGAGCGTCGCTGCGGCGAGCCGGTCGCCGCGGGGATCACCGTCGCTCCGAGCGGAGGTCTCCTGACCGTCCGGGTCGACGGGAACGAGCGGGAGGTCGCCGGCCCCGCCGAGGCGCTCGCAATCCTCACGGCGACCGGCCGATGATCGACTACCTCCGCGACGGCGCCGAAATCTACCGGCGGTCGTTCGAGACGATCCGCCGGGAGGCCGACCTCTCGGGGCTGGACCCGGTCCTCGAGCGGGTCGGCGTCCGGATGATCCACGCGTGCGGGATGGTCGACCTGGTCGACGACATCCAGGCGTCGCCGGGCTTCTGCCGGGCGGCCACCGAGGGCCTCCGGCGGGGTGCACCGATCCTCTGCGACACGACGATGGTCTCCTCGGGCATCACGCGCAAGCGCCTGCCGGCCGCCAACGAGGTGATCTGCACGCTGCCCGACGAGCGGGTCGCCGACCTCGCCGCGCGGCTGGGGACGACCCGCAGCGCCGCCGCGCTCGAGCTCTGGCGCGAGCGCCTCGACGGATCTCTGGTGGTCGTCGGCAACGCCCCGAGCGCCCTCTTCCGGCTGCTCGAGCTCGTCGAGGAGACGGCCGGCCGGCCGGCTGCGGTGATCGGGGTGCCGGTCGGGTTCGTCGGGGCGGCCGAGTCCAAGCGGGCGCTGGCCGAGCACCCGGCGGGGCTCGAGTACCTGATCGTCGACGGGCGGCGCGGCGGATCGGCGATCGGCGTGGCGGCGGTCAACGCGTTGGCGAGCGAGCACGAGTGAAGCCGGGTCGCCTCTACGGCGTCGGCGTCGGCCCGGGCGACCCCGAGCTTGTCACGATCAAGGCCAGCCGGGTGATCGGGGCCGCGGACGTCGTCGCCTATCCGCTGGCCCGCCGCCGCCCGAGCATCGCGCGGTCGATCGCGGCCGGCTACATCAGCCCCGCGGCGATCGAGGTGCCGATGACCTACCCGGTGACGACCGAGGAGACCGACCACCCCGGCGGGTACGCGGCCGCGCTCGGGGACTTCTACGACGCCTGCGCGGCCGAGCTGGCCGGCCATCTCGATGCCGGTCGCTCGGTGGCCGTGCTCTGCGAGGGGGATCCGTTCTTCTACGGGTCCTTCATGTACCTCCACGATCGGCTCTCAGGCGCCTACCCGACGGAGGTGATCCCGGGGGTGACATCGCCGTGCGCGGCGGCCGCCGCGACCGGGACGCCGCTGGCCAGGCGCGACGACGTCTTGACGATCCTCCCGGGAACCCTCCCGACCGACGAGCTGGCGTCGAGGCTGAGGGCGAGCGACGCTGCGGTGGTGCTGAAGCTCGGTCGGACGCTGCCGTCGGTGCGCGAGGCGATCGGCCGGGCCGGGCGGACCGCGGGGAGCCTCGTGGTCGAGCGGGCGAGCGGCGAGCGAGAGCGGTGGGACCGGCTGGAGGACGTCGACCGGGAGGTCCCCTACATGTCGCTGGTCCTCGTCCCGAGCCGCCGCCCCGCCGGCCGGGAGTCGACGACCCCGGGAAGCCTGACCGTCGTCGGCCTGGGTCCGGGCGGCCGGGGGTGGCTGACGCCGGAGGCGCGGGCGGCGCTGAGCGAGGCGGACGTGCTGGTCGGCTACAAGCCCTACCTCGACCGGATCCCCCGGCGGCGGGGCCAGCGCCGCGAGGAGAGCGGCAACGGCGCCGAGCTCGAGCGGGCCCGGGAGGCACTCGACCTGGCGACCGGCGGCGCGCGGGTGGCAGTCGTCTCCTCGGGCGACCCGGGGATCTTCGCGATGGCGGCGGCCGTGCTCGAGGTGGCAGAGGAGGGCCGCCACGAAGCGACTGATGTTGTCGTGCTGGCCGGTCTGTCGGCGATGCAGGCCGCGGCGGCGAGCGTCGGCGCGCCACTCGGGCATGACTTCTGCGTGATCTCGCTCTCGGATCGACTGAAGCCGGCCGGCGTGATCGAACGGCGGCTGGAGGCGGCCGGGGAGGGGGACCTCGTGGTGGCCCTCTACAACCCGGCGTCGCGGACGCGCCGGGCGATGCTCGCCAGGGCGCGGGAGATCCTCCTCACCCACCGGGGGCCCGAAACGGTGGTCGTCGTGGCCCGCGCGGTCGGCTCCGCGGACGAGAGCGTCAGCGTGACGACGCTGGGGTCGATCGTGCTCGACGAGATCGACATGCGGACGCTGGTGATCGTCGGATCGTCACAGACGCGCGTCCTCCGGCGTGGGGACCGCCCGCCGCAGGTCTACACGCCGCGGCACTACCCGGTGCCCGAGTGACCGCAGAGGACCCTCGCCGGTCAGAGCGGGCAGCCGGATCGCGTCGCCCGGAGGTCCCTGACGGCTTCGACTCCTCGCGGGCAGCGGAGCGGGCCGGGGCTCCGCGGGGCTGGCGCTATCCGGAGGCCGCGCGTGAGGCCGTCCACCGGGTGATCGCCGAGCGCCGGGACATCCGGCGCTTCCGTCCGGACGAGGTCCCGGCCGACGTGCTCGACCGGGTGCTCGAGGCGGCCCACCGGGCGCCGTCGGTCGGCCTGATGCAGCCGTGGCGGCTGATCGTCGTGCAGCGGGTGCAGACGCGGGTCGCGGTGCGGGCGCTCGCGGCGATGGAGCGCCTGCGCCAGGCCGACCTGTTCGCGGGCCGGACGGGGGAGTTCCTCGACCAGAAGGTCGAAGGCATCGTCGAGGCGCCGCTGGGGATCTGCGTCTGCTGCGACCACGGCGACCCGGCGGTCGAGGTCCTCGGACGGGGGACGATCCCCGAGACCGACGTCTACAGCACGGCGTGCGCGATCGAGAACCTCTGGCTGGCGGCCCGGGCCGAGGGACTCGGCGTCGGGTGGGTGAGCTTCTACAGACCCGCGGATCTCCGCCGGGTCCTCGGGATTCCCGACCGGGTCGACCCGATCGCCTACCTGTGCGTCGGCTGGCCCGACGAGCGGCCGTCCCGACCGGGGCTCGAGGCGGCCGGCTGGTCCTCGCGGATGGCGCTCGGTGAGGTCGTGATGCGCGAGCGCTGGCGGGAGGCGTCGCCCGAGTCGATGCCGGCGGGCTCCTCGCGATCGACGTCGCGCCCGCCGGGACCGGACAGAATCGGCGCAGTCAAGGCCCGCGACCGTCTCGACCGACTCGTCAAGCCCGCGGGGAGCCTCGGTCTGCTGGAGTGGGTGATCGAGCGGTGGGCACTGGTCACCGGCGAGGCGCCGGGGGATCGGCTGCGGGCGGGGATCCTCGTCTGCGCGGGTGACCACGGGCACCTCAGCCGGGGCACCAGCCTGTTCGACGGCCGCGTCTCGGCCGAGGTCGCGGCGGCCGCCGGACGGGGGGAGACCGCGATCGGCGTGCTGGCGCGGCGGGGCGGCCACGAGCTGCTGGTCGCCGATCTCGGCCTGGTCGGCCGGACGCCGGACGGCGTCCGCGACGCGAAGGTCGCCGGCGGGTCGGCTGACATGACGATCGGTCCGGCGCTCACGCCCGACCAGCTGGAGCGCTCGCTCGCGGCGGGGGCGCGCCTGGCGCGCGAGCTCGTCGGCCGTGGGGTCGACTGCCTGGTGCTCGGCGAGATCGGAATCGGCAACACGGCGACCGCGGCGGCCCTCCTGAGCGCCCTGACCGGAGCCTCGGCCGGCGTGACGGTCGGCCGGGGCACGGGACTCGACACCGCAGGGGTCGAGCGCAAGCGGGCTGTCGTCGGGGCGGCGCTCGCCCGCCATGGATCCGGCCTGCGACCGCGGGCGGCCCTGCTCGCCTACGGCGGGTTGGAGATCGGGGCACTCGTCGGGGCGGCGATCGAGGCCGCGAGGCTCCGCCGGCCGGTCGTTCTCGACGGCTATGCGGTGACGGTGGCCGGGCTCCTGGCGAGGGGCCTCGACCCCGCCGTCGGGGAGGTCCTGATCGCGGGGCACCGGTCGTCCGAGCCGGGGCACGACCTCGTCCTGCAAGAGCTCGGGCTCGAACCGCTCCTGGACCTTCGCCTGCGCCTGGGCGAGGCCTCGGGCGCCGGCCTCGCCGTCTCGTTGATCGAGGCGGCCGGGGCGCTCCACCGGGAGATGGCGACCTTCGCGGAGGCCGGCGTCGGCCGTGCGCCCGCCGGGGAGCCGGTCGCCGACTGACCCGGCGCCTCTCAGCCCTCGCGGGCGGCCTCGTTGGCGGCCGCGAGGTCCATGCCGGCGTTCCACTTGTCCTCGATGTGGCCGAAGCGCCAGACGCCGAGCGCGATCACCCAGGTCGCGACGAACAGGCCGACGACGATGAAGCCGGCGTGGTTGATGTTGAAGTTCGCGAAGTAGTTCCAGAACCCGCCCGTCAGGTTGGCCTCCTGGGCGAGCAGGCCGAGGATCTCGATCGTTCCGATCACGAAGGCCACGGCGATCGACAGGCCGGTGATCGTGATGTTGTAATAGACCTTCCGGACCGGCTTGAGGAACGCCCAGCCGTAGGCGAAGTTCATGAACGAGCCGTCGAGCGTGTCGAGCAGGGACATCCCCGCCGCGAAGAGGATCGGCAGGGCGAGGATTGCGTAGAACGGCATTCCCGCGCCCGCCGCGCCGGCCGCTAGCACGAGCAGGCCGACCTCGCTCGCCGTGTCGAAGCCCAGGCCGAAGAGGATGCCCACCGGGTACATGTGCCACGGCTGCCTGACGGCGCCGGTGTACCTGCCGAAGAAGCGGTTCATGAAGCCCCGGTGGGCGAGCTCGTGCTCGAGCGCCGCCTCGTCGAATTCGCCCCGCCGCATCCGGCCGAAGATCTTCACGATGCCGGCGAGGACCACGATGTTCAGCGCGGCGATCAGGTAGAGGAAGGTCCCCGAGACGGCGGTCCCGACGACGCCGGTCACCTGATGGAGGGTCGAACCGTCGTTGCGGACCGGCCCCGAGAGCGCCTTCACCCCGATCGCGAGACCGAACGACAGGACGAAGACGACGCTCGCGTGGCCGAGCGAGAAGAAGAAGCCGACGCTCAGCGGGCGCTGGCCGTCGTTCATCAGCTTCCGCGTCGTGTTGTCGATCGCCGCGATGTGGTCCGCGTCGAACGCGTGCCGCATGCCCAGCGTGTACGCCGTGAAGCCCAGCCCGACCGTGAAGGCCCCGGTCTTCCCGAGGACGTAGTGATGCGGGACGATCACGGCGAACAGGAGGATGAAGCCGATCACGTGGAGCCCGACGATGAACAGCGTCATCGCCCCCGCCCGGCGCCATTCCGCCGGCGTCAGGGCCGCCTTCAGGCGCAGCCAGCGAGACGGCTGTGCGCTGATCGTCGATGCTGCCATCCGATCCCACCTCCGGGCATTGCGTCCGCCGACTCGGCGCACACCGTTGCCGTCGAAGATACCGTCAGCCCAGGCCTATTGCAACCCATTGCCTGTTGTGGAGAGGCGGGAGTGGCGAGGCGGTCAGGCCGATGCCACGGCCGGCGTGGCGAGCGTGGCGAGCGCCGTCTGCTCGGACCAGTCGCGGTAGAGGTCCCAGTAGGCCCCGCCGGCTGCGATCAGCTCGTCGTGGGTTCCCTGCTCGACGATCCGACCATGATCGAGCACGACGATCCGTCCGGCTGAGCGGATCGTCGACAGGCGGTGGGCGATCACCAGCGCCGTCCGTCCGGTCAGCAGCCGTTGGAGTCCGGCCTCGATGCGGCCTTCGGTGTGGAGGTCGACGTTCGAGGTCGCCTCGTCGAGCACGAGGATCCGCGGGTCGGCGATCAACGCCCGGGCGAATGCGAGGAGCTGGCGCTGACCGGCTGAGATCTGGGCGCCCCGTTCGCCGACCTCGGTGTCGTAGCCGTCGTCGAGGGTGCTGATGAACTCGTCGGCCCCGACCGCCGCCGCGGCGGCCCGGATCTCCGCGAGGCTCGCGTCCGGCCGTCCGAAGGCGATGTTCTCACCGACCGTGCCCGAGAAGAGGAACGCCTCCTGTGGAACGATCCCCATCTGCCTGCGCAGGCTCGCCGCCTGCACGTCGCGCAGGTCGTGGCCGTCGACCAGGATGCGGCCGGCCGTCGGGTCGTAGAACCGGGCGACCAGCTTCGCGAAGGTCGACTTGCCGGCCCCGGTCGCCCCGACCAGCGCCACGGTCTGCCCGGGCTCGACGACCAGGTCGATCGACTCGAGCGCGACGGCCGTCTCCTCGGGCCGGCCCGACCGAATGCCCGGGAGATCGCCTTCCAGATCGCTCGGCACCCCGCCATCCGGAGCCCGCCCGGCGGCCGGCCGGCCCGTGGGGTAGGCGAACGTCACGCCCTCGAAGCGGATCTCCCCCCGCAGCCTGCCGAGCTCGACCGCGTCCGGAGCCTCGACGAGGTCGGGCTCGACGTCGAGCAGCTCGAAGATCTTGTCGAGCGCGGCCATCCCCGACTGGTAGGTCGTGTACAGCTGGGAGAGCTGGGTGATCGGGTCGAAGAAGTTGCTCAGGGCGGCGATGAAGGCCACGATCACGCCGATCGTGATCGCCCCGTCGATCGCCTGGTAGCCCCCGTAGATCAGGATCGCGACGGTCCCGAGCGCCGAGACCATCTCGATCGCCGGGAAATACGCCGCGTTGAGGTAGACGGTCGTCATGTTCGCCGCCCGGTTGGCCTCGTTGAGCTCTGCGAACCGGCCGACGTGCCGCCGCTCCTGGCCGAAGGCCCGGACGACCCGGATCCCCGACAGCGTCTCCTGGAGGTTCGACGTGATCCCGCCGATCGTCTCGCGCGTCCGCCGGTACGCGTCGGCCGACGCGATCCGGAAGGCCAGCGACCCGACCATGATCACCGGGACGACCGTGAACGTCAGCAGGGCCAGCTTGAGGTCGAGCGCCATCAGAATCACGAGCGTCCCGATCAGGGTCAGCGACGCCTGGAAGAGGGTCACCACGCTGTCGGTCACGAGATCGTCGAGCGCCTCGACGTCGTTGGTCATCCGCGAGATCAGGACGCCCGCCGGCCGCCGCTCGTAGAAGCCGATCGGCATCTTCTGGAGGTGGTCGAAGATCGCGATCCGCAGGTCCGCGAGCGCCCGCTGGCCGACCCACTCGACAAGGTACGTCTGCGCGTAGGTCGCCGCCCAGACGATCCCGGCCGCGACGACGAAGGCGATCACGACGAGCGTCAGGGTCTGCCGGTTTCCCGCGGTGATCCCGTCGTCGATCGCCAGCTTTGCAAGGGGCGCCGGCGCGAGGGCGGCGGCCGTCCCGACCACCAGCGTCGCGAACATCGCGGCCACCCGCAGGCGATACGGCCGCAGCAGCCCGAGCAGTCCCCGCAGCCGCCGACCCCGTCCGCTCGTCCCCCGCAGCCGGCGGCGGATGTCACCGAGCCGCGACGTGGTCGCCGGCTCCGATCGACGGCTCACAGGCTCGCCACCTGCGGCTCGCGCGGCTTGCGAGTCAGGAAGACCTGGTCGGGGAGGCCCTTCTCGACGATCTCACGGTAGTGGTCGGAGCGCTCGAGCAGCTCGGCGTGCGTCCCGTAGGCGGCGATCCGCCCGTCCTCGAGCACCGCGATCTCGTCGGCCAGGGCGATCGTCGACAGGCGGTGGGCGATCACGAACGTCGTTCGTCCGTCCATGACCTCCCGCAAACCCCGCTTGATCTCCTGCTCGGTCGACGCGTCGACCGACGACGTCGCGTCGTCGAGGATCAGGACCCGCGGATCGGCGAGCAGCGCCCGCGCGATCGCCAGGCGCTGGCGCTGGCCCCCCGACAGCGTCAGCCCGCGCTCGCCGACGCGGGTGTCGTACCCGTCGGGCAGGCGCATCACGAACTGGTGGGCCTGGGCCCGCCGGGCCGCCGTCTCGACTTCCTCGCGGGTCGCGCTCGGCCGGGCGTAGGCGATGTTCTCGGCAACCGTCGCGCTGAACATGAACGGCTCGTCTGAGACCAGGGCGACCGCCTGACGGACCGAGCCGACCTCCACGTCGCGCAGGTCGGCCCCGTCGATCGTCACCCGGCCGGCGGTCGGGTCATACAGCCTGGCGATCAGCGCGGCCAGCGACGTCTTCCCGGATCCCGTCGCCCCGACCAATGCGACAGTCCGGCCGGCCGGGACGTCGAGTGAGACGTCTGCGAGCGCCGCGTGGCCGGCGCCCTCGTAGCGGAGCTCGACCCCCTCGAGGCGGACGTGCCCGCGCCCGGCGGGCAGGGGACCGGCGCCCGGCGTCGAGACCAGCCGGGGCGCCCGGTCGAGCAGCTGGAAGATCCGCGTACCCGAGGCCGTCGCCCGCTGGGCGAGACCGAGGATCAACCCGAGCGTCCGGATCGGCGAGAGGAGCATCAGGAGGTAGAAGTAGAAGGCGCTGAACTCGCCGACCGTCAACTTGTGGTCGATCACCTGGCGGCCCCCGACCAGCAGGACGGCGGCGAGGCCGAGCTGGGGGAGGAAGCCGATCAGCGGGTTGTAGCGCGCCGCCAGGCGGGCCGAGACCATCGCCTGGTCGAAGACCCGCCCGACGCTCCGTTCGAAGCGAGCCCGCTGGTGTGTCTCCCGGGCGAACGCCTTGACCACCCGAACGCCCGAGATGTTCTCCTCGGCGGCGGCGGTCAGCTCGCCGATTCGCTGCTGGACCTCCTGGATCGCCGGGCGGGCCCGCTGGCCGTAGCGGACCGACGTGTAGATCACGAACGGCACCGGGATCAGCGAGATCGCGGCGAGGTCGGGCTGGAGGATCAACATCGCGGTCGCGGCCAGGATGATCGTCAGGCCCGACTGGAGGATGAAGACGAGGCCGTAGCCGAGGAAGAAGCGGACCGCCTGGAGGTCGACCGTCGCCCGGGACATCAGCTGGCCGGTCTGGTTGTGGTCGAAGAAGCCGAGCTCGAGCGACTGGAGATGGCCGAACAGCCGCGTGCGGAGGTCGTATTCGACCCCCAGGGAGACCTTCCCGGCGACCAGTCGCCGGGTCACGGTCAAGACGAGGCGGACGACTCCGGCCGCGGCGACCGCGAACCCGAGCGAGACGAGCTGGTGGCGGTCGTGGTTGCGGATCGCGTCGAGGCCCCGGCCGCTGAGGTAGGGGATCGCGACGGTCGCGAGCATCGCGAGGCCCGCGAGGACCAGCGACCAGAGGACCCCCTTGCGGTACGGTCGCAGGAACCCGAGCAACCTCTTGAACGTCTTCACCCCAACGCCCCGAGATCGTCTTCCTCCGGCCGGCCTGTGCAACGCGTGCCGCCATCAGCGACTGGTTCCGAACACTCGCGGCTCGGTCTTCTCGCTCTGCGGCCGGTCGAAGAACCAGCCCGATCTCTACGCCCGCTACCCCCGGACACCGGTCACCGCCTGCCCGGGCTTCGAGTCCGTCGGGCCGTCTCCGGAGTCGCCGTCCGCCGAGCGTTCCCCGGAGTCCTCGTCCGAGCGCGTGGCGGGGTCCTCGCCCGAGCGCTTCCCGGAGTCCTCGTCCGAGCGCTCGCCGGAGCCGTCCGCCGAGAGGCCGAACTCGTCGGCGATCAACTCGTAGGAGCGCCGGCGGGCGGCGTGGTCGTAGGTGATCGTGACGACGATGACCTCATCGGCCCCGTATTCGGCCGCGACCTGCTCGAGCTGGCCGCGGACGCCGCCGGGTGAGCCGAGGATCAGCCGCCGGCCGCCGTCGTCGCCGCCCTCGGTCTTGAGGAAGCGAAGCGCCCGCTCGACCGGCGGGACGGCGATCAGGCGCCCCCGCCGGAGCATTCGCATCGCCATCCGGCTGCTCGCCGCCAGTCGCTCGGCCTCCTCGGCGGAGTCGGCGCAGATCGCCCACGCCGCGACCGCGACGACCGGCTCGGGGAGGAGCGGGGAGGGGGTGAAGTGCTCGCGGTAGACGGCCGCCGCTCCCGCGCCCCGGGGGTTGATGAAATCCGCGAACGCGTATGGCAGCCCGAGCTGCCCGGCCCAGATCGCGCTCTGGTCCGACGATCCGAGCAGCCAGGGGATCGGACGCTCGGGTCGCCCCGGCAGGCTCGCCGAGAGTCGCGCGAACGGGTGTGAGGCCGGGAGCGTCCCGTCGAGCAGCGCCAGCAGTTCGGTCAGCTGGTCGGGGAAGTCGTCGGCTGGCGCGTGGCGGCGGTCGCGCTGGAGGGCCAGCGTCGTCATCGGGTCGGTACCCGACGCCCGCCCGAGGCCGAGGTCGATCCGGCCGGGGAACAGCCCGCTCAGGGCGCTGAACGTCTCGGCCACCTTCAGCGGGCTGTAGTGCGGAAGCATGACCCCCCCGCTGCCGACTCGGACCCGGGACGTAGCTGCGGCGATCGGTCCGATCAGCGCCTCCGGGCTCGGGCCGGCCAGCAGCGGCCCGCCGTGATGCTCGGCCACCCAGTAGCGGTGGTACCCGAGTCGGTCGGCAAGTCGGGCCAGGTCGATCGTGTTCTGGAGCGCCTGCGACCCGGTCGAATCCTCGGCCACGGGCGACTGGTCCAGCACGCTCAGGAGAAGCTCTGAAGTCACCGATATGATTGTACCTGCAACTGTCTCGCAGGCCGCAGACGTAGCCGATCTTCGCTGCCAGAGCTGCCGTGAGGACGCCGATCGGCCCTGCGAATCTCGAAATCCGAGAAGTCGCCTGGAGACGGGAGCGATCAAGCGGTAACGTCAAGCACAAAGGAAACACGCGAAGTGGGAGGGCATATGCCTGTCACCAATTCAAACAAGGGCAAGCCGCTGCCGTACATCGAACGCGGTGGATCCGGTCTGCCCCCGAAGCCGAACCCCGACCGCCCGGTGGGTGTGCTGGCAAACAACGCCGGCATGGCCGAGAACGTCGGTCGCCTCTCAGCCGAGGAGATCGCCGCCAGGCAGGTCGACTACGAGTTCAAGTTCGACACCCCGGCTCCGGACCACGTCACGATGACCGATCCGGACCACCTCAAGAACAAGGCGACCCCCGGCAACCTCGCCTTCGGCGCGCTGATGGGCGCGGTCAAGGCCGGCGTCAAGTCGACCGAAGGAGTCCGCAGGATCGGACGGCGCAAGTAAGAACCCGGCTGGGCTCGGCTCACCGGGTGAGCGGGGCTCAGCTGACGGGCAGCGGCTGGAGCACGAGGAACACCGTCGCGTCGGCCGGCTGCGGAACGATGCTGAACGAGTAGAACGACGGCTTCGTCAGAGCCTTCACGACCGGCGTGTCAGACGCCTTGTCGACCGTGTCGATCGTCGGCGGCGCCGCGCTCAGCGTCGTCGACAACGGCCGCCTGAGCTCGCTGCGAAAGTCCGGCGCCTGGAAGAAGAGGGCGTCAGTCGCCCCGGCCGCGGGCTTCTTGGCCCCCGCCGTCGGGGCCGGGACGACCGGCGGCAGGAACACGACGACCTGGTCGGCGTTCGCGACGTACTCGAACGTGTCCAGCGCCAACTCGAGCGCCTGCCGGCGCACGAGGGTCAGCCGCTCGGCGCTCGGGGTCCCGACGATCGAGCAGGACGGGCCGAGTCCGCACATCTTGTAGAGCACGGCGTTGCCCAGGACCCCCGCGACGCTCGCCGTCGCCGTCGGGTTGCTCCGGAGGAGCAGCGTCAGGGGAACCCCGTCGAGGGCGAGCGGCCCCGCCTGGATCGCGAGCATCTGGGCCCTCGAGGCCAGGCGGTACTCCGGGCCGACGTGGTTGGCGATCTGGGTCGCCGCGGCGAAGCCCGTGCCCGTCGGCCGCCACGAGGACCAGTCGGCCGGGACGGTGGGCCGCTCCGAGCGGAGCGTCAGGACCGTGATCGCCAGGGCGCAGATGCCGAGGGCGATCAGCGCGCCGATCAGGAACTGGAAGCGCGAGGCGTGCGGGCTCTCGACCCGGCTCGCGAGCGCCCTCGCCCCGCTTGCGGCGGGAAGGCTCGGGACTCCGGCGCCGGCCGCCCCAGTCACCGTCTCCAGGACGGCGAGATCCGTCTCGTGGCCGAAGGTCTCGCCGAGTCCCGCTCCGCCGGCCTCCTCGGGGTCGACGCCCGGCGGGCGGTCGTCGCGGTCGGCGGGGTTCGGGAGTCCGAGCGGACGGCTCGTGTGGAGGTCCACCTTTGGCCGCGTTCCCGCAGGATCGGGCGGCCGGCGGTGGGCGTCGCTCGTACCGGGTGTGCTCGACTCGCTCAAAGGGTCGGCCATGACGCGTCGTCGGTGATGTCGATCGCCGGTGCCTCGAGCCGGGCGGCGTCGAGCACCTCGACCACCTCGTCACCGTGGAGCTCCCGCCGGGCGATCAGCGTCTCGGCGATCTCAAGGACCTGGTCGCGGTTATGCAGGATCAGGCAGTACGCCGTGATGTATGCCTGCCCGAGGATCTGCGCGGCCGCCCGGCTCTTGTTGCGGTCGCCGAGGATCGCCGGGATCGGGTCGCCCATCAGCGCCGAGCCGCCCGAGCGGTTGATGATCTTCGCGCCGATCGCCTCGAAGCGGTCCATGTACATCTCTGCCGCCTCCCTGCCCGCCTCGTCTGACTCCCACTCGTGCCCGTTGAAGTCGATCGGCTCCGGGCCCATCCCGCACATCCCGACCATCCACGCCGCCCGCGCAGTCGCGCTCTGCACGTCCCCGCCCACGCCGGTCGAGTTCTCCCCGTAGAAGACGTGCTCGGCGGCCATCGCCCCGAGCGTCCAGACGAGCTTGCCGACCTCCTCGTGGCGCCAGCTCGAGAACCGCTCCTCCTTCTCGATCGCCTGGTGGTGGCCCAGCGACCCGCCGCGCTTGCGGATCGACAGTCGGGTCGAGAGGACGCCCTGCATATAGACGTGCGACGCCGCCGCGTGGCCGGCCTCGTGGATCGCCACGGCCCGCGTCTCGTCCGGGATGTAGTCGACCCCCTGAGCCGTTCCCGACTCGATCGTCGTCATCGCCTCGACGAGGTCGCCCCACTCGAACTCGATCCGCTCGTCCGAGTGGGCGTAGGTCAGGGCCATCGAGCAGATCTGTTCGATCATCGCCGGCGAGTAGCCGTTCGTGATCCGCGCGAGCTCGTCCCGCCGCTTCTCGGTGTCGAGCTCGGCCGCGTGGTCGACGCGGTCCATGTAGAGGTCGAAGATGTCCTTGCGGTCGTCCTTGGTCGGCGTCCGGAACCAGATGTGCCGGCCCATCCGTCCCGGGCGGATCAGCGCCGGGTCGAGCCGGTCGATCGGGACGTTGGTCGCCCCGATGAAGTAGATCTGCTCCGCCCGCGGCTTGGGCGCCGGCATCCGGAGCGACAGCCTGCCGATCCGCGGGGGGATCACATAGGTCGCGTCGAGGAACGTGTTCACCCGGTTGGTCATGATCTTCCGGGTGAACGGCGGGTCGTCGACCCCGTCCATCTGGACGAGCAGCTGGTTGAGCGCCAGGCCCCCGCCACCCCCACCGCCGAGCATCCCCCCGCCGGGGAAGATGAAGTCCTGGATCCGCGCTCCGATCCGCAGCAGGCCGTCGGGGTACGGGCTGATCGGCGGACTCGCCCGAGCCGCGAACAGCTTCTCCCGCCAGACGCGTGACTCGAGGATCAGGTCCCCGCTCGAGTTGAGGGCTCCGTGCGGGCCGAAGAACGCGAGATCGTGGAACGAGTCGACCGTGATCGCCGGCGACATCATCCCCCCGCCCGCGCCGAGCGCCGCCCGGCGGAGGCCGACGGCGTCGATCTCGTCGATGAAGATGATGCACTGACCGCCCCACTTGCGGGCCAGCCGGCGGGCCTTGGAGATCATCAGCTGGACGACGATCACGTCCATCCCCATGAACGGCATCTGGAAGCCCGAGCCGGGCATCACGACGATCGGGGAGTTGAACGACGTCGCGATCGCCTTCGAGAGCATCGTCTTCCCGGTCCCCGGCGACCCGATGAACAGCAGGCCTCGCTCCGGCTTTCCGCCCGCCTTGCGGAAGTCCTCGCCCGACTCCCAGAGCGAGATCACCCGTGTGATCTCCTCCTTCGGCTCCGACTGGCCGCGGACGTCCTCGATCTTCACGCCCCAGTCGGCGTCGCCCGGCTCGTAGCCCTTCATCGAGCGAACGGCCATCAGGATGATCGGCCCGAAGAAGATCAGGAAGTTCGCCAGGAAGAGCAGCGGCATCTGGGCGCCGATCAGGATGAACGACGTCCCGTTCTGTCCGCCGAAGACTCCCGTGAGGCCGTCGAGCGTCCCGCCGAGGTCGCGCGGCGAGCCCGTCGCGTTCTGGATCAGGTTGATCACCAAGAGGAAGCCACCAACCGTGCCGACGAGCCAGAGCGTGTGGCGGAACTTCTTGCGCCAGTACCAGACCCGCCTGCGAGCGATCGCGTCCTCGTCGAGCAGCCGGCGGTCGGCACCGTAGATGCTCGGCCGCGGGATCAGCCGGTGGGCGACGACGTCGATCAGGCCGCGGAAGGCGATCACGCAGACGAACGTCCCGATCACCGATCCGATCAGGCTCCACCGATGCGCGTAGAACAGGATCGCGAAGACCATCGGGCTGGTCAGGACCGCGACGAAGGTCCCCGCGCGCGTCAGCCGGCGCCATTCGAGGGCGAGCGCCTGGTGCTCCTGGGCGCGGCGGCTCACGCTGGGCTTGGAGTCCGCCATCGATCCAAAGCGTACCGAGCCGCAGTGCACGGCCCGCGCCGGTCAGGTATTGATTTACACAACGTATGCGGTTCCAGTTGCGCATCTACTCGATCAAGGACGGCCGGCTCGACGAGTTCGTCGAGTTCTGGCGAGCCGAGATCGTCCCCCTCCGCCGCCGCTTCGGCTTCGAGGTCGCCGGCGCCTGGGCCGACGCCGAGACCCTGACCTTCGCCTGGGTCGTCGGCCACTCCGACTTCGACCGGGCGGCCGCCGACTACTACGACAGTCCCGACCGCAAGCGGCTGAGCCGGGATCCCGGCGAGTTCATCGAGTCCGCGGAGCTTCGCATGATGGACTCGGTCCGAGCCGACGCCTGATCGGTGTCGCGCGCTCGCCCGACCCGCTCGACACCTGCCGATCGGCCTTCATCGGCGGAGCCCGAAGGGCGGAGCCCGTTGATCAGGAGACGGTGAGCGTGCCCTGCATGCCGGCCTGCGCGTGGCCGGGTACGGTGCAGATGTACTTGTAGCTGCCCGGCTTCAGCGCGACCACGAGCGTCTTCGAGCCGCCCATGAACGTCGGCGTGCTTCCGAGCACCTTGCCGGCGGCGGTGATCGCGACGTTGTGGGGGACGGGCGCCGCGTTCGTGAAGACGATCGTCACCTTCCCGGCCTTTGCCTTCACGCTCAGCGTGTTCGTGTCGAACATCAGCTGGCCGTTGGCCGCCGCCGCGAGGTCGACCGTTCCGGGCGGGGCCTTGGCGACCGGGGCCGCCGCCGCCGGTGCCGCGTTGGACGCCGCCGGGGTCGGGGCCGGGGCGGTGCCCCTCGGCGGCCCGAGGAACTTCGAGAACGGCTTCTGTGGCGGCGGGGGAGTGCTTGCCGTCGTGACGGCCGAGCCCATCGCCAGGACCATCAGTACGAAGCTGATCCCCATGACGATCCGGCCGCGGGCAGCAGACCCCGGGAAGTCGGCGCGCGTGAATCCGCTGACGCCGACGATCACCGCCCAGAGGGCGAGGCTGCCGCCGAAGATGTAGAACGGGGTCTTGCTCTTGTCGTGGAACGCCGCCTCGGCGAGCATCGAAACTGCCTGGACGAGGGCTTCCGGGGTCATCGCGGCGCGAGCCTAGCTGATCGTCCGGGCGGACGCTTCGAGGAGAACCACCGGGCGGGTCCCCCGACTCGCGGGCGGGCGCCCTAGTCTCCCGGCGGCATGACCGACCCCCACCGAGATCGCCCGTCCTTCGCCGGTCGGCTGCGCGGGTTGCCGGGCGGACGCCGGCGGGCGCTGCTCGGCGCCGGCGCCGTCCTCGGCGCGGGGGTCCTCGTCGTCGTCCTGATCGCCGGTCGGGCCGGCGACTCGCAATCGCTCGACGGCTCGCCCCCGCTCCCGTCGACCTACCGCCCGGGGAGCGCAATCGGCCCGGTCTCACTCGGTGATTCCCGTTCGGCCGTCCTCGCCTCCCTGAGCCGAGCGCGCAGGCGGTCCGTCCGCGGGACGCTCGTCTTCGACCGGCCCGCCGGCCAGCTGGCCGTCAGCTTCCGCGGGGACCGCGTCGTCAGGCTGCTGGCGACCGGCGCGACGAACCCCTTCGGCCAGCGGCTCGTCGCCGAGGAGAGGACCCTCTCGAGCTGGACCATCGAGCTCTGCCGCAAGCCGCCCCACCTCCTCCTCGTCGCCCCCGGCGGGCACACGTACTTCGTCTTTCAGAGCGCCGTCGCCGGCCTAGGCGCCGTCGGCGTCTCGACCGCTCGGGTCACGCCCTGCGGGCCGCTCGGCTGAGACAGGTGTCGCCGACCGCGGCCGCGGAATCGGCCCTTCCCGCTTCCAGGCGGAGTCCGCCCGCGCCGGCCAGAGCAGCCAGACCACGGGTCCGAGCACGCTGAGCAGGAGGCCCGCGGCCAGGCCCGGACGCTCGCCGTAGCCCTTGCGCTCCGAGAGCCACGCGCTCAGGGCGGCTGAGATCAGCCACGCGAACAGCAGGTAGAGCGCCTTCGCGCCGATCAGGCCTAGCATCGTCACCGTCGTCTCACGTCCCCAGGTACGCCCGTTGGACTTCAGGATCGTCGCGCAGGTCCGCCGACGGCGCGCTCAGGGCGACCCGCCCGGTCTCGAGCACGTATCCCCGATCGGCGATCTCCAGCGCGTAGTTCGCGTTCTGCTCGACCAGGAGGATCGCCACACCGTTGCGGTTGATCGCCGCGATCGTCTCGTAGATCCGCGCGACCAGGAGCGGCGCGATGCCCATCGACGGCTCGTCGAGCAGGAGGAGTCGCGGCCGGGCCATCAGCGCCCGGCCGATCGCCAGCATCTGCTGCTCGCCCCCGGACATCGTCCCCGCCTTCTGGCGCTCGCGCTCCTGGAGGCGGGGAAACAGCGTGAAGACCTCCTCGAGGTCGGCCGCGACCTCCGGGCCCCGCCGGAGATGGGCGCCGAGGTCGAGGTTCTCCCGCACGGTCATCCGCGGGAAGCAGTGGCGCCCCTCCGGTGAGAGGGCGATACCCAGGCCGACGATCTCCTGCGTGCTCGTATGGGTGATCTCCCGTCCGGCGAAGCGGATCGTCCCCGACCTGGCCGGCGTCAGCCCGCTGATTGACCGCAGCGTCGTCGACTTGCCAGCCCCGTTGGACCCGATCAGGGTCACGACCTCACCCTCGGAGACACTCAGCGAGATCCCCTTGAGGGCCTCGATCGACCCGTAGTACGTCCGGATCTCGTCGACCTCGAGCAGCGTCGTCATGTCTGCTCCTGGACGCCGAGGTACGCCTCGATCACGGCGGGATCGGCCCGCACCTCGGCCGGCTTGCCCTCGGCGATCAGCTCGCCGTAGTTGAGCACCGTGACGCGCTCGGAGACGCCCATGACGACCTTCATGTCGTGCTCGATCAGGAGGATCGTCAGGCCGAGCTCGTCGCGCAGCTGGCGCATGAAGTCCGTCAGGCCGTCGGACTCCTGCGGGTTCATTCCGGCGGTCGGCTCGTCGAGCAGGAGCAGCCGCGGGTCGGAGGCCAGCGCCCGGGCGATCTCGACCCGCCGCTGGTCGCCGTAGGAGAGGTTGATCGCCAGGTCGCCCCACCGGTTCTCGGCCACCCCGACGTAGTCCAGGAGCTCGCGCGCCCGGTCGCGGACCGCTCGCTCTTCGGTCCGCACGCCAGGAGTTCGTGCGATCGACGCGAACAGACCGGCCCGCATCCGCGAGTGCCGTCCGACGACGACGTTCTCGACCGCCGTCATCGCCCCGAACAGCCGGATGTTCTGGAACGTCCGCGCGACCCCCAGGCGGTTGATCCGGTCCGGCCGGGAGCGGGTCACGTCGCGGCCCTCGAACGAGATCCGCCCGCTCGTCGGCTTGTAGAGGCCGGTCAGGATGTTGAAGAACGTCGTCTTCCCGGCCCCGTTCGGCCCGATCAGGGAGACGATCGATCGTTTGGGGATTGTCAGCGAGACGCGGTTGACCGCGATCAGGCCACCGAACTCCTTGGTCACCTCTCGGGCGATCATCAGCGGCTCCCCGAGCCGGTCGGGGTCGCTGGCGGCCGCGGCCGGCGTCGGCGTCGTGTCGGTCATACCGGCTCCTGGGTCCCGGCCGAGCCCTCGGCCGTCGCGATCGGCTCGGTCAGCTCGAGCGCCCGCCGCCGCTCGGGGAAGAGACCCTGCGGGCGGAGGACCATCACCAGCACGAGCAGGAAGCCGAAGATCCCGAACGACAGGTCGGTCAGGTTGAAGCCGAGACCGAACGCCCGCGGGATCCCGTCGAGCACGTCAGGGATCAGGTAGTAGTTGATGTACGAGAGCAGCAGCGCCCCCAGCACCGCTCCCCAGATCGACCCGAGGCCGCCGACGATGATCATCGCGAGAACGAAGATCGAGAACGAGAACTCGAACTGGTCGGCGTTGACCTGGTTGAGGTAGGCCCCCAGGAAGACGCCCGACGTCCCCCCGAAGGCGGCCCCCGACGCGTAGGCGAGGAGCTTCGTCCTGACCAGGGGGATCCCCATCGAGACGGCGGCGACCTCGTCCTCGCGCAGGGCGATCCACGCCCGCCCCAGGCGCGAGTCCCGCAGCCGGAGGTTGACGAAGAGGACGACCAGCACGATCGCGAAGATCGCCCAGTACCACGGCCGCAGGTGCAGCTGGTCGAAGCTCCCGACACCCGGGAAGAAGACGGGGTCGACCGGGGTGATGCCCTGGCGTCCCGCGGTCAGCGTCCCCCCGAAGACGTGGATCCCGTCGCCGTTGACCGCGATCACCCTGATGATCTCGCCGAACGCGAGCGTGACGATCGCGATGTAGTCACCCCGCAGGCGAAGCGTCGGCAGGCCGATGATCGCCCCGGCGAGCGACGTCAGGACGATCGCCGCGAGGATGATCAGGACGAAGTTCAGGTGCACGCCCGGCAGTTGGTTTGCCAGCGGTGAGACCACCGCGTGGACGTGAGCCTTGAAGAAGAAGCTCGACCCGAACCAACCGACCGCGTAGGCGCCGATCGCGTAGAACGCCACGTATCCGAGATCGAGCAGACCGGCGAAGCCGACGACGATGTTCAGGCCGAGCGCCATAACCACGTAGGCCAGCGCGATGATCGTCGCGTTGAGGAAGCCGCTCGTCTGAATGAAGAACAGCGGCAGCAGCAGGCCGGCGAGGATCAGCCCGGCGATCGCCACCCGGGTCCACCACGGGGGCAGCCGACCGACGAACGTGTCGCGTCGTGCCGCGAGCGTCGAGAGCGCCTCGTTCATCCGGCCTCCCGCGTCTCCTCGCCCAGCAGGCCTCGCGGCCGCAGGACCATGATCATGATCAGGTACGCAAAGACGACTGCGGCCGTCCACTGCGGGCCGATCCGGGCGTCCGACAGCTGTTGGATGCAGCCGATGATCAGGCCACCGAGAACTGCCCCGCGGACGTTTCCGATCCCGCCCATGACAGCCGCCGTGAAGGCGATCAGCCCGGCCTGGAAGCCCTGGAAGTACCAGACCGTCGTCTCGTACAGCGCATAGACCAGGCCCGCAGCCCCTGCGAGCATCCCGCCCAGGAGGAAGGTCACCGAGATCGTCGCGTCGACGTTGATGCCCATCAGCCGGGCCGCCTCCGGATCCTGGGCCGTCGCCCGCATCGCCCGGCCGATCCGCGTCCGCGAGATGAACCAGCCGGTTGCCAGGACTAGCGGGATCGTCACACCGACAGCGAGTACATCCGCACGATGGATCGTGATACCGAAGACCGTCAGTACCGGGTCGCCCTGATGGATCAGGTCGGTGACCCCGGTCGGCGACCCCCCGCGCCAGAGGAGTCCGACATTCTGGAGGATGAACGTGAAGCCGACCGCAGTGATCAGCGCCGCGAGCTTGGGGGCGCTGCGCAGCGGTCGGTAGGCGACCCGTTCGATCAGCACGTTGAGGCCGCCGCAGGTCAGCATCGCGATCAACAGCGTCACCACCAGGCCCGCCACCAGCCCGAGCGGACCGGTGGTCAGGCCCAATCCGATCGAGCCGGACAGGCCGGCCGCGGTGAACGAGCCGATCATGAACACCTCGCCGTGGGCGAAGTTGATCAGCTCGATGATTCCGTAGACGAGCGTGTAGCCGATCGCGATCAGCGCCCAGATCGACCCGTTGGAGATGCCCTGGACCAGGTTGCCGCCGAGATACGCGAGGTCATGGTGGACGACCGAATGGCCGTTGACGAACGCCGGGTAGCCGCTCGTCAGGTCCTTGACGGCGTAGTACACCGGCAGCGCGGCCAGCGCGACGATCAGCCCGTAGCGGTCGAGGTACCGGCGCGCGACCCGCAGCGGCCCGGCTGCGAGGCTGACTGGTGGCGCGGCGAGGGTGTGAGATTCCATCGGGCCTTTCAGCGCCGTTGACGGCGGTCGGGGAAGGACGGTCGGAGGGGGCGCGGCGCGCCCCCTCCGTTCCCGTTACTTGACCGTCTTCTCGAACAGCGGGTTGCCGTCGGGCCCGACCTTGTAGAGGCCGTAGGCGGTCAGCGTCGTGTCGCCATTGGCGTCGAACCCGTACGTCCCGAGCACGGAGGCCCGGTTCTTGGTGGCGAACAGGCCGGCCAGGACGGCGGCCTTGTCGTTGCCCTTCGTCCCGAGCCCGGCGATCGTGTCGAGTCCGAGCTTCATCGCCTCGTACCCGTAGATCGCGTACGGATCAGGGCTGCTGCCGCCGTACTTGGCCTTGTAGGCGGCGAGGAACGTCTTGCCACCCGGGTATGCGCTGAGGTCGAGCGTCGCCACCGTGCACTGGATGTTCTTGTCGATGCTGAGCGGCACGCCGCCCTTCGTCGGGTTCGTCCACGTGTTCGTGCACATCCCGTCCGGCCCGTAGATCTTCGCGTTCGGCAGCGCGGCCGCGACGTCCTTGGTGATCTGGACCCCGCCGTTGGCGACGATCCCGCTGAAGACGAAGCAGTCGACGCCCTGTGACTTGAGCGTCTGCGCGTAGGTCCGGAAGTTCGGCTGTTTCGGGTCGATTCCCGTGTTGCTCGCGATCGTGATCCCGTAGCTGCCCTTCTGGAGCTCGAGCAGTGCCGCGAGGCCCTGACCGTAGGTGTCCTTGTCGTTGGCCACCGCCGCCGTCTTGCAGCCGTCGGACTTCATCGTTTTGAGGATCGCCGCAGCCTGGATCTTGTCGCGCGGCACGATCCGCAGGTAGTTGCGCTTGCCCGTCGGGTAGTAGCTCTGCGGCTCGCCCGGCGCGCTGCCCGGCTCGCTGGTCGTCAGTCCGACGTAGGTGTTGGCCGGGCTGACCTCGGCGACCCCCGCCTGACTGAGGATCGGGATCGCGAGCTTGCTCGCCCCGGAGTTGAACTCCCCGATGTAGTAGACGGCCTTGCTGTCCTGGGCCGCCTTGCGCGCATTTGCACCCACCGGTACCGGGTCCCACTTGGCGGCCTGGGCGGTCGAGTCGTCGAGTGACTGGTAGTTGACGGTGAAGGTCCCCGCCTTGTTGTTGGCCTGGGCGAGCGCCAGCTTGATGCCGTTGACCATCGGCGTTGTCTGCGCGCTCGACGCGCCCTGCAGCGGCAGGCTCGAGTAGACGTCGACCGTGTTGCTGCTGCTCCCACTGTTGCTGCTGCTCCCGCAGGCGGCGATGCCAGTCGTCGCCACCACGAGCAGGCCGACTATGCCTAGTCTCGTACGCAACCCAAGCTCCTCGTTTTTGCGGCCGCACGGACTTCGATCGGCCGATTGAGGCGATCCTAGACCCGACGGCGGGCTGTGGCAACCATCGAACGGTCCGGTGCACCCCTCCCTTCGGGCGTGCCCGCCGGTCTCGTCGACCGGATCGTGAAGGCAACCGACCCGACGATGACGCTCGCCCCGATCAGCGTCGTCAGGCTGATCGACTCGCCGAGCACGATCCATCCGAGCAGAACGGCGATCATCGGGTTGACGTACGCATAGGTCGACACCCGGGAGATCTGGACGTGCTGGAGGAGCCATGTGTACGCCGAGAAGGCGACGATCGACCCGAACACGACCAGGTAGCCGAAGGCGACGATCGACTCCGTCGAGAAGCCGGACGCGTCGAGTCGACTCGCCTCGCCGCCGATCAACCCGACGACGAGCATCACGCCTCCTCCGAAGATCATCTGGAGGCTGGTCGAGACGCCGAGGTCGGGCGGGAGGCGGACCCGCGTGCTGGAGATCGAGCCGACTCCCCACGAGACAGACGCGCCCAGCACGAGGAGCGCGCCGACCAACCCGCTTCCTCCGGCGCTCGCCCCCGGGAGGACGAGGATCGTGACTCCGGCGAAGCCCACGGTCACCCCGGCCAGCGTGCCCCGGCTGACCCGCTCGCCGATCACCGCTCCGAGCAGGACGATCACGAACGGCTCCGAGGCGATCAGGAGGGCCGCGAGGCTCGAGGCGATATGCCGTTCGGCCAGCGTGACCAGGCCGTTCCCGCCGAACGTCAAGAGCACCCCGACCAGGGCGGCTCCGGCGGCCTCCCGTCGACTGACGCGGAGCCCGCCGGGCCTTGGGGCGCCGCCCGTGCCGGTGGTCCGGTCGCGCCTGTGGGCCCTCGCCTGCCCGGTGATAGCCGGGTCTAGACCCCGACCCCGACCCCGACCCCGACCCCGACCCCGGCCCCGGCGCCGGCGCAGCCAGATCCAGCCGTACAGCAGGAGACCGGCGACGAGGAAGCGGACGCCGGCACCGAGCAGCGGCGGGACGGTTCTCACCATCACGCGAATAGCCAGATAGGTCGAGCCCCAGACGACGTAGACGGTGCCCAGGGCGAGCCAGGCGAGAAATGCCGCGGGCATCGGTTTCCTGGTCTTCGCCGGCGAGGCCAGGACGGTGGTGCCGGCTATATTCGGGTGGCTGTGATCGAGTTCGACGACTTCGCCGGGGTCGACATGCGGGTCGGTCGGGTGATCGCCGTCGACGCGTTCCCCGAGGCCCGCAAGCCCGCCTGGAAGCTGACGATCGACTTCGGTCCCGAGCTCGGCACCCGGCGCTCTTCGGCTCAGATCGTCCACTACGACCGCGCCGATTTGGACGGCCGGCTGGTCGTCGCCGTCGTCAACCTCGCACCCCGGCAGATCGGTCCGTTCGTCTCTGAGGTGCTCGTGCTCGGGGCGCTCGACGCCGATCGCGGCGTTGTGCTGCTGGCGCCTGACGCCGACGTCCGGATCGGCTGCCGGATCGGCTGAGGTGCCCAGTCGGGCACCTTGGTCGGCTGAGGCGCCCCAGCGGGGACATCGGCCGGCTGGGGCATTGCGGCTGACACGCGGGTCGGCCGAGGCGCGGGCGCGCACCAGCGGGGGATGGCTGCGTTCGTCCTGAAGTGGCCGGGTACCGGCCGGGCATCGAGACGGCACGCGCGCGCGGTCCTCGACCGGTGCCGTGGGGCGGCGGCCGGCCCGTTCGGCCAGCGCGCGGAGGAGCTCGCCGCTCGGCCTGAACGGATCCGAGATGCCCTGGTCGCGAGCGACCGAGACCGCTGCCCACAACTCGCCGGCAACCTCGGCGACGAGGAGCTCGCCTTCCGGGACGGGCGCCTCGTCGATCTCAGCGAGATGCGCGATCGCCGGATCGTCGTGGGGTCCGGCGCGCCGAATCGTCACCGCCAGCCCCTCCGGGAGGTTGCGCAGCTCGACCGGAGCGTAGCCGAGCCGTGGAAGCCTCCGACGGTATGTCGCCACATTGAACTGGCTCTTTGTGTGGGCTGGTCGTACAATCAAAGCCATGCTTGCGATCTTGAAGCACTGAATGGCCGCGTCAAGGTCACACAATGTCGATTTGTCGCGCTTCGATCGGTATGCGCCGGGGTCGTTGACCCAGCAGCTCGTCGACCTGATCCGCGCGGAGATCGACAGCGGAGCGCTCCCGGGCGAGTCGCGACTCGAGCCGACCCGCGGGCTCGCCGAGCGTGCTGGGGTCAACCACCTGACAGCCGTTCGCGCGTATCGCCGCCTGGCCGAGCTCGGCTACGTCACCGCCGCAGTCGGGCGGGGGACCTTCGTTCGGCGGCTGCTACCCGGCCCGTCGACGAGCGACTCGTCCGACTGGCAGGCGGCTGTCCTCCCGGAGCGGCGCGCGTCATACGCCAACGACGCGATCGCGATGAGCTTCCGCATGCCGCGCGAGGCCGAGATGATCTCGCTCGCGACCGGATGGCCCGATCCGGCGCTGCTGCCGGTCGACGACCTCGCGAGGATCGCGGCGGAAGTCTTCGCGGAGGAAGGGACCGAGGCCCTCTCGTACCTCGATCCCGAAGGCCTCCCGGCGCTTCGCCGGGAGGTCGCCGCCCGCGGCGCCCGCCAGGGGTTTGCCCACGAGGCCGACGAGATCGTGATCACGTCGGGCGCCCGACAGGCGATCGACCTCGTCGCGCGGGCGGTGCTCCGTCCCGGCGATGTCGTGGCCGTCGAGGCACCGACCTTCGCGGGGACGCTCAGCTCTCTCCAGGCGACCGGTGCCCGCTTGATCGGGATTCCGGTCGACGCGGACGGGCTCGATGTCGACGCGCTCGAGCGGGTGCTCGCCCGTCACGAGATCAAGCTCTGCGTGCTCCAGTCGTCCTGCCAGAACCCGACCGGCCGCGACCTTTCGGCGTCGCGGTCGGCCCGTCTCGTCGAGCTCGCCCGCGAGCGGTCGTTCTTCGTCCTCGACGACTGCGTCTATGCCGGCGTCCGCTTCGAGGGAGCAGAACGCCGGCGGCTCCGCCACCTGGCGCCGAGCCACGTGATCCACGTCGACTCGCTCTCGAAGACGATGGGCGGCGGCCTTCGTCTCGGCTGGGTAGCCGCCGACGGACCGATCCGCAGCCGGCTGATCGATCTCAAGCTCGGCAGCGACTTCCACACGTCCAGCCTGATCCAGCACCTCGCGGCCCGCTACCTGGCCGGCGGCGGCTACGAGGAGATGCTCGAGCGGACGATCCCCGTCTATCGCGAGCGACGCGACGTCCTCCTCGAGAGCATCGACCGCCGGCTAGCCGGAGAGGCGACCTACTCCTTCCCGCTCGGTGGCCACCACGTCTGGGTGACGCTGGATCGTCCGACCGACGAGCAGCTTCTCCTGCGAGAGGCCCTCCGCTGCGGCGTGACCTTCACGCCCGGCCGGGCGATGGTCCCCGAGGAGGCGCTTCGCGGGCAGCTGCGCCTGTCGTTCTCCCTGCTCGGTCCGGCCGAGCTCGACGAGGGCGTTCGCCGTCTCGCGACGGCACTGCGCCAGCTCCGTCGCGACGCCGGTGCAGGGCGCACGGCCCTGGCGATCTCCTGAGCCGGCGGGGGGCGCGCTCAGCCCGGGGAGCCGAGGGAGCCCAGGGCGGATCTCGGGGCCAGCCGGATCGTGCACGCCCTTCGCTGCGGGTCGTGCGTCGAGGAGCTGACCCTCAGGCGGCGCGGGCTCGTCTCGGCGATCCCGTCGATCGCGGCTCCGGCCAGAGCGCAGATCAGCTCGGGGTGCTCGGGTGAGATGACCGGGCACGGACACGATCGCAATCGGATTTCGAGGCCCTCGACCTCCGCGTCGAAGCCCATCCGCTCGAGGAGCCGCGGCAGTGACTTGACCGGATCGCCTCCCGGCCGTCCGCTGAGATAGCGCCCCCAGTGGCGGCCGAGCTCCTGGATCGTCTCGACGGACGGGTCGAGACGGACGATCATCGCAGCGAGGAGCTCGCTCAGGCCGTGGTGGTCGCTGCTCGGCAGGCGCCAACCTGCGCGAAGCCTGTAGCGCACCTGCGGCCGGCCGGGCCCGTCGGACGTCCCGTGCTCTCGCTCGACCGCGCCCGAGGCCTCGAGCTCGCCCATGTGGGTCCGGACGGTGTTCGCGTGAAGCCCGGCGTGCTCGGCGATCTCGGCGAGCGGGACGCTCGCGTTGCCCGACAGCTCACGGATGATCGCCAGCCGGACGGGATCGGCGACGAGCTCGAACAGGCTAAGCGCCATCGGCCCTGCCACTCCGCTGGTCGCCCGCGGCCGTCGTCGAACTCAGCGACCGCGGGGACCGGCGCGGGGACCGGCGGCCACACGGAGCGACCGCGGTCCCTGCTCCTGCCTGCTGCTCTAGTAGGCCGAGCGGGCCTGCCGGTTGGTGGCGGACATCGAAAGGAGCGCCGCCACGATCGCCGTTGCACCCGTGATCGCGTGAAGGTAGTTGTCCGAGTTGCCGGCCGTTGTGATCGTGATCACCGGGATGTGCGCGTAGATGAAGCCCGTGATGGCGGCAACCACGTAGATGCCGCCGACGCCGAGCAGAACGCCCTCGACCGCAGCTGCGGACCACTTCATGCCCGCGTACAGAAGAAGCGCGCCGATCGCGAGATGGATGAAGTCCTGGAACGGATTGAGTGACAAGAACAACAGTTTGTTGCCCACCGAATTCGTGACGCCGCTGAAGCCCGTGACCGCGAAGCCGATCACGCCACCGACGGCGTACGCGACCCCGATCACCATGGCCGCCAATGCGCCGATGCCCTTCCCTTCTGTAACTCCGCCCATTCCTGCTCACCTCCGTTTGTTCTCGGAACCCAACGCATTTGGATCACAACGAGCGGACGCGGCTGCTCCAGACCCTGCCGCGACCGTCGCGATGACCGCCTTACCGTCTTCCCAATACGCAAGCCTACGGTAATAGATCACTGTCTGCTAGGCAAAATGCAACCGATCGTCGAGGTCGTGCGCAATGCGCCGGACGAACCGCTCCGCGTCGAATCCAGGCCCTCCGGGGCCCTCTCATGCTTCGTTCGTAGGTTCCGGTGCCCACCCGTCGAGGTGGGGGTAGGGCGTTGGCGTCGGCCGGGGCATGCTTCTTACTCGGCCGGGCCGGTGGCGCCTGCGCGTCAGTCGATGCTGTTCGTGCCCAGTTCGGCGTCGGCCCGGACGAGGTCGCGGAGGCTCTCATGATCTTCACGGCAAGCCGGACAGCCCGCCAGGTGGGCGAGCATCCCGGGGACGGCCCGGTCGGCGTCGTCATCGGCGGCGTCGGCGAGATCGACGTAGCGGTCGAGCAGGTCGAAGCACTCCTCGCAGGTGACCTCGCTCTCGCCGGGTCCGAGCAGGGCGTCGAGCAGTGCTCGACGTCGGATCGACTCGGTCATGTCGGCTGGGCTCCGATCTCTGAGATGTCGAAGCCCTCTGCGGCAAGCCTGCGGCGGAGCTTCTTCCGAGCGTCATGGAGGGTCTTGTAGAGGGCGCCGCGTGTCGTCTCGAGCCGCTCGGCCAGGACGTCGATCGGCACCCCGTTGAGCGTGATCGCGACGAGGATCTCCCGCTGATGAGGGCTGAGGTCCTCACCGATCGCCAGGCGCAGGGCAGCGAGCAGCTCGCCCTCGGCAGCCTGATCGTCGGGCGTGAGTCGACGGCAGGCGATCTGCTCCCATGCCTCGGGGTCGATCGACTGCTCTCTCTCCTGCCATGCGCGCCGCCTGATCTGGACGGCCGTCTCGTAGAGCGCGAACTTGTAGACCCACGTCGTGAATCGGCTCTCGCCGCGGAAGTCGTCGAGCTTCGCGAGCACCGCAACGAGGGCGTCGTCGGCGCTCTGCTGGGCGAGATCCTCGAAGTCGCCGCGCGCCAGGTCGGTGTTCATCCGTCGCCGCCTGGAGACTTCGAAGCGAGCGGCCCGGAGGAGCAGGGCGTGGAGCCGAACGATTGCCTCGTCGCGGGTGTGACCGATCCGGCGGAGATCCTCGAGCCAGCGTCGCGAGTCGGGGTCGAGGGACTTGACCGCCGGCTTTGCCGCGGACTCTGGAGGCACCGCCGGAACCTTACCGCGGTCCGATCCGTCCGCCAGCGGGCAGACCCGGCCTGAAGCTCTCGGCGGACGGATGCGACCCGACCGTCTCGCGCCCGAGCAGCCCGATCGGACGGCCGGTTCGGCGAGGTGTCCAGGTGGCTCACCGATCTTCAGCTGTTCGCTCACGCTGTGAGCCGTCTCGCCGATCGCCGATCGCCGATCGCCGGTCACCGGACGAGGGAGAGGAACTCGTTGCGGGTTCGGGGGTCGTCGCGCAGCGATCCGAGGAGTGCCGAGGTCGTTGTCCGCGAGCCGGCCTTCTGCACCCCTCGCAGAGACATGCAGAGATGCTCAGCCTCGATCATCACGCCGACGCCCTTCGGCGCAAGGTGCTCCTGGATGCAGTTGGCGACCTGCATCGTCAGGCGCTCCTGGAGCTGTAGCTCCCGGGCGAACAGATCGACGACCCGGGCGAGCTTCGAGAGGCCGACGATCCGTCGGTCCGGCAGGTAGGCGACGTGGGCGACTCCCTGGAACGGCAGCAGGTGATGCATGCACAGCGAGTGAAACGGGATGTCGCGCACGACGACGAGCTCGTCATAGCCGGCGTCGTTGGGGAACGTCGTCATCGACACGGGTCCGTGCGTGAGCAGTTCGGCGTAGGCGGCGGCCACCCGGCGCGGCGTCTCTCGCAGTCCGGGCTCGCGAACGTCGCGCCCGAGCGCTACGAGCAGATCCCGGATCGCCTGTTCGGCTCCATGCCGGTCGATCGCCGGTGTCTGATTCGCCGACCGGTCGACTGGGTGATCCGACGCGCCGTCGTTCCCGGAACCGCCGTGCCGATGCAACTCGGCGACCGCCGGGAGGCGAATCGCGCTCAAGGCCGTCGGTTCATCTCGATCCCCCGCCTCGTCGTGGTCGTCGGCCGGGCGGCTCTCCTGGGCTGCTGCCATCCTGAATCTCCTCTCCTCGTGAAGGCACCGGCCGGAGGCGAGTGGACGCTCCCGGGCGCGTCATCTGAGGCGGCGAGCGCGGCGAGCTGCGCCGGGAGGTCAGGCCGTCGCTCCCCCGTCGGTCTCTCCTGCCGCCAGTCCGATGAGCGTCGCGGTGGCGCAATTTCTTACGCCACGCGTCGACGCGGCGGCCTGGGGACCGATGCGGTCCCACGCCCGCTGGCCCGCGGACTCCGACACGTCGCTTTGCGACACGCCGCTCGCGGCCACGCGCCGCCGGTCTGCTCGTAGGCCCGCGGCCTCGGGTCTGTTCGCACGTCTGTGGCCGCGGGTCTGTGCGTCACGTCCGGCAAGGCCGCGGGTCTGGCGCGGGTCTGTTCGCGCGTTCGGGCGTTCAACTTGTGCGCGTAAGAATCAGGGCTCGTCTGACACCAATGCCCCAGACCCCGTCGGTCCCCGACAAAGGAGCTGGAATGGCAACTCCACCGCAGACGATCTCGCGCCTGGTGGATCAGATCGCGGCGGCCGATCAGCTCGACCGGTTCACCGCGCCGCTGGCGAAGCTCGTCGGCAGCGCTACCCGGCCGGATGCGGTCAAGAACGCGTTGAGCGGGACGTGGCTTGGGCACCAGCTGCACCCCCTGCTGACGGATGTCACGATCGGCGCCTGGGTCAGCGTTCCCGTGGTTGACCTCCTCGGCGGCCGTCGGGGAGCCGACGCTGCCCGTCTCCTGACTGGCTTCGGGATCCTCTCGGCTGTGCCCACCGCCGCGAGCGGCCTGTCGGACTGGTCGGAGAGCTACGGGTCCGAGATGCGGATCGGGTTGGTGCACGCGGTTGGCAACGTCGCCGGGCTCGTCCTCCAGGCCGCCTCCTACGCTGCTCGTCGGCGTGGCCACCGCACCCGCGGCGCCGCACTGAGCATGGCTGGACTCGGCGTGGCGGGGGCGGCCGGGTATCTCGGCGGGCATCTCGTCTTCGCGCAGGGCGTCGGCGTCAGCCACACCGCCTTTGAGCACCCGCCCGCCGATTGGACTGACGTCGGCGACGCGGGGAGCCTCGAGGACTCAGCTCCGCTGCGCGTCGATGCGGCCGGAACGCCGGTCGTCGTCGTCAGCACTGGTGGCCGCCTATTCGCGCTCTCGGCCACCTGCGTCCACGCCGGTGGCCCGCTCGACGAGGGCGAGCTCGTCGACGGTTGTCTCAAGTGTCCCTGGCACCAGAGCTCCTTCCGCCTCGACGACGGTCGGGCCGTCCGCGGGCCGGCGACCGTCAGCCAGCCGGTCTGGCAGGCTCGCGTCGAAGGCGGTCGCCTGGAGGTCCGCCGCGACGGGTAGCCGCCGGTTCGTGACGAGCCGTGACGAGGTGGCCGGCGGGGGACGAGGGGGGAGGGGGCCGGTCGGAGACGAGGGGCAGGGGGCCGGTCGGAGACGAGGGGCAGGGGGCGGGTCGGGGACGAGGCGAACGCCCGGCGGCTGCCCGGTGCCCGTGCTCTATGAGTGGACCGGTGCTCTATTGCTCTATGAGTGACGTGACCGACGAATCAGCGCGGTGATCATGCACGCTCCGGAGATCACCAGGCCGCACGCAAGCGCGAGCTCGCCGGCGAGGGCGAGACCACCGCTGGCCGGGAACTGGTGGTTGGCGATCAGCATGACGGTCAGCGTGAAGCCGAGCCACCAGGGGACGAGACCCCACATCCAGAGCGGATCCCCCTCGCCCGCGTGCTCGGCCGGGTCGCGAGGGTTGACGTTCGGGCCCTGCACGTTGCTGTTGGCGCCCTGGATGTCGTTCGTGCCGCGCATGTCCGGTGAGCGTCGCCGTTCGCGTTGTTCTTACCTCCCCTTCCTTGACTTCGCATACCGAAAGTATCAAGATACCGACGGTATTGATCGATCGGCTGCCGGGGCTCGCGGAGGCCCGGCGCGCAACCGGAAGGGGCCGTCTTGTCAGGCAAACTCAAGCTCTACATGTTCCCCGGGTCGAATTCGGTGATGACGGGCCGGCTGATGCTCGAGCACAAGGGCATCGACTACAAGGAGATCAAGCTGATGCCCGGCGCCCACGCCTTCATCATGCTGGGGCTCGGGTTCGAGACGATGAGCGTTCCGGCGATCAAGTTCGACGGCCGCCGGGTCCAGGGCACTCGTTGGATCGCGCGCTACCTCGACGAGATCGTCCCTGACCGTCCGCTGTTTCCGGCCGACCCGGCCCGGCGGAGGGAGATCCAGGACGCCGAGCGGTGGGGAGAGGAGTTCCAGAATGCGACCCGCCGGATCTTCTATTTCGCCGCTCGCCTCGACAAGAACGCGTTCACGAGCTTCATGACGCCCCGTCGCAGCCTTCCGATGAGGATCGCCCTGCGGATCGGACGACCGCTGATCGTCCGCCTGGCGACCGGCGCCCACAGGGCCTCGGACGATGCCGCTCGCGAGGACCTCGAGCTGCTCGGCGAGCGCCTCGACCAGATCGACGCGTGGATCGCCCAGGGCCTGCTCGACGGGCCGGAGCTCAACGCAGCGGACTTCCAGATCGCCCCGAACATCTCGGGTCTTCTCCTGTCGGACGACCTCGCTCCCTACATCACCGACCGGCCGGCCGCGGCGTTCGCTCGGCGCGTCGCGCCCGGGTATGCCGGTCACCTCGCGGCGGTCATCCCCGCGGACGCGCTGGCCCCACTCCGGGGCCATCGGCCTCCCCCTGGCGAGGCCGCGACGCGGGCGGCGGATCTATACGCGGAGGCGGCGTGGCCACGCGCCTGACCCGCGCCGAGCGGGCCGCGGCGACCCGGCGCGACCTGCTCGAAGTCGCCGAACGACGGTTCTTCGCCGACGGCTACCACGGCGCCCGTCTCGACGACATCGCAGAGGAGGCCGGTTACACGAAGGGCGCGGTCTATTCTGCCTACCAGAGCAAGGCCGGCCTCTTCCTCGCGATGTACGACGAGATCGTCGAACAGCGGATCCGCGAGATCCGGGTGCTCCTCTCGGAGCACGAGACCGAAGACGCCCGTCTCGATGCCCTCGGTCGCCAACCGGTCGACGACCGCAACGGCCGGTTCCTCGTCCTCTCGATCGAGTTCCTGACCCACGCCGCGCGCGACGACGACCTGCTCCGGGCGATCTCCGAGCGTCACCTCCACCTCCGGGCGACCTTGGCCGAGCTCGCTCCCGTCGACGGCCCGCTGAACCCTGAGGCGTGGGCCGTGATGACGCTAGCCGTGTCCAACGGCCTCGCCCTCGAGCGGCTGATCAGCCCCGGGGGCGTGCCCGGCGACATGATGGCAAGCGTTCAGCGGATCCTCCTCTCCCACCGCGTCTGACCCGCCCGATCGTTGGCTACGCTGCGGCCCCGCTGCGACCGCAGGCCGGACACGTCTCACCCGGCGAGAGCTCGCTCCCCGAGCACTGGGGGCAGGTCTCGTCGCGCAGGAGGACACCGAGCAGCTCGGCCACCCCACAGACGAGCAGCCGCTCCTCGTCGACCTCGACCCACGTACCGGCCGACGCCGGGAAGACGACATGGTCTCCCGGGCGGACCGGCATCTCCAGGCCGGCCGACGCCCACCAGTCGATGCCCGGACCGATTGCGAGGACGATCCCATGCTGGGGCGGTGGCTCGTGCGTGCCGGCGGGGACGACGATCCCCGAGCGGCGGAAGCGGTCCGGCTCGAGCTCCTTGATCACGACCCTGTCGAACAGCGGACGGAGCTGATGTCTCACGGCTTCTCGGGCCTCGCGCCGGGTGTCCCCATCCAGGGCAATGATACGGCGCCTGGGCGGGTCGGCCGGCCCCGCAGCCCGCCGGTCGAGGATGCTTGGGTCGTGGAGATCATCGCCCACCGTGCAGCCTCGGGCGGTCGTCGCCGGCCCGCGTCGGCGCAATCGCTCGCTCGGGCACTGAGCGGCCGTGCGGACCGGGTCGAGCTCGACGTCTTCCTGATCTCCGGGCGCCTCGTGATCGCCCACGATCGGGAGGACGCGTCGCTTCCGGGGCAGCTGACGCTCGACGACGCGCTCGCTGCGATCGGGCCCTCCGGCCGCGGTCTGCTGGCCGACATCAAGGGCGACGGTGCGGCGCGGCCGCTCGGCGCGGCACTCGCGGCGACTGGGCTCGCCGGTCGGACGATCGTATGCGGCGAGCTCGCAGCGGTCGGACAGGCTGGCTTGTCCGCCGGGGTGACTCGCGCCTGGACCCTACCGACCGAGCGCTGGCCGGCGCATCGCCGGGATCCCGAGAACGCCCCTCGGGCGCCGGCGGGACCGATCGGCCTGGTCACGCCGCGGGCGGGTCGGCGCCTCGAGCGAGCCGTCGTCGAAGGCTTGGCGACCGGCCGGTGCGACGCCGTCTGCGTCGAGCGCCGCTTCATCGGGCCCAGCCTCGTCTGCGCAGTTCACAAGGCCGGCGGCCGGCTCCTCGCCTGGACGGTCGACCGTCCCTCGGAGGCTCGGCGGCTCGCCGGTCTCGGCGTGGATGGACTGATCACCAACGAAGCCGACACGCTCGGAGCTTTCGGCTCCGCCGGATCGGCACAATGGTCGGATGGCTGACCGTCTGATCTACGTATCCCGACTGGTTCGCCTCCCGCTGGTCGGCGCCGACGGCGCGCAGATCGGCCAGGTCGCCGATGTCGTGCTCACCGGCGGGGCCGGGAGCGGCCCGCCCGGGGTCAACGGATTCGTCGTCCGGGTCCAGAAGCGTCACGTCTTCATCGGAGCCGGTCGGATCGGCGAGATCGAGACCGAGGGCGTTCGGCTACGGCGCGGCGCGATCAACCTCCGCCAGTTCCAGCTCCGTCCCGGCGAGCAGCTCGTCGTCGGCGAGCTCTTCGGCCGCCGGCTGCGGGGGTCGCGGATCATCGACGCCGCGATCGCCCCGGCGCTCGAGGCCCACGAATGGGAGCTCGCGACGGTCGCCCTCTCCGGCGGAGGGCTCCCGAGCCGCCGCAAGCCGCCTGTGATCATCGGCTGGGAGGAGGCCCGCGAAGTCCTCCGCGACGAGCGGGCCGGAGCCCGGCAGGCAGCCGAGATCGGACACCTCCACCCGGTGGAGATGGCCGAGGCGATCCGCAAGCTCCCGCTATCGCGCCGCCGCGTCCTCGCCGACGCGCTCGAGGACGAGCGCCTGGCCGATCTCCTCGAGGAGCTCTCCGAGGAGGAGCAGGTTCGCATCGTCGAGAACCTCGATCTCGAGCGAACCGCCCGCGTGCTCGACGAGATGGAGGCCGACGACGCGGCAGACCTGCTCGGCGAGTTCACCGCCGAGCGCCGGCTCGAGTTGCTCAACGCGATGGATCCCGACGAGGCAGCGCCCGTCCGCCGTCTGCTGAGCTTCCAGCCGGACACGGCCGGCGGACTGATGACGCCCGAGCCGATCGTGCTCGAGCCGACCGCCACCGTCGCCGAGGCGCTGGCCCGGATCCGCGATCCCGATCTCCGACCCCCGCTCGCTGCGCAGGTCTTCGTCTGCCTCGCTCCGACCGAGACGCCGACCGGCCGCTTCCTCGGCGTGGCCCACTTTCAGCGTCTCCTGCGGGAGGCCCCATCGAAGGCAGTCGGCCGATGCGTCGACGACGCACCCGAGCCCGTGACGCCCGAGACGAGCGATCAGATGGTCGCCCACCGGCTTGCTGCCTACGACGTCGTCGCCCTCCCGGTCGTCGACGATTCCGGCCGCCTGCTCGGGGCGGTGACGATTGACGACGTGCTCGACCGTGTGCTCCCGGCCGGTTGGCGGATCGCCGGCAGCAGGACATAGGCGAGGGCCTGATGGCCAGGAAAGACGACCTCAGCAAGCCGCGCGGGTCCACCGGCGGACCCTCCTACGATCCGGACGCCTTCGGCCGGTTCGCCGAGGGCATGGCCCGCTATCTCGGCACAGGCCGGTACCTGGCGATCCAGTCGGGCATCGTCGTCGTCTGGATCCTGCTGAACCTCGTCGCCCTGAAATTCCGCTGGGACAAGTACCCGTTCATCCTCTTGAACCTCGTCTTCTCGACCCAGGCCGCCTACGCGGCTCCGCTGATCCTCCTCGCCCAGAACCGACAGGCCGACCGCGACCGCGTCGAGATCGAACGCGACCGTGACACCAACGCCCGGCAGCTGGCCGAGTCGGAGTTCCTCGCCCGCGAGATCGCCGCCCTCCGGATCTCGATCGAGCGCAAGGCCGATCGTGAGGACCTGATCGACGCGATGCGTGAGATCACCAAGGTGCTCGCCAGGCTGTCTGACCCCCTCGACGCGCACGCCAACCGCCTCGACCCGCTCGGCGAGCCGACCGACCCGCTCCAGCACGACCGGCACGACGATGAGCTCGAGCCTGACGGGCCGGCGCGCGCGGGCGCCGAGCGCGACGTCTGAGGACCCTGCTCTCCGCCGCTCGCTCGACCGACGCCACCCCCGCCGGGCTGGAGGACCGCGAACAGCCGGATGGCCGCGGCGTCCACCGACCCGATCCTCACGAGGGCGCCCCCGTCGTGTCGCACCCACCGTCGAACGTCTGGTCGTAGATCGTCAGGCTGCTCGACACGACCTTCCCGTCCCGCCGATACGAAGGCCCCGTCGCGCAGTCGGGGTCTGAAGATGGAGAATCTACCTTCCGGGCTTCAGTGCCAGTGTTCCTGACACGTCAATCCAGACAGCTCACAACAGCAAGTGCCGTCGTCGTGAGCACGAGCGTCTCGGCCGGAGGTCAGCCGCAGATCGTGAACGCCCTGTGGACGACACGCGTGCCGCTCTGCGTCGCAACCCTCGCCGTCAAACGATGGGCACTGCGCCTGCGCATTCCCCGCGGGTCGACCATCCCGACGAAGCGGTTCCGACCGTCGGCCCGAATGACCCGCGTCAGCCGCTTGGTGCCGAGATAGTAGGTCACACCGGTGATGTGTCGGCCGGTCACGTAGACCTTGAACACTCCTCGAACGCACCCCCTGGGGACGCCGAGCACCGGCGTCGCGGAGGCCGGTCGCGCGCGGGTCGGCTCCGTCTGCCCGGAGGCCTGCCCGGGGGTCACCGGCGGGGCGGGGTTGGTGGGCGGGGCGGGGTTCGAGGGTGGGGCGGGGTTCGAGGGCGGAGCGGGGTTCGAGGGCGCAGCCGGGTTGGTGGGCGGGGCGGGGTTGGTGGGCGGGGCGGGGTTGATGGGCGGAGCGGGGCTCGAGGGCGGAGCGGGGCTCGAGGGTGGAGGCGGGCTGCCGGGCGTCGCGAGCTGGCTCTGGCTGAGCGTGATCGAGTCGCCTTGGGTCAGGCAGCCGGTGATCCCGACACCGTAGTTGTTGTTGTCACCGTTGTAGCGGATCCGGTACGTGTATGTGCCGGCGAGGGTGGGCGTGTACGAGCCGGAGGCATAGCTGCCGGCCCCGTTGATCGGCACCGTCTGGCTGTAGAGCGCCGGTCCCGAGCAGAACTGGTCGTTCGGGCCGGTGAGTGTGAAGGTCAGCGTTCCGGAGAGGGGTGCGAAGCCCCCTTGGAGGACCGCCGTCCCGTGGATCGCCGTCCCGACCAAGGTCGGGGTGACCGATGCGACGGGCGAGACCTTGCCGACGATCACCATCTGCGAGGCACTGCCGCACGGGGTGCCCACCGGGTTGTTGTTGACGTCGCCGTTATAGGTGGCGATCCAGTCGTAGGTGCCGGCTGCCGGCGTGGTGTAGGTCGGCGAGTTGTCCGAGCCAGTGCCCGAGACGGGGACCGTCGCGTTGAAGACCGGCGTCTGGCAGGTCGCGTCTCCGGGCGCGAAGAGCTTGAAGCTGATCGTTCCGGTCGGTGCTGACCCACCCATGAGGTTCGTATGATCGAAGATCTGGAGGCCGACCGACGTGTTGGGCGACGCATTGGTGGCGAGGCCCGGTGTGGCCTTGGCCACGGCCGCGGCGGGTGTCGCCCCGAGTGCCAGCGCGATCGTGCCGATGCTCGCAACGCTGACCAGCCGACGGCTGATCGGAGTTCCAGGTCTCCGGGCGGCTCGGGCCCGGAGCGTGCCGATTGTCGACGAGGGTGTCATGCCTCCTGGTTCGGTATTGCGACGGGAGAACCCGAGCTGCGGACTCCAACCCTGGACGGACGGACGACTCATGGGTTTGGTCCTCCGATGACCCAGAAGTCACCGTGAAGGAGGGGCGTTGATTAACTGGCTCTGCCGGCGCCCAGGGGGCGCCGGCAGGACTGCGGGCAGCGGCCTGATCAGACGAGGCCGAGCTGGCCCGGTGTGACGGTGATCGAGTCGCCTTGTGTCAGGCAGCCGGTCCCGACGCCGTAGTTGTTGCTGTCGCCGTTGTAGCGGATCCGGTAGGTATACGTGCCCCCGGCCGTTGGCGTGTACGCGCCGGAGTCGTAGCCGCCGGCGCCGCTGACTGGGATCGTCGCGGTGTATAGGATGGGTCCCGAGCAGAACTGGTCGTTCGGGCCGGTGACCATGAATGTGACAGTTCCGGCGAGGGTGCCGAAGCCCCCTTGGACGACCGCCGTCCCGTGGATCGCCGTGCCGACCAGGCTGGGGGTGACTGACGCGACGGGCCAGGCCTTGTTGATGATCACTACCTGCGAGGCGCTTCCGCATGGGTTGGTCACCGGGTTGTTGTTGGCGTCGCCGTTGTAGGTGGCGATCCAGTTGTACGTGCCGGCTGCCGGCGTCGTGTAGCGCGGCGAGTTGTCTGACCCGGTGCCCGAGACGGGGACCGTTGCGCTGAACACTGATGTCTGGCAGGTTGCGTCGCCCGGCGCGAAGAGCTTGAAGCTGATCGTTCCCGTCGGCGCCGAGCCACCCATGAGGTTCGTGTGGTCGAAGACCTGGAGGCCGACTGAAGTGTTCGACGAGGCGTTCGTGTACATCGTCGGCGTGGCCTTGGTCGTGACCGGCGGCGGCGGGGTCACCGGCGGCGGGGGCGGGGGCGGAGGCGGAGGGGGTGTAACCGGGGGCGGCGGGGGTGGGGTCGTAACGGGGGGCGGCGGGGGTGGGGTCGTAACCGGAGGCGGCGTGAGCTGGCTGGGTGTGAGGGTGATCGAGTCGCCTTGCGTCAGGCAGCTGGTGATCCCGACGCCATAGTTGTTGCTGTCACCGTTGTAGCGGATCCTGTACGTGTAAGTGCCTGCGACGGTCGGCGTGAACGAGCCGGAGTCGTAGCTGCCGGCGCCGTCGACCGGGATCGTCTCGGTGTAGAGCGCGGGTCCCGAGCAGAACTGGTCGTCCGGCCCGGTGAGGGTGAACGTTACTGTCCCCGTCAGCGGTGCGAAGCCCCCGAGGAGGACTGCCGTCCCGTGGATCGCCGTCCCGACCTGGGTCGGGATGACCGACGCGACGGGCCAGGCCTTGTTGACGATCACCGATTGCGACGCGCTTCCGCATGGGGTGGCTACCGGGTTGTTGTTGGCGTCGCCGCTGTAGGCGGCGATCCAGTTGTAGGTGCCGGCTTCCGGCGTGGTGAAGCGCGGGGAGTTGTCTGAGCCGGTGCCCGAGACGGGGACCGTCGCGTTGAACAGCGATGTTCCGCAGGTCGTGTCACCCGGCGCGAAGAGCTTGAAGCTGATGGTTCCGGTCGGCACCGAGCCCCCCATGAGGTTTGTGTGGTCGAAGACCTGAAAGCCGACCGACGTGTTCGGCGACGCGTTCGTGTACAGCGTCGGTGTGGCAGCGGCCTCGGCTGAGGCCGCTGTGGTCGCGAGCATCAGGGCGGCGACGCCAGCGCTCGCAAGGCCGGCCATACGACGGACTGGAACCCGTGATTTCCCGGCGCGGATGGGCCGGCCGCTATTGGTGGGGGAGAGTGAGGGTGACATGTTCTCTCTGTCGGCCTTGGGACATAGGACCCGAATCCGGGGCCTCAGAAGTGGACGCTTGGACGAGGGAACCCGCACGGCGGTCCCTCGCCCGGCCCGTCGCCCGCGCCGACTGGGCAAGCGGAAGTCGATCTGGTCGACCCGCTGGGTGTCTGCTCAACCGAGGACCACGAGCCGCGCGGGGCGAAGAACCGAACGAGCGTTCCGGTTCGGCCTCTCCCGCGCTTCGGGCCGGCCTCGGCCGATCGAGGATGCTATCCGAGCGAGCTCGACGAGGTCGCCTGCCGGGAGGTCCGACGCGCCCCCCGCTCGACCACGGCCCGATCCCCGGTGCCGCATTGCTCGCCACCGCCTCGATCTCGACGGGGCGGGCAAGTCCTGCCTGCGGGACAGGCTCCCGGCCACCGCCGGCCGACGCCCAGACGGCCGACGCCCAGACGGCCGCGGACCAGCCGAATGGTGATCATGCCGTCCAGCGCTACCAAGCAAGAGCCCTACGCGTCGGCCTCCCGGCGAGCGATCATGCCGCCAGCAGGTGGGAACGATCGCCCAGCGCGGCGGATCGGGGTCCCGGGGTGAAGGCCTTCCGGGGAGCTCCGATCGACCCAGCTGAGACGGCTCGACCTCGTTCGTCCACCGCCGGCCTCCTCAGCACGATCCTCGGACTGCCTCCGGCGCCCAGAACGCCGGGGGCGGCTGTCGGCGGTTGCGCTCGCCCGCTACATCGTGCCCTCCGGACTCTGGTCCAGTCCGATCTCGCCGCGGCCCAGGGCGCCGGCGGGACTCCGCCCAGGCCGGCAGACGGCGCCGCCCGGACCAAATAGGGTCTCGGCGTGGCCGACACCAGCGCTCCACCGGCCGACGACGACGACTCGGGAACGACTCGTTCCCCCCGCGGCGCGACGGCCGCTCGCACCGGGCTCGCGGCGCTCACCCTCGGCGCCCTCGGAGTCGTCTTCGGCGACATCGGCACGAGCCCGCTCTACGCGCTGCAGACGGTGTTCACCGCCGACCATCACGCCGTCGGCGCCACGACGGTCGATGTCTACGGAGTGATCTCGCTCGTCTTCTGGTCGATCACGATGATCGTCTCCGTCAAATATGTGAGCTTCATCATGCGTGCCGACAACGGCGGCGAAGGCGGGATCATGGCCCTCACGGCGCTCCTCCAGGGCACCAAGCTCGGCAGTCGACGTGCCAAGTGGGCGCTCGTCACGCTCGGCGTTCTCGGCGCCTCGCTGTTCTACGGCGACGGCATGATCACACCGGCGATCTCGGTGCTCTCGGCCGTCGAGGGGCTCAAGGTCGCAACACCTGCCCTCGAGTCGTTCGTCGTTCCGATCACCGTCGCCGTGATCACCGGCCTCTTCGTGATCCAGCGACGCGGGACCGGCGCCATGGGACACCTCTTCGGACCGATCATGGCGGTCTGGTTCGCCGTCCTCGCGACACTCGGAGGCGTCGAGATCGCGACGCATCCCACGATCCTCAGGGCCCTCTCGCCAACCTACGGAATCGCGTTCTTCTCGGCACACGCCGCCGTGGCCTTCGTCGCGCTCGGCTCGGTCGTCCTCGCCGTGACGGGCGCCGAGGCGCTCTATGCCGACATGGGCCACTTCGGCCGCCGTCCGATCAGCCGGGCTTGGTTCTTGGCCGTCTTCCCGGCCCTGACCCTCAACTATCTCGGGCAAGGAGCCTTGATCCTCCACACACCGGCCGCGGTCGTCAACCCCTTCTACATGCTCGCCCCCGGATGGGCCCAGATACCCCTCGTGATTCTCGCCACCGTCGCCACCGTGATCGCCTCCCAGTCGGTCATCTCCGGCGCCTTCAGCGTCACCAACCAGGCCGTCCAGCTCGGCTTTCTCCCGCGAGTGTCGATTCGCCACACCTCCGAGCACGAAATCGGACAGGTCTACGCCCCCGGGATCAACTGGACCCTCTTCGTCGCCGTCGTCGGACTCGTCTTCGGCTTCGGCTCGTCGGCCGCCCTCGCCAACGCCTACGGCGTGGCCGTGACCGGCACATTCATCCTCAACACGATCCTCTTCCTCGCCGTGGCCCGCTTCCTCTGGCGCAAGCCCGGCTGGATGATCGGCATCGGCGGCGCCCTGTTCCTCGCGATCGAGGGCGCCTTCTTCGCCGCCAACCTCACCAAGGTGGTCCACGGCGGGTGGCTACCCCTCGCGATCGCGGCGGTCGTCTTCACGCTCCTCGTCACGTGGCACCGGGGCCAGCACATCCTCACGGAGAACCGGTCCAGGCAGGAGGGACCGCTGTTCGACTTCGTCCGGGACCTCGAGACCCGCCAGCCGCCCGTCAGGCGCGTCGCCGGGACCGCGGTCTTCCCGACCGCAAGCGCCCAGACGACCCCACTGGCCCTGCGCGCGAACGTCGAGCACAACCACGTCATCCACGAACACGTGGTGATCATCTCGCTCGTCACCGAGCGAGTTCCCCATGTGCCCGACGCCGACCGCCTCGTCGTCGACGGGCTCGGAGACCCGACCGACGGGATCGTCCGGCTCCGTGCCCACTTCGGCTTCCAGGACGCCCCATATATACCCGCGACCCTTCGCCTGGCTGCCGAGCGCGATCTCCTCGAGGGAGATGTCGACCTCGCGACCGTCTCCTACTTCCTCTCGCACGTCACGATCGTCCCGACCGCCGCGCCCGGCCTCCACCGGTGGCGCAAGCGGCTCTTCCTCACGATGGCCCAGACGGCTCCGCCCCCGGTCGACTACTTCGGCCTGCCCGACACTCGGACGGTGATCATGGGGGAGCGCGTCGATCTCTGATCACCGCTTTCGGGGTAGCGTCGTCGACGGGGTTCGGCCGCCCCAGTCCCGGTGGTCCGTCGTCGGCCGCTGCTACAGTCGCGATGTCCTTTAACCCGGTCCAGTGAGACCAGGAAGGAGCCGATGGGCACAGAGAAGGTCGTTCTCGACGCCGACGGAGTCCGTCGCGCGCTCACCCGTATTGCGCACGAGATCGTCGAGAAGAACGCCGACGGCGAGGCCCCCGTGCTCGTCGGGATCCACCGTCGCGGAGCCCCGCTCGCCAACCGCCTCCAGAGACTGGTCGGCGAGCTCCTGGGCGAGGACCTCCTGCTCGGCGATCTCGACATCACCTTCTACCGCGACGACGTCGCCACCCGCCCGGAGGCGCCGGTCGTCAAGGCGTCGAACCTCGACTTCGGGATCGACGGTCGCACCGTCATCGTCGTCGACGACGTCCTCTTCACCGGCCGGACCGTCCGCGCGGCGATCGAAGCGCTCTTCGACTATGGCCGGCCGTCCCGCGTCCAGCTCGCCGTGCTCGCCGATCGAGGACACCGCGAGCTGCCGATCCGGCCCGACTACGTCGGCAAGAACCTGCCGACCGCCCGCAGCGAACGGGTCAACGTCCGCGTAGCAGAGCTCGACGGCATCGACCAGATCGCCATCGCCATCCCCGGAGAGGAGCGCAGATGAACAACCTGCTGTCGATCGAGCAGCTCGACCGCGACCGAATCGAGCGCCTGATGGAGCGGGCGGCGTCGTTCGCCGAGGTCTCCGACCGGGAGATCAAGAAGGTTCCGGCCCTCCGCGGCCGGCTCGTCGTCAACCTCTTCTACGAAGCCTCGACCCGGACCCGGTCGTCGTTCGAGCTCGCGGCCAAGCGGCTCTCGGCCGATGTCCTCAACTTCGCGGCGGCCGGGTCCTCGGTCGACAAGGGCGAGTCCCTGAAGGACACGATCGCCACGCTCGGCTCGTATGACCCTGACGCCCTCGTGATCCGCTCGCCCCACGTCGGCGCCGCCGCGCTCGTCGCGACCTGGACCGGCGTCTCGGTCATCAACGCCGGCGACGGCACCCACGAGCATCCTACCCAGGCCCTGCTCGATGTCTTCACCCTGACCCGGCGGATCGGCCCGCTGGACGGCAGGAGCATCTGGATCGTCGGCGACGTCCTCCACTCCCGGGTCGCCAGATCGAACATCCTCGCCTTCACGAAGCTCGGCGCCCGCGTCACGGTCTGCGGGCCGCCGACGCTGATCCCGCCGGGCATCGAGGCGCTCGGCTGCGAGGTCCGCTACGACCTCGCCGGGCTCGGCGAGGCCGACGTGATCTACGCCCTGCGGATGCAGAACGAGCGGATGCGCGAGGACTACGTCCCCTCGCTCCACGAGTACGTCTCCTGCTACCAGATCAACGCCGGCCGCCTCGGCGCCCATCAGGTGCTGATGCATCCCGGGCCGGTCAACCGCGGAGTCGAGCTCTCGAGCGACGTCGTCGACTCCCCCCAGGCATTGATCACCGCCCAGGTCCAGGCAGGCGTCGTCGTCCGCATGGCGGTCCTCTACGAGTTGCTCGCCGGGCCTCGCGGCTCTGCGGGCGAGACGCCGAGGGCCGGTTCGGCAAGCGCGACGGTGCAACTCGCATGAGGCGGCTGTTCAGCGCGCCGGCGACGCCAGCCTCGATCCTGATCACGGGCGCTCGCCTGCTCGATCCGCGGACCGGGGTCGATCGGCCGGGGGACCTGCTGATCACCGACGGGGTGATCGCCGAGTTCGGCGACGTCGGGTCGTTGCCGGCGCCCGCCGGGGCCGAGCTCGTAGACGGGATCGGTCGCCACGTGTTTCCCGCCTTCGTCGACCCCCACGTCCATTTCCGAGTGCCCGGCCAGGAGCACAAGGAGGACCTCCACACGGCGACCCGTGCCGCCGCCGCCGGAGGCTACTGCGCCGTCGTCGGCATGCCGAACACAGATCCTGTGGTCGACTGCACGGCGGTGCTCGGTTCGCTGCGTGACGCGGCCCGTCGAGACGCTCGAGTGCCAGTCGGCTTCATGGCTGCGATCAGCCCGGGTCTCGGCGGTCAGGGTCTGACCGAGATGGTCGAGCTCCGCGAGGGTGGGGCGCTCGGCTTCACCGACGACGGCCGGCCGGTCGTCTCGGCCGGCCTGCTGCGTCGTGCGTTCCAGTATCAGCGTCTCTGCGGCGGCGTGCTCGCCCTCCACGAGGAGGATCCGTCGCTCTCCGGTGCCGGGGCGATGCACGAGGGCGCCGTCTCGGCGCTGCTCGGAATCGCCGGGATCCCGTCGCTTTCCGAGTCGACGATGGTCGCCCGCGACGCTGCGCTCGCCGGCCACGAGGGTGGCCGTGTCCACATGCAACACCTCTCCGCCCGGGAGTCCGTCGACGCGGTCGCCGCCGCGAAGGCAGCCGGTGTGGCGATCACCTGCGAAGCCTCGCCCCACCACCTCACCTTGACCGACGAGGACGTCCGCGGCCTCGACACGCGCCTGAAGATGAATCCGCCACTGCGCACCGAGTGCGACCGTCTCGCCTTGGTCAAGGCCGTCCGCAGCGGTCTCATCGATTGCATCGCGACCGACCACGCCCCCCACGCCCGAGAGGACAAGGACGTGCCTTTCGAGGAGGCGGCGATGGGTACGACCGGGCTCGAGACGGCCTTCGCCGCGCTCTACACCGCGCTGGTGATCACGGGGCAGCTCGAGTTGGCAACGCTCGTCGAGCGGCTGAGCGCCGGCGCACTCGTGCTCGGCCTGCCCGTCCCACGGATTGCCGTCGGCGAGCAGGCGAACATCTGCCTCGTCGATCTCGCAGCCGAGTGGCAGGTCGGTGAGGCCGGCTACGAGAGCCGCTCGGACAACTGCTGCTTCGCCGGCCGTCAGCTCCGCGGCCGCGTCCTGATGACCCTCGCCGCCGGCGGTGTCGCCTACCGTGAGCGGGCGCTCGCGACCGGCTTGGCGGCCAACTGACGCTTGACTGCGGCGGGCCATCGGCCCTCGGCTTGGGCGCTACGTCGCGTCCTGACCGGTTGGTTGCGACACCCGCATAGGTCTTCGTCTCCCCGCGGCCGCTTGATCGTCTCGACCCGGGTGTTTCAGCGGGAGGACGCTCGTCGTGGTCGCGCGCAGATAGCCGGCACGACCTTGCGACCGCCGGGCAACGCGAGACTGGATGGTCGGGTCGAAGCCACATATTTACTTATTTACTTATGCTAGGATGCCTTCGATGAGTAAAGCCAAGTCGCGGAGGTAATTTTGCATAAGCAATACACGACACCGGTCGGGCCGGACAAGCAGGTGACGATTGGCGTACCCGAGGATCGACTGGCGGAGTTCTACGCCTTCTTCGGCCGCTTCCTCGCCGTCGGGCACCCGGGCGGCCGGCGCGGCCGGCACGACCCGCGCGACCGCGGCGGTCCGCGTCACGGGCAGCCACCGGGGGGACACCGCTGCGGCGGACGCCCCGACGCCGAGCCCGAGCGTCCGGCAAGCGAGTCATCGGGCCCGGCCCCTGACGCCGAGCCGTCGGCCTGATGGCCGACAAGCAGGTCACGGTGCCGGTTCCCGAGGAGCGCGTCGCCGAGTTCTACGCCTGGTTTGCGTCGTTCCTCGCGGCCGAGTCGGGCTGGCCGGGCGAAGCACCCCACCGCCGCGCCGCCGGTCGCGGGCGGCGCGGGGGGCCCGGCGGTCACGAGCGGCCGCTCGAGGCCTGGTCGGCCGCGGACGGCGACCGGGCCGCGTGGCTCTACGGGCGGCTGGCGCCCGGCGCGAGCGAGTTGTTCGATCTCCTCGCGACCTCGCCTGGCAAGCGGTTCTCGGGCAACGAGGTCGCGGCTCGCCTGAAGATCGACAAGGGCGCCCACGGGGTGGCGGGCATCCTGGCGTGGCCGGGGCGCTACTCGCGCCGGCTCGACCGGGTGCTTCCGATCGCTACCGAGGGTCGCCCGGACGGCGGCACCGACTACTTCATGGAGCCCGCGGTGGCGCTGCTCTTTGCGCCCGGGGCCGCCGGTGTGGCTGGCACCGCTACGGATCCCGAAAAATCGCCCCGGGGGTCCCGATCGGGCTGAGTTTGGCGACGGCTCGCGAATACTGCCGCCGGCGCAGGCCCCGGGCAAAGCCTGATTCCATCGTCTCACGCCGATGGCCGAGGTCGTCCGCGAGCTTGGCTCTCGCGAGGAAACATGGCAGGTCCGATTCACACGACGGGCGATCAGCCGGCTAGGGTCCGCGAAGTGGGCGCCCCGGATGCCGAGCGGTTCGCCGAGGTGCGGCGAGAGTAGCGGTCGGAGTGTCGGGTCACCTGCCTCGGTTGCGGCGCAGGCGCGCGCCCGATTCCACCTCGCGGGAGGTGTGGCGAGCATTCGCCCCGAGCTCGCTGTATCGTCCCGAGCGGGCGTGTCTGGTTGGTTGCGGGCATGGAGCGGACTTGGGAGAGAGGCGGAGGCCAAATGATGGGCGTGACATCATCGCAGCGCACCGGTCGCTCGCGTTTGGCTAACCGCGCTCGCACGCGGGCGGTCAGGCTTGTCATCGCAATGTTTGGGACCCTCCTGGCGTCGGGATCGCTCTCGCTGGTGCTCGCCGGGCCTGCCGAGGCGCTCGGATCGCCGGCGCTCACGTCGATCGCCTCCCCGAGCACGACGGTCGGCCTCGATGTCTTCGACCACGCCACGCTGACCGGCGGATCGAGTCCGACGGGTACCGTCACCTTCGCCCTGTTCGGTCCGAACAACCCAACTTGCACGGGCGCGGCGGCTTTCACGGCGACAGTCTCGGTGAACGGTGCCGGCAATTACGACTCTCCACATTTCACGACCGCCCTCGCGGGGACCTACCAGTGGGTCGCGTCCTACAGCGGAGACGCGGCCAACAATTCCGCCGGACCCACCTCGTGCGCGGATCCGAGCGAAGCAGTCATCGTCGGGAAGTTCATCGCCGCCATCTCGACCACGGCATCGCCCACCGTCGCGACCGGCGGCCAGATCCACGACACGGCGACCCTGAACGGCCGCAGCCCGACGGGAACGATCTCCTTCCGCCTGAGCGGTCCAGCAGACACGTTCTGCGGGGACACGCCGGTGTTCACCGCGACCGTGACGGTAGACGCCGGAAGCGGGAGCTATCAGTCGCCCAACTTCACGCCGACCGTGGCCGGTACCTACCGGTGGCAAGCCAGCTACAGCGGGGACTCGAACAACCAGGCGATTCAGATCTCGACTTGTCTCCAGCCGACGGAGTCGGTGGTCGTGACGTCGGCGGGTGGGGGGCTGGGGACTCCGGCGCTCACGACGTCGGCGTCGGCGTCGGTTGTCCTGGGCGGTGTGATTTCGGATTCGGCTGTCCTTTCGGGTGGGACGAGTCCGACGGGGAGCATCGTTTTCAGGGTGTTCGGGCCGAGTGACGCGTCGTGTGCCGGGACTCCGGTTTCGACATCGACGGTCGCGGTGTCGGGTGATGGGACTTATCCGTCGGTGCCGTTCACACCGACCGTCGCGGGCACGTATCGGTTCACGGCTGCCTACGGTGGTGACGCGGGGAACGCGTCGGCGGCCTCGGCTTGTGGTGCCGCGGGCGAGTCGGTGGCGGTCGGCTCCGCGGGTGAGGGGACTACTGTCCTCACCACCCAGGCCTCAGGTGGAGTCCGCGTCGGGGGGCAGTTGACCGACACGGCCACACTCAGCGGGGGAGCGAGTCCGACGGGCACTGTGACTTTCAGCCTGTTCGGTCCGCAGGATCCGAGATGCGCCGGTCCGGCGATCTTCACGTCGGTGAAGGCGACCGGTAGCCGGAGCGTCACCTCGAACCCCTTCATCCCCGGCGCTCCCGGCACGTATCGCTGGGTGGCGTCCTACAGCGGCGACGCCAACGGCGCACCGGTCGGCGGGACCTGCTCAGACGCGAACGAGTCGACTGCGGTCTCCCCGGCGCAGCCTGCGTTGGCGACAAGTACTCCGCCGACGGTGGCAATCGGCGGTTCCTCCTCTGACACCGCGACGCTGAGCGGCGGGGTCGCTCCCACGGGCACACTCCGCTTCGAGCTGTACGGCCCGAACGACCCCGCCTGCAGCTCGCCGATCTTCCGGGCGACCGGTACCGTCAACGGGAATGGCGCATACGTCTCCGGCCCGGTCACCCTGATCGCCCAGGGCGTCTACTACTGGGTCGCGTTCTACAGCGGGGATGCGAACAACCTGTCGGCTGCGTCGTCCTGTCAGTCGGAGACCGTCCAGGTTCCGGCAGCGACGCAGACCGTGACGACACCCCCGACGACGACGACGCCGGCACCGATTCCGACGACGCCGAACGCGCCGACGATCACGCAGGTGTGCGCGGGCATCGAGGCCCAGGTCGACACCCAGCTGCCGGGGCAGACGATCTCCTCCGCTTTGCAGCACGGGTTCACTTTTGGGCTGAGTGCCCCGGCGAGCATCGAGGTGCGGTTGGTTCTCCGTGCCAAGGACCCGGCGACCGGGACCTTCGTCTCGCTTGCGAACTTCCTCCTCCACGTGTCGACGCCGGTCAGGGCGTCACAGGCCGACAATGGGCTGGGCGCGAACTACGCGCGACGGGCTCGGGGTTTCCTCATGGCGAGCGAACGAGCCGCGGCGAGCCTGCTCGTATTCAAGGTCGTCCACTGCCGTCCGGACAAGCAGCAGTTCTCAGTCGAGTCGGTCGGGATCCTCAGCCTCCTACCCTGAGGCCACGCCGGCTGGTTGCCGGGCCGCGTCTCGCCGTTGCCTACTGCTCGTAGTTTCTCGACGGCGCCGGCGTATCGGATCGATGCGTCGTCGGGAACCAGGCGGCCTCGGCGCCCGGGGCGACGCTGACGAAAGAGATCCCACTGGCATCTAGCTCGATCTTGAGCGACTTGTGGCCGCTCATGCTCTGGCCGGCAAGACCGCTATCGCTACGGAAGTCGCTCCTCTTCGGTGACGAGCTCCTCGATGCTCTAGTGGAGCGACCTGTCGTCCACTCTCAGCTGCTCGTCGCCGGGTCGGCCTCGCTGCACGCAGGCGACCAATGACTGTGGTCTCCAGAGTCGACTCCGCCGGCGGCTGATCGTTGCACCTTGCACTTTCGTCCGAGCCAAGCTGGAATGCCGGACTCCGACGCCGACTGCCGGCCCCGCAGTTCAGGCCAGGGCGGTCACGCAGATGATACGGCAGGGGTGGCGGGGAAAGTTGATCACGGGGACCTTTGGGACACCGACCAGCACGATGTGCGCGACCGACGGAAGGATTGTTGCTCGGGTCAACGGCTGGTCGGTGCTGCACTGGGTCTTCAGCGCGTGTAGTGCACCGTGGGTTGGACCGCCTCGAACCGACCCGCACGAGGTTGTGGGTGCGTCGACGAGGATCGATTCGGGGCTGCTCTTGGCCTGAATCAACAACGGGTGCCCGACCGACGCCGGGCCGCATGAGTGCAACGTGTTCGCACCCGATCGCCCGTTCGGTAGCGCGGCGCGGACCGTCGTGGTCGTGCAGGTTTGCTTGCCCTGCACCGTCGTCTCCTGCGAGTAGCTCAAGCCGGTCGCCGTGCTAACGGAGAAGCTCGACTGGGAAGTCCCCGAGCCACCGCCGCACGCACCGAGAGCGAACAGGGCCGGTGCCAGGAGCAGCGTCCGGAGAGCCGATCTGCAGCTGGTCGAGCGATCCATTCGCGCATCGTACGCCTCCCGACGACTCGCGGCCCCCACCCGGCGTGCGGCTTGTGCTGTCCGCGCCCGCCAGGACGCGCCGGATCCCGTGTGGACGCAGCACCATCGGTGTTCCGCGGTGCCTGTCTACGGCCCTTGCTTTCCCCCGGACTTCGCGTATATACTTCTTCCCATCGGCTTTCGGGACGAGCGTCCTGAGGGTTCAGGCTGGCTAGGCGCGGTGGGGGGTTGTGTATGGCACGGAGGTCACGCGCAGAATCGATCGGTGGATGCCATACGGCTTGCGCTGGTACCGCAGTCGCTCGAGGGCGCCATTGGGCGTCATCCAGCCGGCATCTGCGGGGTCTTGGTCTGGCGTTGGCCGTTGTCTTGTTGCCGTTGGTCGTTGGCGTGCCGGCGGCGTTTGCCGGAATCGGCCTGGCTGTGACGCCGACCTTTCCGTCGACGGTGACGGTCGGCCAGACGGGGATTCCCGCGTCGTTGCAGATCCTCAATGGGTCGACGCCGCCGGAGAACACCGGCAACGTGACGTTGAACACGATCAACCTGGTGCCTGCGTGTGGAACCGGGACCGCTGTCGGGCCGACCGGGGACTGCCCGGTGGCGAACGCGGATCCGGGTGTTCTGCAGATCAGTTCGACGGCTACCGGCGAAGCTGGTACGGCGTGTGCTGGTAAGACCTTTACGGTCACGGTGTCTGATCCCGCGACGGGCCAGGTGACGTTCACGCCGATCGGTGGGCCGGTCGTGTTGACGCCTCCCGGGACGATGAACTCTGTGTGTGTGATCGATTTCACCTTTGACGTGTTGAAGTCCCCGCCGAATGCTGCGTCGATGCCGGGGCCCAACAGCTCGCAGGTGATCGTGCTCGCGGACGTCAACGCGACGTCGAACGTGACGGGTCTTCCGTCGAATCCTCAGAATGGCACGACGCCGGTCGTGATCAACAAGGCGCAGCCGTCGGCGACGACGACGGCGACGCCGACGGCTCGGGTGGGCGGGACGATCTCCGACACGGCGCATCTGGTGGGAGCGACGGGGCCTGCCCCGGCGCCGACTGGGACGCTGACGTTCTCGTTGTTCAACAACGCGGGGTGCACGGGCGGGCCGGTGTTCGTCTCGACGGTCGCGGTGTCGGGTGCCGGGGACTATCTGTCTGGTCCGTTCGCGCCGACTTCGCCCGGGACATACAGCTGGGTCGTGGCATATAGCGGGGATGTGAACAACGCCCCGTTCACGTCGGGTTGTGGTGATGCGGGTGAGGTTTCGACGGTTGCGCAGGCTGCGCCGACGATCACGACGACTGCTTCTGCCCCGGTTGCTGCTGGTGGGACGATCAGCGACTCGGCCGTGCTCGCGGGTGGGTCAAATCCGACTGGGACGATCACGTTCACGGTGTTCGGGCCCAACAACCCGACTTGCACGGGTGCGCCGCTCGGTACCTCGACCGTCACGGCGGTCGGTAACGGGACTTACCTATCGGGTCCGTTCACTGCCGCGGGCGCCGGGACGTACAACTTCGTCGCGGTCTACAGCGGCGATGTGAACAATGCGAGCGTGACGTCTGCTTGTGGTGCTGCGGGTGAGGCGGTGACGGTGACCCAGGCCCTGCCGACGATCGTGACTACAGCGTCTGCCCCGGTTGCTGCCGGTGGGACGATCAGCGACTCCGCGGTCCTGGCGGGTGGGTTCGCGCCGACGGGGACGATCACGTTCACGGTGTTCGGGCCGAACAACCCGACTTGCACGGGCGCGCCGCTGGGTACCTCGACGGTGACTGTGACCGGGAACGGGACGTATCCATC
>JAXDHV010000045.1:0-4957 GCA_034664295.1 Solirubrobacteraceae bacterium | reverse complement strand
GGTCGTATAGGCCGAGCGCCTTGCGGCGCTCGGCCCTCCTCAGAACCGGACGTGCGACTTTCACCGCATCCGGCTCAAGCGAGTCCTGCTGGCTGGTGGTGGGCAGGGTGCCGTGCCGCCGCGGTAGGCGCAGCTGGCGTGTATGAGACGGCGCTCAGCTTCGCCCGTCTTGCCTGACACCGGCGTCGTGATCGTGATGATCGCGGCGTGGTTGGCGACCAGCCATCGCTCCCATTCGTGCGGGAGTTGGGGCCGATCTGCGACGGCGTGCAGCGTGCCTTTGCAGATCGCGCATCGCCCGTCTTGGGCTTCGAGAAGCCGTAGGCGGGTGTGGTTGATCGGCAACGGGGCTTTGCGGCGTCGCCAGGCCCAGTAGTCGGTCAGGGCCGAGTCGTCGGGTGACGCCCGGTATCTGACGATCTGGTGGCGGACGATCCCGGTCCAGGCAAAACGGTGCAGGTAGGCGCCGCTGGCGCGGTCGCCGAACACCCACCGGTCTTGCCGGGATCGGTTGAACTTGCCGAAGTAGCGGGCGAACGCCCACGGCCTCGACTTGTTGCGGTGGCTGAGCAGCGCCCACCGGTAGGTGAGCGTCCACAGGTGCTGATCCAGCATCTTGAACGTCTTGCTGGATACCTGAGTCCGGTAGTAGGCGGCCCATCCCCGAATGATCGGGTTCAGCCGCCGGATCACCGCCCCGGCGTTGTGCCCTTGCAAGGCCCGCAGCTCGGCGCGGAGTCGTTCCCGGATCCGTCTGACGGCCGCTGCGCTCGGTCGGATCAGCGGCTTGTGGCCGTAGCGGCGGACGTTGAACCCAAGAAAGTCAAAGCCCTCATCGAGGCAGACGACGCGCGTCTTGTCCTCGTTGAACGCCAGACCCCTCGGCATCAGCCACGCGGCGAGCCGCGCCTTGATCTGTAGCGCGTCGTGCCTGGTGTGGCAGACCGCGACGAAATCATCGGCGTATCTGATCACCGCGGGGGAGTCGACCCTGATCGAACCCGTCGACAGTAGTTGACCCCCGCGGCCGTCTCGATCCCGTCAAGCGCGATGTTCAGCAGCACGGGGCTGACCACACCGCCCTGGGGAGTTCCCTCCTCGGTGCGGTGCAACCGACCGTTCTCGACCACCCCGGCTCGCAGCCACTGCCAGACCATTCCCCGGGCGGGGAACGTTCCGATCATGGCCAGGATGTGGTGGTGGCTGATCCGGTCAAAGGAAGACACGACACACTGCCCACCTCGATGGCTTCCCGGCGACAGTCCGGGTGTCGCGGGCGCGTCACGCATGGGAGGGCCGCTCGCTTGAGCTGATGGGGTGGATGCGTCGCGGCGGGCGGCTGGAGCTGATCCTGGTGCTGCCGGACGGCAGCCACCTGATGGTCCCGGCGGCGTGGACGGACTTGAACGCTCCGACCGGGGCGGCCGAGGCCGGGACGCTTGGATCGCTTGATGATCTGCTCGCCGCGCGGCGGGTTCTGGAGCCGCTGCTTGAGCGTGTCGTCCTGGCTGAGCGCGATGATCCACCAGCCGGAAACGGGAGGTCTGATCGTGCAGTTGCGTCTGGAGTTGGCGGAGAGCCCAGCGCCCGCGGTGGCGTTGTGGGAGCTGGTCGGCGAGGAGCAGCGCCAGACGGCGATGGCGTTGCTGGCGGCGCTGATCGCGCAGACGGTCGCCGTCGACCAGGAGAGGCAGGAGGCGACGGTCGGTGAGTGAGCGCTCGAAGCTGACCGCGTCGCATCTGCGTCGCAGCGCGTTTGTGTATGTGCGCCAGTCCTCGCAGGCGCAGTTGGAGCGCAACGTTGAGTCGACCGCCCGCCAGTACGCGCTGGTGCAGCGCGCGATCGAGCTGGGATTCACGCGCGAGCAGGTCGTGGTGATCGACGAGGACCTCGGGATCTCCGGCTCCGGGTTGTCTGACCGCGCTGGGTTCGCGCATCTGGCGGCCGAAGTGGCGCTCGGGCATGCGGGGCTGGTGCTCGGCCTGGAGGTTTCGCGGCTGGCGCGCAACAACGTCGACTGGTACCGACTGCTGGATCTGTGTGGCGTGACCGACACGGTGATCGGCGACACCGACGGGCTGTATCACCCCGGGTCGTTCAATGACCGGCTGCTGCTCGGCCTCAAAGGCACGATGTCCGAAGCTGAGTTGCACGTGCTCCGCGCCCGGTTGGAGGGCGGGATCCGTAACAAGGCCGCCCGCGGCGAGCTGCGCAAGGCGTTGCCGGTCGGGTTTGTGTGGGGCGAGGAGGAAGGCGAGATCTTGATCGAGCCCGACGAAGCTGTCCGTGGTGCGATTCAGACGATCTTTGACCGGTTCGGAGAGCTCGGTTCGGTGCGGCAGGTGTGGCTGTGGATGCGCCGCGAGGGCGTGCAGTTCCCGATGCGCCGCTTCACCGGCGGCGAGGTCGAATGGACTGTCCCGACTTATCACCAGATCCATAGCGTGCTCGAGAGCCCGGTCTATGCCGGCGCATACGCGTTCGGCAAGACCAGACGGGAGCGCTATGTCGATGAGCACGGTCAGACGCGCCAGCGGATCCGTCGCCTGCCCCAGGCAGACTGGGGGGTCTTGATCTGGGAGCACCATCCGGGCTTCATCGACAAGGCCACGTTTGACGCTAACCGCGAGCGGATCGCGGGCAACACTCGCCCGCGCGCGCACGAGCCCGGCGGCGCGGTCCGCGAAGGTGCCGCTCTGTTGCAAGGGATCGCTGTGTGCGGCCGCTGTGGACGCAAGCTCAAAGTCCACTATCAAGGTCGCCGCAGTCACCAGAGCCCGGCCTATCACTGCCCGTCGAGCATCCTGGTGGAGAACCGCGGCAAGTGGTGTCTGCGGATCGGCGGCACTCAGATCGACCGGGCCGTTGCCGGCGCGCTGCTGGCGGCGCTCACCCCCGCCGGCGTGAAGGCCGCACTGCAGGCGGCCGAAGCGCTCGAGCAAGACCATGACGCGGCGCTGAAGCAGTGGCGCTTGCAGGTCGAGCGCGCCCAATACCAAGCCGACCGGGCCGAGCGACGCTATCGCCAGGTCGAGCCCGAGCACCGCCTGGTTGCCCGCGGCTTGGAGCGAGACTGGGAGCAGGCGCTGACCGAACTGGCGAAAGCCGAGGCCGAACTCGCGCTGCGCGAGCGGCAACAACCGCGGGCACTGACCGAGCAAGAGCGCGAACAGCTGCTAACGCTCGGCGGCGACCTCGGTCGTGTCTGGTCGGCGCCGACGACGACCGACCGCGACCGCAAACAGCTGCTCAGAGCCCTGGTCGAGGAAGTCACCATCGACGCCAACCACCAACAGCGCCGCGCGACGGTGACGATCCGCTGGAAAGGCAACGCGATCACCGAGCTCGCCGTCACGCTCCCCAAACCCCAGCCGGCGATCCGGACCGACGAAGACACGATCGCGCTCATCCAGCGGCTCGCCACCCACTATGACGACGGCAAGATCGCCGGGATCCTGAACCGACAAGGCCGCCGCTCCGCCCGCGGCGAACGGTTCACCGCGATCATCGTCGGCGGCCTGCGCCGCTACCGCAACATCCCGGCATACAAGCCCCCGGCCGAACCGCCCGACGGCGAACTGCTCCCCGTCGGCAAAGCCGCCGACGAGCTCGGCGTCGCCGCCTCGACAATCTTCCGCTGGCTCCAAGCCGGGTTCATCGCCGGCGAACAGGACACCCCCGGCGCTCCCTGGCGGATCCGCGTCAACGATCAACTCCGCGGCCTGTTCGTCGAAGACGCACCCACCGGCTACGTCCCGATCGTCGACGCCATGCGAACCCTCGGCGTCTCGCGCCAGACGGTGTTGCAGCGTGTCAAGCGCGGCCAACTGCAAGCCCTCCACGTCCGCAACGGACGCCGAAAAGGCCTGCGAATACTGGTCCCGCAAGCCGAAACCACCCTGTTCGACACGACCCCCATGAACGCGTTGGCAGTGTGAAGATGGCTCCAACGCCCCGGCCAGATCAGCGTCCAGCACCCAGAGACGTTTCGGGCGCTTGCCCTTGACGACCTCGAAGATGGCCTGGATCGCGTCATGGCAGCCACGGCCCGGCCGAAACCCGTAGGACTTCGGTTCAAACCGTGCTTCCCACTCAGGTTCCAGCGCGTTGACGACCCGGGCCTGGTGGGCCCGGTCGACGATCACGGGGATCCCGAGCGGACGTCGCTTGCCGCCTGGCTTGGGGATATACACCCGCCTGACCGGCATCGCCTTGAACGGCTCGATCAGATGCTGGATCCTGTCGGCCAGCGCAAGCTTGGCCTCGGGGGTCAGCACGACCTCGCCGTCGACTCCTGCCGTCAGACGACCGGCGTTGCGCTCGGTGACCCGTCGCACGCTCACCAGAGCGTTTGATCGAGAGCCGAGCATCAACCTCTGCAACCGGCGGACCCTTGGGAGGTCCCCCGCCTTTGATGCCGTGAAGATCCGCTGACGCAACCTCCGTACCTCTCGCTCCGCTTGGCGCCAGTCAACCTGGTGCCAGCCAGAGAGAGCGTCCTCTGGTCCACTCACCACCGCCATCGCGGTGGCGTCTAGCTTGTCCGTCGGTTCCGGGGTCATCATCTTCTTCCTCTTCACAGACTCACCTGACCGCGTCAGCTCGCTTTCGCGCCCAGGCACCAGGCCCGGTATCCGGCCGGTTCTGTCGCGACGGCCAGATGAAGGGCTGGCCCTGCTCTCGCGGCATCCCGCTGCGTTTCCGCCGCCGGCGTTCGCTTCTCGGTCATCCTGTTCCCGCCAAGGAGTTGGGCGTTCCTCACGGTCGGCTTACCGGCCAAGGCCGGACCCAGACGGGGTTTCCGTGTTTCGCACGCACGAGCAACGATCGGGGTGGGTGCCCTCTCTACTCCGGGGACAACGGTGCTCACCCTGACCGGAGTCGCTCACCGGCCAGCGCCCGCCGCATTCTCAACGGCACGTCCCTACACCCCGCCACACCCACCATCGATGCGGG
>JAXDHV010000015.1:0-147342 GCA_034664295.1 Solirubrobacteraceae bacterium | reverse complement strand
CCGTAGGCGTTGGCGTTCATGCGCACGGCGCCGCCCACGGTCCCGGGGATGTTGACACCGAACTCGATCCCGGACAGGCCGGCCGCAGCGGCCTTGGCGGCGACCGACGGCAGTCGCGCACCTCCCCCGCAGAGCAGCCGGTCGGCGTCGCGCTCGATCGTCGCCAGCTCGCCGTCGAGCTTGAGCACGAGGCCGCGGACGCCTTGGTCGGCGACGAGCAGGTTCGATCCCGAGCCCACCACGCCGACTGCCAGGCCCGCCGAGTCCGCCCAGCGCACGAGCTCGGCGAGCTCGTCGGCGCTGCCGGCGCGCGCGAAGTACTCGGCCGGACCACCCGTGCGCACGGTGGTCAGGCGCGCGAGGGGGAAGTCGCGCCGCACCGCGGCGGGAGGCGCACTCACGCGGCGGCCTCCGCGGCCGGCGCTCCGGCCACGAGGCGCCGAGCCAGCACGTCCACGTCGCCCGCGCCCATCACCACGCACAGGTCGCCGGCCCGCAGCAGTCCGTCCAGCACGCGCTGGGCCGCGTCGAAGCCGGGCAGCCACAGCACCGGCCGCCCGCCGGCCGCGTCCGCGGCCGCCTCGGCCACGCGCAGGCCTGAGACGCCCGGGTGGTCCTCGGCGCGCTCGCGCGCGGCGAAGACCTCGAGCACGACGACGACGTCGGCACCGGCCAGAGCGCGGCCGAACTCGGCGGCCAGGCGCGCGGTGCGCGAGTACAGGTGAGGCTGGAAGACCGCGATCACGCGCGCGGGCCCCAGCGTGCGCGCGGCGGCGAGCGTCGCGGCGACCTCCGTGGGATGGTGGGCGTAGTCGTCGACCACGCGCGCTCCGCTCGCGGTCGCGCCGACGGCCTGAAAGCGTCGCCCGGCCCCGCCGAACTCGCGCAGGCCGTCCACCGCCGCCGCGGCCGGCGCGCCGGCGAGGTGTGCCGCCTCCAGCGCGGCCGCGGCGTTGAGCGCGTTGTGCGCGCCGGGCACGGCCAGCTGCACCTCGCGGCCCCGCCAGTGAAAGCGACTGCCGTCGGCCCCGAGCACCGGGTCCTCGACGTCGAAGGCGGCCACCGGCCCCGCCCGCAGCGCGAGCAGATCAGGGCGATTCCAGACCACGGCCTGCGGAGCGTCGCTCAAGAACGCCCGAAATGCCTCGCGCAGCTCGGCCTCGGAGCCGAACGTCGCATGGTGATCGAGCTCCACATTGGTCAGGACGGCGATCTCCGACCGCAGCGCCAGCATCGAGCGGTCGGACTCGTCGGCCTCGACCACCAGCCACTCGCCGGCGCTCCAGTGGGCGTTGGCCAGCCCGCCGCCCGCCGAGGCGCCGATCAGCCATCCGGGGTCCAGTCCGGCGTGACGCAGGGCGTGCACGAGCATGCTCGCCGTGGTCGTCTTGCCGTGGGCGCCAGCGACGGCGATCGTGCGCCGCAGCGCGGTCAGCTCGGCGAGCAGGTCGGCCCGCGGGCGCTCCGCCAAGCCGCGCTCGCGGGCCGCCACGCGCTCGGGATTATCGGGGGCGACCGCGCTGGAGTAGTAGACCTCGAGGTCGTCGCCGGGCGGGAGGTTGGCGGCGTCGTGGCCGATCGCCGCCTCGAGCACCCCGTCGGCGGCCAGGCGCTCCAGGTACGGCGAGGGCGCGCGGTCGGAGCCGCTGACCTGCGCCCCCAGCGCGTGGGCGGCACGAGCGTAGGCGCTCATGCCCGCCCCTCCGACGCCGATCAGGTGCATGCGCCGTCCCGCCCAGGGCGCGCCCGTCGCGCTGCCCGGGTCGCCGCTGCGCCGGCCCACGGGGTCGGCGCTCATCGCCGCGCCGCGTCGAGCAACTCGCCGGCCACGGCGCGGGCGGCGTCGGGCCGGGCCAGCGCCGCCGAGGCGTGGCCCATCGCCGCCAACCGCGCCGGGTCGGCGAGCAGCTGGGCGACCTCGCGCGCGAGCCGGGGTGCTGTCAGCTCGGCGTCGGGGATGGCGACGGCCGCTCCCGCGCGCACCATCCAGCTCGCGTTGGCGGCCTGATGGCCCCCCGCGGCGTGCGGGTAGGGCACCAGGATCGCGGGCCGGCCGTGCGCGGCGATCTCGAACACCGAGCCGCCGGCGCGAGCGACCACGAGGTCGCAGGCGGCCAGCGCGGCGTCGAAGTCCTCGAGGGTCATCAGCTCGCGCAGGTCATAGCTCGGGGGCAGCGGCCGGGCGGCCAGCTCGGGATAGTCGCGCCGCCCGCAGATGTGCAGCACGCGAAAGGCCGCGTCGGAGAACGCCTGCACCGCCGCGCGATTGATGGTGCGCGCTCCCAGCGAACCGCCGAACACCAGCACGCAGGTGTCGGCGGGCTCCAGGGACAGCGCCGTGCGGGCGGCGGCGCGATCGCTCTGCGCCGGCATCACCGGGCGTCCGGTGACGCGATATCGGTCCCCATTGCGTCCCTCGATCGGGAAGGCCAGGCACACGCGCCGGGCGAACGGCGCCAGCGCCCGGTTGGCGAGGCCGAGATGGCTGTCGGCCTCGGTCAGCACGAGCGGCACACGGCGAGTCACGGCCGCCAGCCCGACCGGCCCCGACACGTACCCCCCGCCCCCCAGCACCGCGGCCGGTCGCAGCTCGCGCAGCAGGGCACGGGCGCGCAGCCACGCGCCACCCGCCCGCGCACCGGCGCGGGCGGCACGCAGCGGGTTGGTTCGGCTCAGGCCCTCGACGGAGATCCGGTGCAGCGGATAGCCGGCGCTGGGGACGAGATCGGCCTCCGCCCGCTCGCCACCGATGAAGATCGCCTGCGCGCCCTCATCCCGCAGCGCTGCGGCCACCGCCAGCGCCGGCACGACGTGCCCGGCGGTCCCCCCCGCCGCGATCGCGATCCTCGTCCGCATCGGCCAATCGTGCCGGTTTGCGGCCCGGCGTGCCTACCCCCCGCAGGTGGGCCGCCCCACCCCCGGCGACGTTGAGCAGGAGCCCGAGCCCCGCGAGCATCACGATCACGCTGCTCGATCCGTATGACACCAACGGCAGGGGGACGCCGGTCAGGGGTGCCAGCCCGAGCACGGCGAACGTGTTCAGCGCCGCCTGGCCGACCACGAGCGTCGTCACCCCGACCGCGAGCAGCGACGCGTACGCGCCCTTCGCCGCCTTCGCGATCCGCAGGCCGGCATAGGCGATCACCCCGTAGAGGAAGAGCAGCCCGCAGATCCCGAGCACGCCGAGCTCTTCGCCGATCACCGCGAGGATGAAGTCCGTGTGGGCCTCCGGGAGGTAGAAGACCTTCTGCACCGACTGGCCCGGCCCCACCCCGAAGAGTCCGCCCGACCCGATCGCGACCTGCCCCTGGATCGCCTGGAAGCCGCTCGTCCCGGGATGGGCCCACGGGTCGATGAACGACGTCAGACGGGCCCGCCGGTAGGGCGCGAGGACCGCGAACACGGCGATCACGAGGACGCCGCAGACCAACAACCTCCCGAGCGTCCGGGTCGGCACGCCGGCGGCCACGAGGACGGCGATCACGGTGAACGCGAGCACGACGGCCGTCCCGAGATCCGGCTGGAGTGCGACCAGTCCGCAGGCGGACACGCTCACCAGGAGGAGCGGCTTCAGCATCACCCGCAGCCTCCGCTCGGTCATCCGCCCGCTCGAGAGGACGTGCGCGGCGTAGAGGACCAGCGAGAGCTTCATCAGCTCGGACGGCTGGAACTGGAGCGGGCCGGCCCCGAGCCAGCGGCGGGCGCCGTTGACCGATCGGCCGACGCCCGGCAGCTTCACTGCGACGAGCAGGACGAAGGAGATCCCCAGCAGCGCCGGCGTCGCCCGGCGGACGCCGTCGAGGCCGGTCCGGGCGAGGATCCGCATCAGGACGAGGCCGAGCGCCCCGTAGCCGACGAACCTGATCAGGTAGCCGGTGGCCGCCCCCTGCCCCGGCAGCAGCGTGTCCGGCGAGGAAGCGCTGTAGACCATCACCGCGCCGACCGAGAGCAGGCACAGCGTCGCGGTGACAAGCATGCTGTGCTCGAGGTGGAGAGGTCGTTTTTTCGGAGCGGTCCGCTCCTGGCGCGGGCTTCCGGCGAACTCGCCCGAGGCTCGCGCTCGTCGGCCGGCGAACGTGGGCATCTGAGCTGGGTTCGACGCATCCCGGCCGATGCCTCCCCGATTGGCCGACTCGGGCCCGCCCAGGCCCCCTTCAGGCGTTCAGTTGGGCCAACACCCTGTAGGCGTTCGTCAGCCGCGCCCGCTCGGCGACCGGCTGGGCCGCCCTGTCGAGCAGGGATGCCACCAGCAACGCGGGCGCCGCGACGCCGATCGCGCCGGCTCGAGTCGCCCTCTGGCGCCGCCCCGGCGACCGCGGGAACCACGGCATGTCCTTGCGTGGTGCGACGCAGTCCAGCCCCAGCCAAGCCGCTGCGACCAGGTCGATCGGCCTGTGCGCCTGCGCGTGCTGCTCGGCGAGCACGGTGAAGCCCGCCGCCGTCAAGCCATCGACGAGGTTTCGCAGCGGGAGAAGATGCAGGTGCTGGGGTTGCAGCCACGGAAGCCACCACCGGCCGAGCAGACGGCTGGATCGGCACTCCGGATCGGGCACCTCGACGACCAGGTAGCCCCCGGGCCGCAGCGCCCGTGCGGCTGCCGCCAGCTCGCGCCGGGGATCGTCGGTGTGCTCGAGGTAGTGGAACATGCTGATCACGTCGTACCCGCCGGCCACGTCTCCGGCCAGTTCGGTGAAGCGACCGCGATATCCGCGTTCGATCCAGCCGCGCTGCTGCGCGCGGTCGACTCCGCCGGTCAGGTCCAAGCCGTCGAACCTCGTGTCCGGAAACACCGTGACTGCCTCGTGCGGAAAGTGGCCGTATCCCGTGCCGACGTCCAGCCAGGTGGCGGGCCGCGTGTGCGCCGCCACGAACCCCGCCCTGCTCCGATAGGACCTGCCGTCCGAGCTGAGCAGCTTGTCCATCCGCTCCTCACCAAGTCCGTCGTAGAAGTCGCGGTAGTAGAACTCAAGCCCGACGCGGTTCAGTCGCGGGTTCTGGAACACATGGCCGCAGCTCCCGCACTCCTCGAGCACGAACCGCCCCGGCTTGTGCTGGAAGAGATCGCTCGTGCGCAATCGGATCTCGAGCCGCTCCGACCCGCACCACGGGCAGGTCGAGCTGCGCGGCTCGAAGAATCGATCCACCCCGGCCTCGAGATCGGCCCTGTAGGCCGGCCGCAGAGCGGCCACCTGCGCCGTCGCGCTCGCCGCGCCAGTCGGCTGCTTGCGTGTCGGCCGGCGGCTCATCTGCGGTACAGCCGGCGGCTCATCTGCGGTAGCTTCCCATGCGCGGGGTCGGAAAGTCATCCGGCGGGCGCACCTCAGCCATCGTGCGGATACCACTCACCGGAGTCGACCAGGGGATCTTCCACCTCGACCAGGGCTCGACGGTCTGGAGCGGCCACCTCGAGGTCCGGGTGGCCGGGCGACTCGAAGACGATCGGGTTGCCGCCGCGGCCGCCGCCGCCGCCGCCAGGCATCCCCTGGCCCGCGCGCGTCTCGCCCCGTACTCGGCTCGCGACCGCGAGCTCTACTGGGAGATCCCGGATCGTCTCGACCGGATTCCGGTGGAGGTGGTCGACTGCCGTGACGATCTCGACGTCGCGAAAGCCCGCGCCCGACTGATCACGCGACGACTCGACCTGGCTGCCGGTCCGCCCTTCGCGCTGCTGATCGTGCACCGCCCCGGCGGAGACTCCCTGCTGATGAACCTCAGCCACACCGCCGGGGACGGCACGAGCGCGATCCTCCTGATGAGGTCGATCGCCCGGGCGTACGCCGGCGCCGACGACGGCGGACCAGGCGATGTGGTCGAGCTGCGCGACTTTCGCGCCGGCATCGTCCAACGCCCCGGGGACAGGCCGAAGGCGCCTCCGCGCCCCCAGCCGACGACCGGCGTCGCGATCGCCGGGGGGCAGCCACGGGCCGACGGCCTGGGGTTCGCGCAGCTGAGGCTCGGCAAGCCGGCGACCGCCGAGGCGCTCGGGCGGCGACGACGCCCGGCAACGCTCAACGACATGCTCCTGGGCTCGCTGGCGGTCGCGATCCGCCGCTTCAACGACGAACACGGCGACACGCCGGCGACGGTTTCGCTGATGATGCCGGTCGACCTCCGCTCGCCCGGCGGCACGGAGGACGTCATGTCCAACAAGGTCGCCTCCGTCTCGGTGCCGATCTTCGCCGACGAGCAGTCCGACCTCGAGTCCGCGCAGCTGGCGGTCGCCCAGCGCACGCTCGCCGTGCGGGCCCGGCGCCTCGACGGCGACCTGATCAACGTGCCGCCGATGATCGGCGGATGGCCCGTCGGCGCTGTCCGCCTCCTCGTCCGGCTGGTCATGACCCGGCCGGTCAGCAGACGGCTCGCCGTGGGACCGGACGCCGCCGTCCTGACCAACCTCGGGCGACTGGACGCCCCATTTCACTTCGGCGACGACGCCGGCCCGACGATCGAGCTCTGGGCCACCCCGCCGGTGCAGAGTCCTCCGGGAGTCTGCCTCGGGATCGGTGCCGCGATGATGAACGACGAGCTGCTCCTCACCCTCCGCTACCACCATCGACAGTTCGATGCGCCCGGCGCCGACCGCTTCGTCGAAGCCTGGCGCGGCGTCCTGACCGGTGAGTGACGCCAACCGCGCAGCGGCGTCAACAGCACAGCGGCGTCAACCGACGCGAGGGATCGACGGCCGGCCGGCCCGGGCGATCGCCGCCCGATCGCCGCTCATGACGTCAGCTCGCGGGCCAGCGACTCCTCGACGACGTCGGCGGCCGCTACGCCACCACCAGACCCGGCGATCCTGCGCCGCATCGCCGCGAGCCGACCGGCCACCTCAGGATCACCCGAGATCGCGAGCACGGCCTCGCGCAGCGCGTCTGCGGTGACCCGCTCGGGCGCGAGCGCCCTGCCCAGACCCAGCCTCAGGACCTGCCTGGCATTCGCCGGATGGTCGACCGCCTGCGGTACGACGACCATCGGCACGGCGTTGGCAAGTGCCTCGAGCACAGAGCCCGTCCCCCCGTGGGTGATGAACGCGCTCGCCCGTCTGAGCACCTCCAACTGCGGCACGCTCGGGTAGACGTCCACGTTCGGCGGGAGCTCGCCGAGCCCCGCCGGGTCGACCCGCGTGCCAACCGACAGCACGACGTGCCAGGGCTCGAGTCGGCCGAACGCCGCAATGCACTCCCGGTAGAAATCCGGCTGGTTCGCGTAGCACGAGCCGAGCGAGACATAGACCACCCGGCGACCGGGCGGCGGAGGATCCCAACTCGACTGCGGGTCGCCGGCTCGCAGGCACGGCCCGACGAACACGTGCCGGTCTGAGACCCGGTCGGGACTCGGCTGGAACTCGCGTGGGATCATGACCACGCATCGCTGCGGATCGCCGACGTACTCGTCGATGTCCAGGCTGATCCCGTTGGCGTCGAGGAACCGCCGAAACCGCGCGCGGTAGGCGATCCACGCCGGCTTGTGGCCCATCAGGCGGTTGAAATCCCGGTGAACTCGCAGCGGCGTGACGAGAACTGGAGAGAGCTGGATCGCAGGCACGTCCCAGTGACGGGCGAGGATCCGCCCGCCGAGCGCGGTCAGGTCGTAGAGCACGAGATCCGGCCGATCCTCGTCGAAGGCGGTCAGCTCCCAGGGGACGACGGCCTCCGCCTCGCCGAGGAACAGCGCGAGGCCGCCGGCGTGATCGACCGGCCACTCGACCTCGCTTGCGGCCGACGGCACGGTCGAGCGGTAGAGGATCGGTCTCGCCCCGGCTTCGGCCACCCGTGCCGCGAAGTCCTCGGTGGTCGGGTAGGACACGCGGTGGCCCCGCCGTGCCAGCTCGGCAACGATCGCCAGCGTCGGGTTGACGTGGCCGGTCGCCGGCGGGCAACAGACCAGGAGGTGCGCGGTCAATGCCCTTGACGGCCGGCTCGATGCGCCAGCGCCCGCAGGACGACCTCCTCGAGCCGATCGGCAGCCGCCCCGGCGCCGCCGGCAGCTTGAAAGGAGGCCTTCAGCTCCAGCGCGGCGGCTCGGTAGGAGGGATCGTCGAGCACGCTCAGCACGGCGTCCCGCAGCCCCTCCGGCCGCACCCGGCCGTACTTGACCCGGATTCCAGCGCCCGCCGCCACCACCTGATGGGCGATCGCCGGCTGGTCGTCGCGAATCGGCGCGACGACCAGCGGCAGGCCATTCGCCAGCGACTCGCAGACGGTGTTGTGCCCGCCGTGGGTGATCACCGCGTCGACCAGCGCCAGCAGGGCCAGCTGAGGCACGTGCGCCCGGACGAGAAAGTGGTCAGGAAGATCGTCGAAGGTCCCGGGTTGAGCGACGATCACCAGGCGGATGCCGTCGCTCGGGTCGCTGAAGGCCTCCGCGACGCGCCGCAGGAAGTCCCGACCGCCCTCCTGCGTGACGGTGCCGAGCGAGACGAACACGTGGCGAGCGCGTTCGCTCGGGTCGAGCCACTCCCACGGAAAGTCCGCGTCAGCCTCAGGGGGCTGGAGCGCCGGACCGACGAAGGCATAGTGGTCGGGAAACGGCTGCTCGGCGCCGACGAGCCGCTTCGAGCTGTAGATCAGGACCAGCAGGTCAGAGAAGCGTATGTCCCCGATACCTTCGGTCTCGCCGGTCAGGAAGTCCATTCGGCTCTGCCGCCACGCCTTCAGCTTCGGGAGCGTCATCAGGGGGTCGACGAGCTCCGACGTCGTCGTCGCCGAGGTGACCCATGCCAAGTCGTGGTCGCGCGCGGCCAGCGCCCCCGCGAACGCCTGCTGATCGGCGACGACGACGTCGGGGGCGAAGGCCTCGATCGCCGCGTCGACCTCCGGGCGCATCATCACGGCCAGCGGCACGAGCCCTTCGTCCCACAGAAATCTCAGCGCCTCCAGCCCCCGCAGCCCCTGTGTATCCGGAGGCTCGACCACCCCGGCCGGGAAGACCCGGCTGCCAGCCGGCGCGCGGGGTCCCACGAGCGCCGGGTCGCCTGCCCAGGCGACATCGTGTCCGCGAGCCAGCAGCTGCGCTGCGACGGCGATCGTCGGCCGGATGTGGCCGATCAGAGGGGGGACGACGAAAAGGAATCGTGCCAACCTGATTGCCACCTCCGCTGGCCCGTGCTCTGCGCCGTCTGTGCCTCGAGCCACGCGAGCGCGTGCCTGCGCACCTGCACGGCCCCGTCGACGACGATCGTGTAATGGTCGAATCCCGTGAGCACGCGGATCGTGCAGTCGGCAATCAGGCCCGCCGTCCGCGTTGCTGCGGCGTAGAACTCCGATCGGTCACCCGACAGGACGAGCGTCGGACGCAGAGTCCTCCGGGCGACCTCGGACTCCGGTACCCGAACGGTCGCCACATCGGCGAGGAAGGTGGTCTGCGTCAGCAGACGCCGGGTCGTCTTCGCCCACCGGGCGCCCTTGCCGGGGTGTTGGGCGATCACCGCGTCGGCGACCCTGTCCGCCCCGTCGTCGGACCCGGAGATCCAGTCGCGCTCCCAGAGCGGCCGGCTCCCCGGGGATTGCGTGCCGATCAACCCTTCGACGAGGATCAGGCTGGCGACGAGGTCGGGCCGCTCGACCGTGAGTCGCTGGGCGATCGCGCCGCCGAGGCTGTAGCCGATCAGGTGCACGGGCCGGTCCGGCTCGACGCTCGCCAAGAGCGCCTCGAGATCGGCCACCAGATCCTCGACGAGGTAGCCGTGCGGCGGACATTGCGAGAGGCCGTGTCCACGCAAGTCATAGAGCACGACGTCATAGCCGGCGAGTGCCACCTGATTGGCGAGCGTGTAATAGAAGACCGACATGTTTCCCATCGCCCCGTGGACGAAGACGACTGCACCGAGGCTGGCTGACGCGTGCGCATCGGGGCGAGACAGGCGCTGCACGTGGAGACGTACTCCCCGGATCTCGACGTCAGCCACCCGTCTCGGTCTCCCCCGCCGCCCTTGCCTGCGCGGCGGCAAGGCAGGAGGCGATGTAGCCGGCCAACTCGCCGACGGTGAGGTCGGTCAGCTCCTCGATCTCGAGCTCCGCCATGTAGGAGACGAAGTCCACCCGCGCGCCGTAGTGCTCCTGGAGGCGCGAGGCCAGCGAGACGAACTCGATGCTCTCGAGCTCGAGATCGCCGACCAGCGCCGTCGATCCTGAGATCTCCGTGTCGAAGAAGCCGCCGTCGTCGATCACCTCTCCCACCAGCCGAGCTATATCGCCGATGATCTCGTCTCTGCCGGGCACCTCAGCGGTCATCGTCGTTCCTTGAGAGCTCGAGTTGTCCCGGTCGGCCGGGCTCTCGCGCGACGAGCGGACCGACCACCCAGGCGACGACGTGCGTGCTTCCGTCGAGGACCGCTGTCGCGACTCGGACGGCGCGCTCGCCGTGCTCGACGCGGAGCAGGCCGTCCGCAGCGACCTCTGCGACGACGAAGTCCTGGGGGCGGCCCCGCAGACCGGTCCCGAGCGCCTTCGAGACGGCCTCCTTCGCCGCCCAGAATCGGACGACCCAGATCGATCGGTCCTGGTCTGCGGCAACGAGGTCGAGAAGCTCGCGCTCACCGGCGGCGAACGCGACCGATTCGACGGCCGGGCCGCGGTCCTCGACGAGCTCGATGTCGATGCCCGGGGCCCACTCGCCCGGCGCCGCGGAGCGGATCATCGCGACCGCCAGCTCGCCGCTGTGGGCGAGGGACACCGCGATCGGCTCGGCCCGCGGGCCACTCACAACCGGCTTCCCGAGGGGATCGTTGCCGACGACGACCTCGGCCGGGAAGATCGGGCCGGCTCCTCGAGCCCACAACCACCGCCGCGCTGCGTCCTTGGCGGCGATCCGGCCGAGCAGCCACGGCCCGGCCGCTCTCGGGACCATCGCGTCGTACTCGGCGCGCTCGGACTCAGTCAGGTACCGGCGCATCATCATCTGGCGGAGCGACGGATCCCAGCGCCCTCGCACGAGCAGCCAATCGCCCGGCTGCTCGGTCCCCACGCAGCTGATCGCCGGCTTGTCGATCACCGGCCAGCTCGCCGCGTCGGTGCCGAACCGGTAGTCCTCCCAGTTCTCGATCCACGCCCACACCCCGCCGTCAGCCGTTCGCAGCTCGACATCCGCGCGAATCGACCGCTCGACGACCTCCCGCGCCCAGACCGTGCACTCGAGCTTCTCGCCAGGCCCCGGCGGCGGTCCGTAGAACGAGATCCGCCCGATCGACCGGGGAAAGGCCAGCTTCGCGATGTCGACGTTGCGCCCGAGCCAGTAGCCGACCGCCTGTCCGGCGTTGTCGAGCAGCGCCCCCGGAGCCGGCGGCACGGTGATCGTCGCCCGCAGGCCGTTCTCGGCCATCGCGTCGAGGCCGGTGATCCCCTGGAAGCTCGGACCGTGGAAGAGCCAGCCGTCGACGTAGAGGCGGTCGGCGCTCACATCGGACTCGGTCTCGCCGGCGAGCGGCTCCGACGACGGCGCCCGGGCATCCGGATATCGGCTGCCCAGGAGCACGGTCCCGTAGGCGTGGCCGACCAGCGAGACCTTGACGCGATCGGGACCGTCGAGCACCGCCTTGATCGAGACGCTCGTCGACGGGATCGCCGACAGCCACGTCAGCGCCGCGATCGATTCGATTCCGGTGACCACTCTTCCCGGACAGAGTTGCCTCGCCTCGGACAGCATCATCTCGACCATCGTGGTCATCGGCACGACGGGGCCCCAGTCGGACAGAACCGGCCAACCGGGTCGCTGTGGAAACAGACCGTGATCCATCAGGTAGGGCATCGCGTCGACCGAGACGGGCAGCGCGGCGGTCCGCTCCGTCGGCGCCGGATCGGACGTGCCGCCGATCCCCGACGCGCCTACGGTTCCTGACGCGCCGCCGGTCCCCCGCGCCGGGCCGACGACGGGCGCCGGTGCCTGGGAGGGGATCGCCGCCGGCGGCGGACCCGACGCGGTGAGCAGGGCCTCCAGGACGGCGCTCGAGGAGTCGGCGGCCTCACGCAGCACGGCGTCGAGCTCCGCGAACAGGGCATGTCCACCCGGCAGTGCGGTCTCGAGCGTCCCGCCGCGATCGGCCGTCCTCGACAGCCGCAGCGGCTGGACGTCCGGTCCGAGGCGAATCAGCGGAAATCCCAGGTCGAGGCGAATCGGAGCGCCACCGGCCGCCGCGGTGGCTGGCGCCGAGCCGGCGCGGTCGGCCTCGAGTGGGCCGAAGTCGGGCTCGGCGCCCTCGACCCACAGAGCGGCAGCCACGCGGTGCAGCTGGCTGAGCCCGCTGACCTCGCCCGACGGATAGGCGCTGATCGCCGCGATGTCGCGCCCGCGGAGGGTGTTGTCGACGAAGCCGACGACGCTGCCCGGGCCCATCTGGATGAAGGCCCGGACGCCGGTCGCGTAGAGCCGCTCGACGAGCTCCGTGAAGCGGACGGCTTCGAGCAGGTGCCGGACGAGCAGGGCGCGAACCAGTGCCGGCTCCCGCGGATAGGGCTCGAGCGTCGTCGCCGACCATACGGGAAGCTTCGGCGCGTCGAGCGGCACTCTGGCGATGCTCGCTCGAAACGGCTCCATGAACGGCGCGAGCATCGGCGAGTGGAAGCCGGAGCGAAAGGGGAGAACCTGTCCCAGCACGCCCTGGGTCCCCAGCCGTTGCACGAGCCGCGCGACGACCTCCTGATCGCCGCAGACGATCGACTGTTCGGGGCAGTTGTCGTGGGACACGGTGACGCGGACCCGATCGGCGTCGGCGAGCTCCGCGATCGCGGCCTTCGCGCGTCCCGCCGAGCAACCGAAGGCGGCGAAAACGGCTCCCGGAATCTCGAGCGTCTGGCCTCCCAGGGTCTTGACGAAATCCTCGAGCGCAGCTTCCGGCACCATCTCGCTGATCAGCATCGCCGACCATTCGCCGATGCTGTGGCCGGCCGCCAGCGACGGCTCGATGCGCAGCCTCGCCAGCGCGGCCGTCAAGAGCTGTCCCGTCGTGAGGATGTCGACGGCCTGGTCGACGAGCGGCTGGCCGGTTCGCTCCAACGGACGTTGCTCGAGTCCGAGCTGGCCGGCCACATCCTCGATGCCGGAGCCGGTCGCCCGCTCGATCCCAGGGAAGACGAACGCGACCTGGCCGGCCTGCGCCGCGTCGGGCCGGAGTACGGGAGCCGTCGTGAACCACACGCGATTGCGACCCCGCCAAGCCCTTCCACGCCCGATGATCTTCCCGGCGAGAGCCAGGCGCTCGGGGGTCGGATCGACGATCGCCAGTCTGCAGGGTCCACCCGGACCGACCACGCCGCCGGTCGACAGCTCCCCGGCCGCCGTCGCGGCGATCAAGCGTCCGAGCTCGGCAGGAGTCTCCGCCGCAAGGCGAAGCATGACGTCGAGCGCAGCGTCGGCATCAGCGGGCCGAGCGCCGCTCAGGGCGCGCGAGGACGCCGGTCGGTGGCGGCGCGGCGACCGAGGCGACTCGGCGGTCTCGGCGTCCTCCATCAGGACGTGCGCGTTGATGCCCCCGAAGCCGAACGCGTTCACCCCGGCCCGTCTCGGTCCGCTCGAGTCCCACGGCTCGGGCTCGTCGATCAGCCGCAGCCGGCTTGCGCCCAGCAGTTCGTGGGGCTCCTCGCAGTGGAGGGTCGGCGGCAGCGTCGCATGGTGGAGGGCATAGGCGGCCTTGATCACTCCGGCGACCCCCGCCGCCGGCATCGCATGCCCGATCATCGACTTGACGGACCCGAGGGCGATCTGGCCGGCCCCCGGGTCGTCGCCGAAGACGTCTCGCATGGTTCGGAGCTCGGCGGCATCGCCAGCCGGCGTGCCGGTTCCGTGCGCCTCGAGCATGCCGACCGCCCCGGGCGCGGTGGGATCCAGTCCAGCCGCGCGCCAGGCCTGGCGGACGGCCAGCGCCTGACCGGAGGATTGCGGCGCCATCAGGCTCGTCGCCCTGCCGTCGCTGGCGACGCCGGTCCCGAGGATCACCGCGTAGATCCGGTCACCGGCGCGACGGGCATCCTCGAGACGCTTGAGGACGACCACGCCTGTCGCCTCGCCGATCAGGAGTCCGTCGGCCCGGCGGTCGAACGGCCTGATCTGCTGACTGGGGCTGAGCGCCCGCAGCTGGCAGAAGACCGCCCAGAGCGTCACGTCGTGCGCGTGATGGACGCCGCCCGCGAGCACCACGTCGCAGCGCCCCGAGGACAGGTCGCGGATCCCCTGGTCGACAGCCAGCAACGAGGACGCGCAGGCCGCGTCGACCGTGTACGCCGGCCCGCCGAGATCCAGGCGATTGGCGATCCGCGAAGCGGTCAGGTTGGGGACGACGCCGATCGCGGATTCCGGCTGGTCGCTTCCCGACCCCTCGTTGAACGCCCGCCTGACCTCCTCGAGCTTCTCGGGCTCGATGCCGGGAAACAGCTGCTCGAGGATCGTGATGACCTGCCGTGCTCCGCGCACTCGCTGGCTGACGCGCGACATGCCCGGGCCGATGTATCCCCCTCGTCCGAGCACGACCCCGACGCGTTCGCGATCCGGCAGCCGGTCCATGCCCCCCGCATCGTCGATCGCCGCCGCCGCGGTCCTCAGAGCCAGCAGCTGGTCGGGTTCGATCGCGCCCACCGCGACGGGCATGACCCCGAAGCGGATCGGATCGAACGTCGCGTTGTCGTCCACGAACCCGCCGCGCCACGCGTAGACGCTGTCGTAGGCCGGCGTGGCCCACGATCCCGGATCGTAGAAGTCTCGGTCGACGCGTCCCGCCGGCATCTCCGAGATCGAGTCGACCCGCCCGACGATGTTGCTCCAGTAGGTCTCGACGTCCGGAGCGCCGGGGAAGACCCCAGCCATTCCCACGATCGCCACCGGATCCTGCGCGGCGAGCTCAGACACCGCCCGCCACCCAGTCGGGCGTGGCTGCCTCGTGGATCTCCGGTCCGGTCGGCCGCTGATAGGCGTCGAGGTCGCCGCAGATGTAGACCACCTGCGAGGCCCGGTCGCGAACGCGCATCCCGTCCTGGCCGGCGGCAAGCTCCGCGAGCAGGCAGGCGACGCCCTCGTCGGGGTCGATCAGGCCGATCCCCCGGCGTTCGTACTCGCGCTTGAGATCCGCCGAGACCATGCCGCCGTCACCGGTCTCCCAGGGGCCCCAGTCGACGCATACCACCTGCCCGGCGAAACGACCCGCCCAATGTCGCGAGAGCGCACCGAGCGCGTCGTTGGCAGCCGAGTAGTCAGCCTGGCCGCGATTGCCGAAGACCCCGGAGATGCTGCCGAACAGGACGAAGAACGACAGTGCCCGGAGGTCCCGCGTGGCCAAGCCGTCCTCCAACGCGTTCGCCAGGGCCTCCGCGCCGGCAACCTTCGGATCGAAGACGTCCGCGAAGGAGGCGGCCGTCTTGTCGCGGACCAGCCTGTCGTCGAGCACCCCGGCCCCGTGGATCACGCCGTCGATCCGGCCGTGGCGGTCGAGGACGGCACCGACGGCCGCTTGAATCGCCGCGGCGTCGCGGACGTCGGCCTGGTGATATCCGACCGATGCGGCAACCTCGGCAAACGCCGTCAAATTGCTGCGGATCTCCCTCGCCGAGAGCAGCCGACGGGTCTCGGCCTCGATCGCCGCGGGCAGCTTCATACCCCGACCGATCAGCGCACGTCGGACCTCGATCGGTCCGCTCGCCGCCGCGATGTCAGCAGCCTCGGCGCTCGCCGGCAACGGCGCCCTTCCGATCAGCTCGAGGTGACAGCCGCTGACCCGCGCCAGGGCGATCGCCGCCCGTGCGGTTATCCCGCGCGCCCCTCCGGTCAGCAGGACGACTGAATCCGGGCCGAGATCGAGCGCGGACAGCGCCGGGGCGAGCGGGGCCGCGACGAGCTTGAGTGCCGTCCGGCGGTCCCGCGTTCGACCGATCACCGTCGGGGCGCCCGTCCGAGGCCCCTGGAGCAACTCGGTCATGAGGTGTCCCGCCAGGGTGTTGACCGGCTCGTCGGGGTCGATGTCCACCAGCCGGACAAGCACCTCGGGGAACTCCCGGGAAAGCGTCCGGGCCAGACCCGGCAGCCCGATGGCGGCTGGGAGCGACCTCTGGTCCGCCGGCGGGTCGGCCGCCTGGTGACCGAACGTCCCTCCCCCGCCCGTGACCAGCAGCAGGCGTGCCGCGCCGCGCAGGAGCGCCGTCCGCAGGAGCTCGTAGGCATCCGGAAGGACGGGCGGTCCGCCGTCGAGCGCCGCGAGATAGACCATGCCGTCGATCTGACCGTTGCCGAGGAGCGCCGCGCCCACAGCCGACCTCTCGACTTCGGCCCCGCAGTCCTCCAGGAGATCCGCGATCGTCAGTCCGACCCCGCGGGCATCGGCGACGACGACGATGCGCTGCCCGTCGAGGCTGCGGTCGCTCGCCTGCGAGACGTCCGGCTCGCACTGATCCACTCGGACGACGAACCGCTCGGGACGTCCCGCTCCGACGGCAGGCTCGACCAGGTCCAGGTCACCGGCTGCCGGGACCTCGCTCACCGGAGCTCCGGCCGATAGTTGCAGCTGACCGCCGGCCGGGCCCGCGATCTCCGGCGTGCCGGCGCGCATGCCGATGATCCACGACGCGATCGCCTCGATCGTCTTGAGCGCTGCGAGTTCCTCGATCGCCCGCGGGTCCAGCTCCCGGGACGAGCCGTTGGACCCGCCCGTCATCCCGGCGCGAGCGGCAACCTCTCCGAGTATCTCCGTTCGCTTGATCGAGTCGATGCTGAGGTCGGCCTCGAGATCGGCGCGCGGATCGAGCATGTCCATTGGATAACCGGTCCGCTGACTGACGATTTCCAAGAGCAGGGCGGAGAGCTGCTCGGAGTTGAGAACCTCCGGCTCGGGTCGGGCCGAGGGCTCGGCGACGACGGCGTGCTGGCTGACCTCGAGCCCGCCGGCGCCCGAGATCTCGAGGGCCGCGCCGATCAGATCGCTGTGGGCCGGGACCGCGGCGGCCGGTAGCGGAGCACCGAGATACCCGAGGACGACGTCTCGCTGCGCGGCCACCAACTCCCGGGTCGTGCGCAGAAACTCGAGCACGGTCGCGTCTCGGTCGCCACCGCCGGACCCGGCGGCCTGAACACCCGATCCACCCAGCGAGACCAGCGGTCCGCGGGGAGCCGGCTGGAGCCCGCCCTTCAGCACGTTGCCATCGGCACCGCGCACCAGCGAGCCGTCGATCGTCCAGCCGGGTCGCCGAGGCACCGAGGTCTGGTTGACCACGTTGGCGTCGCGACCGCTGAAGAGCGCTGCCGCATCGACTGGGACGCCGCGGACCGAGAGCTCCGCGAGCGCCATCAACAGACGGCGAACCCCATGCTCGCCGGGAACGTCACAGGGAATCGCGGCGTGCGCGCGCTCGCCGAGGATCCGGCCGACGAACTGGCTGAGGGTACGGCCGGGGCCGACCTCTACAAAGGTCCGCGCTCCCGCGGCGTACATCGCTTCGATCTGATCCACCCACAGGACCGGCTCGACGACCTGTCGGGCCAGTGTGCGACCGATCTCGCCCGGATCCGCCGGGTAGAGGGTCGCGGTCGTGTTCGACCAGACCGGACACGTCGGCGCCTGAAGGTCGATTCGCTCGAGGTATGCCAGCAGGGTGGCGTCGGCCCCGGCGACCAGCGGGCTGTGGAAGGCGCATGCGACCGGGATTCGCGTAGCCGTGAAGCCGCAGCTCGCGAGATGGCGCACCGCCTCGTCGACCTCGGCCGCGGCTCCCGAGAGGACCACCTGCTGCGGGGCGTTGTGATTGGCGATCACCACGGCGAGTTCGCGGTCCGCTCCGGCCAGGGCGGACCGAACCTCGTTCGCTGCGCCGCGGACCGCCGCCATCGCCCCCTCGGTCCCCTGTGTCGCGGCGAGGATCGCCAGCGCTCGGGCCTCGCTCAGATCGAGCAGCGTGTCGTCGTCCAGAACACCGGCCGCCCGGAGCGCGAGGAGCTCCCCGTAGCTGTGTCCGGCCGTCATCCCGGGCCGCACGCCGACAGACGCCAGCAGGTCGCAGAGCGCGGCCCCGGCCATGCCGAGCGTCGGCTGCGCGACCCGCGTGTCGGTGATCGCGGCGTGCTGTGCGGCGAGGCGCTCGGGCGTGAAGGCGGCCGGCGGGAACATCGCACCGACCCACTTGCGGCCGGCTTCGAGGTGGGTTCGCGTCGCCGGAAATGCGACGAACAGATCCGAGAGCATTCCCGGACGCTGACTCCCCTGGCCCGGGAACAGGAACGCCACCTCGCCGAGATCGCCCGTCTCGTCGGCGGCGTAGGTTCCCCGGCCGTTCCCGTTGATCGGCTCGCGGCCGAGGCACTGGGCCTGCAGGTTCGCGAGCTTGGCCGCGAGGTCGTCGAGGTCGTCGGCGACCACGGCCAGCTGCACCGGACCGGGGCGAACCGACACCGTCAAGGCCAGGTCACGCAGCCGCCACGGACGGCCGGCCTCGTCGTTTGCGCCGATCAACTCCGTGAGGCGATCGACTTCCAGCCCGGCCTGGTCGCGGTCGGCCCCATGGAAGAGGAACAGCTCTGCCGGCCATTGATCGAGCGTCTGGCTTGGCTCCGGCGCCCCGGAGTAGCCACCGAGCAGCGCGTGGAAATTCGTCCCCCCGAACCCGAACGCACTGACTCCGGCGATTCGCTCTTGCGGCGGCTGCGACCAGACGCGCGCCTCCTGGTCGAAGCAGAACGGGCTCGTCGCCGGGTCCCACCCATCGGCGGGGCGCGTCAGGTTGATGGTCGGCGGGCGAACCCCCGTGTAGATCGACAGCGCCGCCTTGATCACGCCGGCGATTCCGGCGGCGCACTTGGTGTGGCCGATCTGTGACTTCACAGATCCGAGGGCACAGGCGCCCGACGGGGTGCCCGCCTCGGTGAAGAGGTCCGTCAGCGCTCCGAGCTCCGTCCGATCGCCAACCACGGTTCCGGTTCCGTGCGCCTCGATCAGGCCGACCTGGGCCGGGGAGATCCCCGCCATCGCGTACGACCGCTGCATCGCCCGGCGCTGACCTTCCGCCCGCGGCGCGGTGAGGCCGAGCGAGCGGCCGTCGCTCGATCCGCCGACGCCCCTGATCACCGCGTATATGCGGTCGCCGTCGCGCTCGGCGTCCGACAGTCGCTTCAGAGCGATGCACCCGACGCCCTCGCCCAGAGCGATTCCGTCCGCCGTGGCATCGAAGCTCCGACACCGTCCGGTCGGCGAGAGCGCGTGGACGGACGCGAACAGCAGATAATCGTGAATCCCGTTGTGGAGGTCCGCTCCGCCGCAGAGGACCATCGTGCTCGTGCCCGCGCGCAGGTCCTTGCAGCCGGCGTCCAGCGCCGCCAGAGACGATGCGCAAGCCGCGTCGACCGTGTAGTTGGAGCCACCGAGATCAAGTCGATTGGCAATCCGGCCGGCGATCACGTTGCCGAGCACGCCGGGGAAGGAGTCCTCGGTCATCCTCGGGAGGAAGTCATCCAGCGCGGGGGGCAGTTTGCCGCCGATCCCCGGGTAGAGCGAGCGCAGGCCATAGGCGCCGGAGAGGTCGTTCCCGGCCTCGGCGCCGAAGAAGACCGCGACCTCCGAGCGGTCGAACGGACGTTCCCCGTATCCCGCATCGCGCAGCGCCTTGGCGGCGACGTCGAGGGCCAGCAGCTGGACCGTCTCGATGCCCGTCAGCGATGTCGGGGGTATCCCGAAGCCGAGCGCGTCGAACGGGATCGGCGGCAGGAATCCGCCGCTCTTGGACGGGGTGTGCACGTCGGAGTCCGGCTTCGGGTGCAGGGGGTCGTGGTCTGGGTCGTAGTAGAGCTCGTGGTTCCATCGATCGGGTGCTACATCGGTGATCGAGTCGCGGCCCCCGAGCACATTCGCCCAGTAGGACGCCAGGTCCGCCGCCTGCGGGAAGACGCAGGCCATGCCGACGATCGCGATGTCCAGCGGGTCGGCCGCCTTGGACGCCTCGGGCTGGGTCGAGGAGCCCCGTGGGACGATCCCGTGGGTTGCCGCCACCGTCTCGAGAAACTCGGTCGCGCCGTCGGTGACCTCGGCGTGAAGGGAGGCGAGCGTGGTGACCGCGCGCCGCAGGGTCGCGGCCTCGCCGGTCATGAACATCCCCTGGTCTGACTGCTCGACCTCGGTGACCTCGACCATCCGCCCCGCATCCCGGCGGCGCCCCTTGCTCGCGAGCCGCAGACGCCCGAGGTTGAGCTCCTCGAGTGAGGCCCACATCTCGTTGCGGGAAGCTCCGTCGGCCAGGAGCTTGTGCTTGGCCTCGGCGAACGCGCGTACATAGGGCGAGTCGACGCATCGCGTGGCGTGACCAGGCGAGGTCTCCAGCAGGACCGTGCGCTGACAGTCCAGGAGTGCACGCTGGAAGTTCGGCACGACGGCGCCGTGCGTCACGGCTTCCTGTGTGAAGAGATAGGCCGTTCCCATGAGTACGCCGACGCCGACGTGCCGGGCCGCGAGCGGGGCAGCCAGGGCCGCGACCATCGCCGCCGATCTGTCGTCGTGAGCACCGCCGGCGAACAGCACCTGCAGTTCGCCCGCCAGCTCCGGCTGCCCGTCGATGCACGAGAGCAACTGAGCCACCTGGGCATCCCAGAGGGAGAAACTGCTCAACGGTCCGACATGTCCACCGCATTCTCGTCCCTCGACGACGAACTTCCGCGCACCGGCCGCTACGAACTGCTCCATCAGAGCCGGGGTCGGAACGTGCAGGAAGGTGCTGATCCCGACATCTTCGAGCGGCGCTGCCTGGGAGGGCCGACCTCCGGCAATCAGGGCGTAGGACGGGCGGAAGGCACTGATCACCTCGAGCTGTGCGGCGCGTAGCTCGACCGGGACGAAGCCAAGGATGCCGACGCCCCAGGGGAGCGTCTCACCATGTGCGGCGAACAGTGCCGCCGTCTCCTCGAGGAGCGCCGCCACCTCCTTCGGGCTCATCACGGCAAGCGCGAGAAACGGCAGGCCGCCGGCTTGGGCCACCGACAGGGCGAAGGCAGCGCGATCGCTGACACGGGTCATCGGCCCCTGCGCCACCGGGTGGCGCAGCCCGTTGACGCTTGCAAAGCGTGATCCCGACGACAGCGGCCGGCTCGTCACCGAGCTCACGAGGTGCTCCTCGATGGACGCGACGACCGCCTGCAGCACCCCACCGGCCGTACGATGGCGATCCGCGAAGGTCGAGGCCAGCGCCCCGTCCTGGCCGATCGGCAGGAGCTGGTCGCGCAGGTCGCGTGCACCGAGCCGCAGCGCGACGGACGCGGGAGTGACGTCCGGATCGTCCTCGTGGAGCGAAGCGACCGGAAGGTCGGGCCTGACGTAGAGGCGATGACCGGCGATCACCCGCGTCTCACTGCCGTCCATCGCGGCGATCGCTGCCGCCACCGGACCCGGCAGGTCCATCTCGGACACGAGCGCGAGCTGGACGTCGAGGACCACACCGACGGCTCCGCCGGCCACTGCGGCGGCCGCGCTGTGCATACCGATGCCGCCGGCCGCCCAGACCGGCAGCCGCAACCGCTCGTCGTCCATCAGCGACTGGAGCAGCATGTAGGAGGACTGGCTGCCGACCGAGCCGCCGCCCTCGTTACCCCGCGCGATGAGCTCGTCTGCGCCGGCCGCGGCCGCTTCGATCGCCTCGGACACCGAGGTTATCTCCGCGACGACGAGACGCCCCCCGAGCGCGGCCTGTGCCGCGGTCCACGCCGAGCCCCGTGCAAGGACGACTCGGTCGACGACGAGCGGGCCCGCACCGGGCCATTGCGAAGCGAGTTGGGCGTCGAGCTCCTCCGGCGAGATCGGACATCCGGGTGGGATCCGGACGCCGATCTTGATCTCGCCCCGAGATCCGGCGGTCCACCGGCGGATGTCCGCAATCGCGCCCAAGGCGCGCGCTGGGTCCCGACCGAGATCGAGTATCGAGACGGCTCCGGCTCGGATCCCTGCGACGACTAGCCGGGCGTTCGGCTCCTCGAAGGGTGTGATCGCTGCGACCAAGTGCTCGGCGGTGACCTCGGACAGCAGAACGAGCCCTTCCCGTCGTCGAAGTGCAGAAACGTCTGGAAGAAGGGCCACGTTAGCACGAAGCTTTGCCCCGGCGGCCCGGACCTGACCCCGACGGCGAGAGCAAGTCTCGGCCGCGACCATCGGCGCCGGCGGCCGCATCTGGCTCGAGGACAACCGCCCGTCGGCCCGGCTCAACGGCCCCGGGATTCGACGAGGTCGCGAAACCGGCGGCCGCGATGCTCGAAGTCCACGAACTGGTCGAAGCTGGCGCACGCCGGCGAGAGGAGCACGACATCGCCCGGCCGGGCAGCCCGGCCGGCGGCCCGCACGGCCCGCACGAGGCTCCCGCTGTGCTCCGCCGGCAGGCCTTCGAGAGCCTTCGCGAGCAATGCCGCATCCTCACCGACGAGGTATACCGACGCGCAGCGCTCCGCCACGGCAGCGCGGAGCGTCTCAAACGGCTGGCCCTTGCCCTGACCGCCGAGGATCAGGTGGATCGTGCCCGCCGGGAAGCTCTGGAGCGCGACGAGCGTGCTTGCGACGTTGGTGGCCTTCGAGTCGTTGACGTAGAGGACCCCGTCGATCGTGGCGACCTCCTCGAGCCGATGCGAGACGCCCGCGAAGCCGCGCAGGCCGGCCCGTACGGCGTCGATCGGAACGCCTCTCGCCAGGCTGACCGCCGCCGCGGCCATCGCGTTGAGCAGGTTGTGGGGCCCGCGGAGCCTGATCTCCTCGAGACCGAGCAGCTCGGTGTCTCCCCACCACAGCCTGCCCGCTCGCGCGCCCAGGTCGGCGACCGAACCCGTGCCGAAGCGGACTTGACGCGCTGCGCCGGCGTCGATCTCGAGTCCTGCCGGGAGGACGGCGAGATCGTCGGGACCCTGCCGGGCGAAGAGTTGCGCCTTCGCCGCGCGATATGCCTCGATCGTCCCGTGGCGATCCAGATGATCCTCGGACAGGTTGAGCATGACCGCGGCTTCAGGCTTGAGCGCGACGGCGTCCTCCAGCTGGAACGACGAGGCTTCGCAGACGATCGTCGCGGTGGGCGAGAGGACGGGCTCGGCCGAGGTCACGCGGTCGCGATCGTCGGGCGACCCTTCGGTCCCGGCGGGGCCGCCGGGGGGGCCCGTCGCGAGGAGCGAGCACAGCGGAAGACCCACGTTGCCGGCCACGGCGACCGCGAGACCCGCCTCGCGGTGGATCCGGCCGATCAGCTCGACCGTCGTCGTCTTCCCGTTCGTCCCCGTGACCCCGATGAACTGGTTCTCGAGCAACCGCCAGCCCAGCTCGAGCTCACCGAGCACGCTCATGCCGCGCGCCCGGGCGGCCGCGACGACCGGCGCCCGGGCGGGAACCCCGGGGCTCTTGATCAGCGTGCGCGCTCTCGAGAGGAGCTCGGTTCCGTCGGTCTGGAGATGGGTCTCGATCTCCTCCACCTGCTCGAGCGCCCCGACGTCCGGCGAGCCGTGGTCGGTCGCGATCACCGACTCCCCACGAGCCCGCAGGGCCAGACCGGCGGCGATGCCCGATCGCCCGAGTCCGACGATCAGGTACGGGCCACCGGGCAGCGGCGGCCGCCGGCTCAAGAGATGCTCTGCTGATAGATCGTGAAGCCGCTCGCCGCGCAGATCGCCGCGACGATCCAGAAGCGCAGGATGATCGTCGTCTCCGACCACGCCTTCAGCTCGAAGTGATGGTGGATCGGCGCCATCAGGAAGACCCGCTTGCGGAAGGTCTGGAACGAGAAGACCTGGATCGCGACCGACAGCGCCTCGACGACGAAGATCCCGCCGAGGAGGATCAGCAGGACCTCGGTCTTCGTCATCACGGCCAGCCCGGCAATCGCTCCCCCCAGGCCGAGCGAGCCCGTGTCGCCCATGAAGATCGTCGCGGGGAACGCGTTGAACCAGAGGAAGCCGACGCATGCCCCGACGAGGCAGGCGGCCAGCAGCGCGAGATCGCGGTCGCCGTAGGTGATGAAGGTGATCCCGACGAACGCCAGCAAAACGATCGCCGCACACCCCGCGGCCAGCCCGTCGAGCCCGTCGGTCAGGTTGACGCCGCTCGTCGTCCCCGCCACGACGAGGTAGATCAGCAGCGGGTAGAGCGCTCCGAGGTCGATCTGGTAGTCGACGAACCGCAGCCGCAGGGTCGGCGGGAGATGGGCCTGGCGCGTGGCGATCCACCACAGGCCGAGCGAGATCGCGATCTGGACGACGAGCTTCGTCCGCGCCCGGAGACCGAGCGAGCGCCGCTTGATGATCTTCGTGTAGTCGTCGGCGAAGCCGAGCAGCGCACAGGCGATCGCCGCGGCGAAGATCCCGATCGACCGGGGGTCGTAGTCGGACAGGATCAGGAACGGGGCGGCGATCGCCGTGAACATGATGATCCCGCCCATCGTCGGGGTCCCTGACTTCAGATGGTGGCCCTGGGGACCGTCCTCGCGAATGTGCTGGCCGAACTCCTTGCGCCGCAGGAAGGCGATGAACTGTGGGCTGAGGAAGATGCAGATCAGCAGGGCCGAGGTCCCGCCGATCAGGATGCGCCCCATCATCGGCGCATCGCTCGGCACATCAGTCTGCCGCCACGGCCCGCGTCACGGCTTCGAGACCGACGCCGCGCGATCCCTTGACAAGCACGGTGTCGCCCGCCCGCAGCAGGCCGGGGACGAGAACGGCCGCCTGACCTGCGTCCTGTGCATGCGTGTGACCGGCTCCGAAGCGCTCGCCCGCCCACAGCGCCCGCGAGCCGACGGTGACGAGGAGCTCGACTCCGGCGCTCCGCGCCTGGTCGCCCAGCTCGGCGTGGAAGCGCCGCTCGTCGGGGCCCAGCTCGAGCATGTCGCCGAGCACGGCGACCCGCCGGCCGCGGGCCGTTAGCTTCAGATCCTGGAGGGCGGCGCGCATCGACATCGGGTTGGCGTTGTAGCAGTCATCGACGAGGACCACACCGCTCGCCAGGACCCGGCGGTCCCCGCGGCCCCCCGAGAAGGACACCTCGAGCGGTCCGTGCGGCCTCACGTCGAGTGCTCCGGCCGCGCCGACCGCCGCCAGGAGGTTGCTGAGCTGGTGCGACGAGCGAAACCCCGGCTCGAGCTCGAGGCGCTCGCCACGGAAGTCGATCGCGACCGCCTCGGCATCGACTCCCACGAGTTGGACGTCGCCGTCCGGGCCGAAGCGGACCAGCTCGAGATCGTCGCGCAGATAGGGGTCGAGCGCCCGCTCGCCGGCCGGGATCACCGCCGTCGCACCCGGCGCGAGGGCCGCGAGCAACTCGGCCTTGGCGGCGGCGATCGCCTCGATCGATCCGAGCAGCTCGAGGTGGGCCGGCCCGATGTTGACGATCACCCCAACCTCCGGCTCGCAGATCGACGCGAGCAGGGCGATCTGGCCGGGTCCGCGCATCGCCAGCTCGAGCACGAGCGCCTCGGTCCCGGCGGGGGCCCCGAGGATCGCCAGCGGCAGCCCGATCTCGGTGTTGTGGTTGCGCGGGCTCGCCACCGTTTTCAACACCGGACCGAGGATTCCGGCGAGGATGTCCTTGGTCGACGTCTTGCCGGTCGACCCGGTGATCGCGACGACGCGGGCCCCCGTCCGGCCGAGCTCCCGCCGCCACGTCCGCGCGAGGGCCTGGAGCCCGACCAGCGGGTCGTCGCTCGCCAGGACAACGCCGCCGGATGCGTTCTCGGCTGCGGCTGCGGCGGCCGCGGCGGCGGCGGCGGCGTGCCGGGGTGAGACGAGAACGCCCCAAGCGCCCGCCTCGAGGACCGTCGCGGCGAACGCCCCGCCGTCGAGATGCTCGCCGAGAAGCCCGACGAAGAGGTCTCCCGGACGGAGCGCTCGCGAGTCGATCGCGACCCCCGACGGCCCACCGCCTGGCCTGGCGTCGGAAACGGGTGCGACCGCCGCGGGCACGAGTGTCGCTCCGGCGGCGCGGGCCACCTGCCCGGCGTCCCAGTCCCTCATCCTCGGGCGCCCTGGAGGGCGGGGTGGTCGCGCAGCGCCTCCCGCGCGACCAGCACGTCGTCGAAGGGGATCTTCGCGCCGTCGGCGAACTCCTGCCCCTGCTCGTGGCCCTTGCCGGCGATCACCACGACGTCTCCCCTCCCTGCCAGGCCGATCGCCCGCCGGACGGCCTCCCTGCGGTCGACCAGGGTCTCGACCTCGGCGGCGCCGACGACCCCGGCGAGGATCTCCTCGACGATCGACCGGGGGTCCTCGGAGCGGGGGTTGTCGGAGGTGACGACGACGACATCGGCCAGCCGGGCGGCGATCTCCCCCATCCGCGGGCGCTTGCCGCGGTCCCGGTCACCGCCGCATCCGAACGCGCAGATCAGCCGGCGATCGGTCAGGGCGCGAGCGGTCGCGAGGACGTTCTCCAGGGAGTCGGGCGTATGGGCGTAGTCGACCAGGACCGCGAACTCCTGGCCCTCGTCGACCGGCTGGAAGCGCCCGGGAACGGGCGCGATGCCCGGGAGGGCGGCGGCGATCGTCGCGAGCGGGACGCCAAGTCGATGGACGGCGGCGACCGCGCCGAGGACGTTGGAGACGTTGAACCTGCCCGGCAGGGGCGACTCGAGCTCGAGCTCACCCTCGGCCCAGTCCAGCAGGAAGCGGGCCCCGGTCAGCGTGAAGGCCACCTCGCGAGCGGCGTAGTCGGCCTCACGGTCGATCCCGAAGGTCACCGGGTCGGCCAGTCCGGCGGCGAGCCTCCGGCCGTGCTCGTCGTCGACGTTGATCACCGAGATCCCCGGATCGAGCTCGAAGAGGCGCCGCTTGGCCGCGAAGTAGTCCTCCATCGACCGATGGAAGTCGAGGTGGTCCTGGGTCAGGTTGGTGAAGATCGACGCCGCGAAGTGAATCGAATCGGCCCGATGGAGCTCGAGCGCGTGCGAGGAGACCTCGATCGCGCAGGCACGATCTCCGGCCGCGAGCATCCGCGCAAACGCCGCCTGGAGATCGATCGCCTCCGGCGTCGTGCCGGGGAGCACCTCGTCGCGGCCGCCGATCACGGTCTTGACCGTCCCGATCACGGCGCACTGCTCGCCGGCGGCTTCGAGCAGCGCGCGGACGAGGAAGGCCGTCGTCGTCTTCCCGTTCGTCCCCGTCACCCCGACCACGCGCAGCCGGTCGGTCGGCCGTCCGTTGAAGCGGGCTGCCGTCGGGGCCATCGCCGCCCGCGCGTCCGCGACGATCACCTCGGGCACCCCGAGGCCGAGCGGCCGCTCGGCGACCAGGGCGACCGCCCCGGCGGCTACCGCGGCCGCGGCGTGGTCGTGGCCGTCGTAGCGGAGCCCGGGCACACAGAAGAACAGCGACCCCGTCGAGACCTGTCTGCTGTCGTAGGCCAACCCGGTGATCTCCGGGTCGAGCTCCGCGGCCGAGGGTCGGCTTGGGCGAACGGCCGCCGCGTCACGGTTCGCCCGGCTGCCCGCGACGGACAGGCCGCTGGTGAGCTCGTCCAGACGCATCGGAGAGGAGTCTAGGCGGGCGGGATCTTCAGGTAGGGCAACGCGAACGACATGATCTGCCCGAAAGCCGGCGCCGCGACCTCGCCGCCGTTGATCGCGCCCCGGGGAGCTGAGACCTCGACCGATACGAGGACCTTGGGATCGCCGGCCGGGGCGAAGCCGACGAAAGACGCGTCGTACGCCGTCTTCGAGTATGTCGTGCTCCCGGCGACCACCTCCTGCGCCGTTCCCGTCTTCCCGGCGAGCTGGTAGCCGGGAATCGTCACCTGGCTGGCTGTCCCCCCGGGCGCGAGGACTCCCCGGAGCATGTCCCGAAGCTCGCTCGCCACCCGCGGATCGAAGACCCGCCGGCCTGCGGGCGTCGGCGTCGGCTTGCCGTCGATCGCCGCGACGATGTGCGGTGCCCTGAGGATCCCGCCGTTGGCGATCGCCGCGTAGGCCGACGTCAGCTGCAGGGGCGTGACCGACTCGCCCTGGCCGATCGGCAGATTGGCCATCGACACGCCGGAGTACTGGGCGGGCTGCGGGACGATGCCGTATTGCTCGCCGGGCAGGTCGACCCCCGTCGGGCGTCCGAAGCCGAGCCGGCTGACCCAATGGTTGAAGCGGGCCCCCCCGAGCTTGCCGCCGATCTCGACCGCCCCGATGTTGCTCGACTTGGCCAGGATCTGCGCGACCGTCGCCTCCTCCGCAGGTCGGACCTCGGCGTCGTGGATCGTCCGGTCGTAGATCTGTAGCGACGAGGGAAGGTAGAAGTTGGTCGTGGGCGTGACCAGCCCGTCCTGGAGGGCGCCGCCGATCGCGACGATCTTGAACGTCGACCCGGGCTCGAAGGTCATCCCGACGGCCCGGTTGATGCGCGCCGAGGCCGGAGCCGGCTCGTTCGCACTGACCCGCGGCCAGTTGGCCATCGCGAGGATCGCTCCCGTTTGGGGATCCATCGCGATCGCCGTTGCGCTCTGCGGGCGGTACTTGGCCCCGACGGCCGCCAGCACGTTCTCGACGGCGTTCTGGAGCGACGAGTCGAGCGTCAGCTCGATCGGCTTCCCGGGGCGGGCGGCCTTGAGGTCGCTGACGGAGATCGGATCGCCCCGGGCGTCGTTGACCTCTCGGCGGACGCCGTTGGATCCGCGGAGGACCGCGTTCTTCGAGTACTCGAGCCCGGCCAGCCCGTTGCCGTCGACGTCCACGTTCCCGAGCACCTGTGCGGCGAGGGGACCCGCCGGGTAGGCGCGGAGCGCGACCGGGCTGAGCGCGATCCCCGGGATGTGCAGGGCGGCGACGCGCTGTGCGGTCGCCTCGGGCACGCCACGCTCGATGTAGACGAAGCCGGTGTGCGCCTTGGTCAGGGCCTTTTCGACGGTCGACTCGCGCAGGCCGAGGACCGCCGAGATCCGCGTGGCCGCCGCGACCGGCGCCTTGACGAGGTAGGGCGTCGCCGAGACGTCCTCACCGGCCTCGGAGACCGCGAGCGGGATGCCGTTGCGGTCGAGGATCGCCCCCCGGAGGGCCGGCATCTCGACCTTCGTCAGCTGTTGCCCGTCGGCCACCTGCCGGAGCTTCCCGGCCTGGAAGGCGCCGAGGTAGAACGTGCGCGCCCCGGCTGCGGCGAGCAGGATCACGAAGACCGCGAAGAGCTTGCCGATGCGTAGCTGCATCGGCGCCATCAGCCGCCGATGACTCCCCGTGAAGCCCGTGCCCTCGGGACGCCGATCGGCCTCATGGTCCGATCGACGCGCTCGAGACCGGCGCGCCGGAGGCCGACGTCGAGCCGGCGGGCGTGGAGGACGAGCTCGCGGACGTGGAGGAGGGCGGCGGGCTCGCGGACGGGGCCACGAAGGCCGTCGCCGCGCGGGCGGCGTCGCCCGGGCTCACATGGAGGTAGCGCACGTCGTTCGGCGGGGCGTAGACCATCCCGAGGCCGGTCGCCTGGGACTGGACGCGCTCGGCCGCGCTGAGTCCGGCGACCTCGGCCGCGAGGGCGGAGCTCTGACGCTGGAGCACGGTGACCCGCTGGACCGACCGGCCGATTCCGGCGTTCAGCTTGAGCAGCGTGACCTGCATCGCGACGATCCCGATCAGGGCGAACCCGATCAGCCCGATCCAGGCCCGCCCGCGGATCAGTCGGTCGAGCAGCGAGTGGTCAAAGACGCGGGTGACGTGCTGGGTGAACGGCGCCGACGACGGGGCGCTGCGGACGGCTGGACGCGCGGTGCGCTGCGGACGAGCCGCCGGACGCGCGGGATCGGCGCGATCGGCGGGATGAGCGGGATCGGCGCGATGGGCATGATGGGCGGGGCCCGAGATTCGCCGCGGACCCGGGGAACGGCGCGCCGGCGCGCCCGTCTGAGCGGCCTTGCGCGTAGTGGCGGGACTCGTCTGCGCCGGCGCCGCGCTCGACGGGCTCACTGGATCTCCTCGAGCTTGCGGACGACCCGCAGGCGGGCACTCGAGGCCCGGGGGTTGGCGGCAACCTCGCCGGGAGTCGGGGCGATCGACCGGCGGGAGAGCAGCTCGCCCTCGGGAACCCGGCCGCATCCGCAGACCGGGAGGCCCGGCGGACAGATGCAGCCGCGGGCGCGGGCGACCATGAAGCGCTTGACGCGGGCATCCTCGAGTGAATGGAAGGAGATCCCGGCGAGGCGGCCGTTGCGGGCGAGCAGCCGCCAGGCCAGCGGCAGCGCGGCGTCGAGCTGTCCGAGCTCGTCGTTGACGGCGATCCGCAGTGCCTGGAAGCTCCGCTTGGCCGGGTGGCCGCCGGCGAAGCGGGCGGGGGCCGGGACGGCGGCCTTGATGACCTCGACGAGCTCCAGCGTCGTGTTGAGCGGCGCCCGCAGGCGCTGGGCGACGATCCGTCTGGCGATCTGCCCGCTGTAGCGCTCCTCGCCGTAGCCGCGAAGCAGCCGGGCGAGACGACGCTCGTCCCAGTTGTTGACGATCTCCCGGGCCGTCAGCTCCTGCGACGGGTCCATCCGCATGTCGAGCGGCGCGTCGTAGGAATACGAGAAGCCCCGCTCCCACGTGTCGACCTGCATCGAGGACATCCCGAGGTCGAAATAGACGTGGTCGGCGCGAACGCCCTGCTCGACGAGCAGCTCGAGGCCCTCGACGAAGCTGGCTCGGATGAAGCGGGTCTGGCAGGAGACCTCGCTCGAGAGCTCGGCAAAGCGCTGCTCGGCCGTCGGGTCGCGGTCGATCGCGATCAGCGTGCCGCTCGGGCCGATCCGGTCGGCCACGAGACGGGCGTGGCCGCCCCCGCCGAACGTGCAATCGACGGCAAGCTGACCCGGAGCCGGATCGAGCAGCTCGATCAGCTCACCGGCAAGCACCGGAACGTGGGCGACGGTCATGTCAAGCAGGATGGCCAAGTTGCTCGGTGATTCGTTTGACGGCGGCCGCCAGGCTGCCGCTGTGGTCGCCCCAGGCGGCCCGGTCCCAGACCTCGAGGCACTGGCCGGCGCCGGCGACGACGACCTCCTTCTCGAGGCCGGTCTGCTCGAGCAGCTTCGACGGAACCATCACACGCCCCGCGCTGTCGAGCTCGATCTCGTGGGAGTTGGAGTTGTAGAAGCGGTTGACCGTCGCGAAGTCGTCCGAGAGCGGGTGGAAGCTCGCGAGGATCGCCGAGACGTACTCGTCGAACTCGTCCGAGCGCCAGACCGAGATGCAGCTCTGGGTGTCGTGGCGCAGGGCGAGCACGATGCCGTCGGCGAAGGTCGCCCGGAACTTCGACGGAATCGTGAGCCGGTTCTTTGAGTCGAGCGTGTAGTCAAAGGATCCGCGGAAGGTCATCGTCGGTAGCGCGAAGAAGTTCGAGCCGAGGTGGAGGAGTGGGAGGAGCCCCTCCACCCCGGTTCGGTGGCGCGAAGCTACTCCACTTTTCCCCACAAGGCAACTGTTTCTCCACATATTTCCCCACACCGAGCTCCCCAGAACCCACTTGGCATCCCCGTAAATCCGCTGTTTTGGAGCCATTTCGCCGGTCGTGCCGAGATCCCGCGTGACGGGGCGCTGCAGGATTCCGTGCAGCGGAAGGGCTCCCGAAGAGATCGCCCCTGACGCTCGAATCCGTCGTGCGGCGAGCGCCCGCGGACGTCTGTCGGTCGGCCGGCCGAGGTCTCGAGCGCGGCCGCAGATGGTCGGCGTCCGGTGGGCCTGCTAGCGAACGGCCGGCGGCGGCGGCGGAGCGGTGAAAGATCGCGTGCATTCCGGCCGCGGCGGGAGGAATCCGGCTTATGATGCCGACGGCCCGTAAGGGTCCCTTTATGAACACTGCCCGCCGTGGAAACTACAACTCAGGCGAAGACTTCGTGCTCGAGTACGGAGAATTGCGCTTCACGTTCAATGAGCGTGACTTCAGCGAGCGCTGCGAGCAGGCCGCCCTCCGGCTGGGCTTCGTCGGCGGCCGGCTCGACGACGGCGAGCTCGAGGATCTCGTGAACCTTGCCGTCAACGGCGAGATCCAGGACCCGGCCTCGGCCCTCGGCGAGCACGTCAACGACTGCTGGCCGGAGCTCGTCGGTCCGGCTGAGCGCTCGCTCGTCCACTGGCTCCGGCGGCTCGTCTTCCGGGGGGCGTGGCTCGATCAGCGTGTCAACGAGGGCGAGCTGGCGGTGTCGTTCTGCGAGCGGACGAACAACTTCGAGTACGTCCAGCCCGACCGCGGCGGCGAGCGGATCGAGCTCGCGCCCGAGCCGTCGTGGGGCCGGGTCGGCTACCAACCCTGAGTCCGGCGCGCGGCCGCGTCGGCAGAGGGGCCGGCCGCATGCCCCGCGAAGCGAGCGGTGCTCAGAGCGCAGCCAAGCTGACGCGTAGCGAACGCGGCCGGCGAGCGGCCCGCTCGGGGCGCGGGCATGGCGGCCAGAGCGGTCGCCGGGCAGGACAGCCGGTTTGAGCGGCGCCTAAAGCTCTGAGCGGGCCTTGGCGATCGCCTGGTAGCCCTCGAGACCGACCAGCAGCTCGGCGCGGATCGTGCCGCTCGAGATCGGGTCGATCGCCGGCAGGGCCCCGCAGGCGATCCGCGCCTGGTCGAACACGACGACCGTCGTCTCGCCGCCGATCGCCTGCTCGGCGGTCCCGATGATCGTCAACGAGCCGCCGTCCCTGACGTTGCGCGCGGCGGCCAGCGCCCGGCGGACGACCGGCGGGTGGAGACCGTCCAGGGTGTCGATCAGGAGCGCGGCGTCGCCCCCGCGGGCGGCGATCCGCCTCGCCCGCTCGACGGCCTGCTCGACCGCAGCGGCGCGGACATCGGCGGTCGCCGCGAAGGTCAATCCGCTGACCGTCGCGATCGTCGACTCCTTCCACTCGCGGAGCTCCTCCGGCCTGACGCCGACGAGCAGAACCTCGACCTCGAGATCCTCGATCCCGGCGAGGACTCCGGCCAGGCGCTTGATCGCCTCGGTCTTCCCCGAGCGGGCCGGACCCGCCAGGACGACGCGCGAGCCGCGACCGATCGGTGCGTAGAAGCCGATCGCGGCCAGCGTCGGGTCGTCCTCACCGAGGGCGATCAACGTCGACGGGAAGTCGGCATCCAGCTCCTCGAGGCGGGTTCCCGAGACCGACTCGTCGGCTGCCACGCCGTTGATCGTCGCGACGCGGATCAGCGACGGATGACGCTCGGAGCGGCGCGCCCGCCGCAGGGGGCCTCCGACCCGGTCACCGGTGACCAGCTCGCAGCGGCGGGCCTGGGCCGCCGAGATGTAGACATCCCCATCTGAGGGGTCGGGCGGCGAGACCCGGAGAAAGCCCGATCCGTTCGACAGGAGCTCGACGACGCCCTCGACGTAGTTCGAGTCCGCGGCGGCCGCCTGGGCCTCGGATCCCGAGTCCTCCTCGACCTCGGCCGCGGGCTCCCGCTCGCCAGCCACCGCGGCCTCCCGCTCGCCAGCCACCGCCGGCTCCCGAGGGGCAGCCACCACGGTCTCCGGCTCGGGAGCGACCTCGTCCTTTACGTCGACTTCGGCCTCGACGACCTTGCGGGCGCGGCTGCGGCGCGGAGCCCTCGGCTTCGGCGCCTTCGGCAGCGCGGCTTCGGCCTCCTCGACCGCCGGCTCTGCGACTGCCGGCTCGTCGGCGTCCTTGGCCTTGACGGCTGCGGCGGCGGCCGTGCTCCGGCGACGGCGCGGCGCCCGTACGGGGGCCGGGGCATCCTCCTCGGTGGCGCCGCCCTGGCGGGCGAGGATCGCGTCGGCCAGCTCGGGCTTGCGCAGCCGCCGGAAGCCGTCGATTCCAAGCGTCGAGGCGAGCGCGTGAAGGTCGGCGAGCGGACTGTCGTCGAGCGCGGAGCGAGTCAGAACGGACATAGTGATCTCCTGAAGGGGTGGAAGGCGTCCCGCGGCGTTGAGACAGCCGCCGGCACCCTGTCTGGCGCCGAACCGGCGCGCGATGGAATACAAGCTTAGTGGTCGGATGCCCAGCCCCCGGGCGCCGAACCGATCAGAACGCCGAGGCCGCCGCGGCCAGCAGCGGCGGGGCAACCTGCTTCTTGCGACTCATCACGCCCGGCAGGTCGAGCGACCCGTCGATCGGCAGGCGGCCGAAGGCGTGCTCGACGAGATGGTCAGAGCCGGCCACGAGGAGCACCGTGTGGCGGGCCAGGACGTCGGTGAGCATCAGCGCGAAGAGGACGTGCTGGCGACGGGCCTGCTGCGCCTCGATCGCCTCGAGCAGCTCTGCTGTGCGTTCTAACAGGCCGCCGCCGACCGTCTCGATCTGAGCTACGCCGATCGTGCGGGCCCCGTCGAGCTGGTACTCCTTGAGGTCTCGGAGGACGAGTTCGTCGGCGCCGATGTGCGAGACGTCTGACGAGCGCTCGAACATCTCGCGTCCGAAGGCCGTCGCCTCGATGCCGAGGAGGCCCTCGATGTGGGTCGTCGCCGTCCGGTCGCGCGGGGTCGTCGTCGGCGAGGTCAGGAGCACGGTGTCCGAGACGATCGCACCGAGCAGCATCGTCGCCGTCGAGAGCGCCGGTTCGATGCCGGCCTGGCGAAACCGCTCGGTCACCAGCGTCGCGGTCGACCCGACCGGATCGAACGTCGCCCGAACCGGAAGCTTCGTCTCGATCGAGCCGATGTGGTGATGGTCGAGGATCTCGACGATCTCCGCCTCCTCGACCCCCGGGACACTCTGGGCTCGCTCGGCATGATCGACGAGCAGGACCCGCCGCAGCGCCGGCCGGACGAGGTCCGCGCGGGTCACCAGGCCAACCGGTCGACCGGCCGAGTCGACGGCGACGGCCGCCCGGTAGTGGACGTCCTTGATCTGGTCGGCGATGTCCGAGACGAGGTCGTCGCCGCCGACGGTGAGCGGGTCTCCCTCGATCAGCGCGTGGCACGGCTCCGAGAGCGTGATCATCCGGCTCGTCACGTAGCTGTCCAGAGACGAGGCGACCACCGAGGTCCCGTGGGCGCTGGCGAGCTCGAGGATCCGCCGATCGGGAACCGTGCCGTTGCTCGTGACGAGCAACGCGATTCCCGCGAGGATCGCCCGCTCCTGCGAATCCGGCCGGTCGCCGACGACCACGACGTCGCCCCGGCCGACGTTGCTCGGCGAGTCGTTGTCCATCGCCTGCACCCAGACCCGCCCCCGGATCAGACGATCCTCCCCCGTCAGGAGCCTGCCCTGGAGGACATCGACGATCGCTTGCAGCGCCGTCGGCACGTCGAGCCGTGACGCCTCGCGTGACTCGCGGATGTAGCGACGGGCGAGCGCACGCTCGGTGAGCACGCCGCAGAGGACCCCGGCGTCGTCGACGATCGGGACGAGGTCGGCGCTCGCGCCCGCCATCTTCAGCCCGACTTCGCGGACGGCATCGGTCCGGCAGGCGACGGGGAACTCCACGCGCATGACATCGCGCACGCGCAGCTTCACGTGTGACAACAGATCCGGGAGCTTCGCCCCGCTGCGCTCGATCAGCCATTGGGTCTGCGCGTTCGCGTGACCCAGCCGGACCGGAACGAACTTGTAGGTCTCGTCGGTCTGGTTCTTCAGCTCGGCGTAGGCGATCGCCGACGCGACCGAGTCGGTGTCCGGATTGCGGTGACCGCAGACGTAGACGTGCGGCCGCTTCAGGGCGCCCTCGCCGTCGGGGTTGGTCTTCGTCATCGGGGTCGAGAGCCGGAGATCTCGCCCAAGGATACGGACGCCTGTGTCGCGGCGCCTTTCACATATTCCGCCCGGCGAGCTCGGCCGACGCGCTCGGCAGGGAGCGTGTGAACAGGTCTCGGGCGCGGAGCGTCAACCTTCCGGGAGCCGTCAGCGTCCTCCCGTCGATGCTCGCGATCGGCACGACCTCGGCGCCCGTCCCGGTCATGAAGGCCTCGTCCGCCGTCCAAGCGTCGGCCAGGACCAGCGGCGTCTCGGCGACGTCGATCCCGTCCGCCCGGAGCAGGCCGATCACGTGATCACGCGTGATCCCCCGCAGGGCGCCCGCCGTCGCCGGGGGCGTCCGTACGACGCCGGCGGAGACGAGGAAGATGTTGTCGGCCGTGCACTCGGCGATCTCGCCGGTCGAGTTGAGCAGCAGCGCCTCGTGCGCCCCGCGCGCCCGGGCCTCCATCGATGCGAGCACCGACGTCAGGTAGTTGAGCGACTTGACCTGCGGCGGGAGGGCATCCGGCGCCGCCCGGCGGAGGCTCGCGGTGATCACGTCGACGCCCCGGTCATACAGCTCGACTGCGTAGAGCTGGAGCGGCGCGGCGATCAGCAGGACCGTCGGACGCCGGCAGGTGTGCGGCGAGACGCCGAGCGCTCCGAGACCGCGGGTCACGATCAGGCGGAGGTATCCGTCCGGCGTCCGAAAGCGCGCGATCGCCTCCCGGCAGAGCGCCTCCAACTCAGCGTCGTCGAGCGGGACGTCCAGCAGCAGGCAGCGAGCCGATCCGCGCAGGCGGCGAAGATGAGCCCCGAGGAGAAACGGCTCGCCGGCATAGAAGCGGATCCCCTCGAACACGCCGTCCCCGTAGAGCAGGCCGTGATCGAGCACCGAGATGGTCGCGGCGGCGGCATCCTCGTGCCAGACGCCGTCGACCCAGGCAAGCGATCTTGGGGACATCCGCGCTAGTTTACTGTGTGAGCGCACAGTTGTCACTTCTCCCGGAAGAGCCATGCCGCCCGTCGATCCGACGCTCGAGTCACCGACCATCCGCCGCCGCAACGCCGTCGCCTCCCGGCGGGCGATCCTCGACGCGGCCGAGGCGCTCTTCGCCCAGCAGGGCTTCGATCGGGCCAGCCTCCAGGCGATCGGCCGGCGGGCCGGCGTCTCGGCCGCTCTGCCGGCCTATTTCTTCGCCGACAAGGACGGCCTCTACCGGGCGATGATGGAGCGTCTGCTAGCCGAGCGGGAGGCCCGACTGCGTCCGGTCGCGGCCCTCGCCGGCGAGAGGCTCGAGGCAACCGGAGACCTCCGCCTGGGGCTGGAGATCCTGATCGGCGGGTACGTGGACTTCCTCCGCGAGCGCGAGACACTCGTTCGCCTGATGGGTCGCGAGGCCCTCGACGGCGGACGCCGGCTCGGACCCGAGCCGCGCCACTCGGTCGCCGTCGAGGAGGGACTCGGGCGGATCGTCCGCTGGCTCGCGCCCCGGCCCGATCCGCCGATCGACCCCCAGCAGCTCCTCATCACGACCGTCGGGCTCTGCTTCTTCCCGATCGAGCACAACGACACGATGCTCGCCGCGATGGGCCTCGACGCCACCAGCGACAGCTTCACGCAGGCGCGCAAGCGCCATGTCGTCGATGTTCTCGTCCGCGTCCTCACCGGGCAGCGCCAAGTCGCCTGAGCGCACCACAGCGCCTGTTCGTGCGACCCGGCGCGGTCGAGACCGCCGACGCGACTACCGCGGCGGCCGGGGCTCCCAGCGCAGCCCGTCCGAGAGCGTCGCGTCCCGATCGAGGTCGGTTTCCCCCCGGAGGGCCGCGCGAACCGCGAGGAAGTCGGCCGCCGCGGCGACATCGTGGACGCGGAAGATCTGCGCGCCGGTCTCCAATCCGTGGGCCAGCGCCGCCAGCGAGCCGGCCAGGCGCGCACGCGGCGGCCGGCCGGTCACCGCGCCGACGAAGTCCTTGCGCGAGATCGCCATCAGCACCGGTCGGCCGAGCTCGTGGAGCCGCTCGGCCCGCCGCAGCAGGTCAACCGTCTGGGCCGGCGTCTTCGAGAAGTCCGGGCCAGGATCCACGATCAGCTGCTCGACCGCGACGCCGCGCGAGCGGGCGAGCGAGATCCGGTCGCCGAGGAACTCGAGCACGTCGCCGAGCACGTCGGCGTAGAGGTCGGGATCCTGGAGCCGTTGCCGCGGCGGCGAGCGGGTGTGCATCACGACCAGGGCGGCCCCCGTTGCGGCGCAGACATCGGCCAGGCCGGGATCGCTCAGCCCGCTGACGTCGTTGACGATCACGGCCCCGGCGGCGATCGCGGCCGCCGCCACGCGTGGCTTGTAGGTCTCGACCGAGACCAGTCCACCGAGCCGGGCGAGCTCCTCGATCAACGGCACGACCCGCTCGATCTCGATATCGACGTCCACGATCGGCCGACCTGTCGTCGCGGACTCCCCGCCGATGTCGATGATCGCCGCCCCGGCCGCGATCAGGTCTCGGGCGAGCTGCACCCGCGCGGCGAGGGTCGGATGCAGGCCGCCGTCGGAGAACGAGTCCGGCGATGCGTTGACGATGCCCATCAGCAGCGGCCGGCTCAGGTCGATCCGCCAACCGCACGCGGTCAGCTCCACCTCCACGCCCACCGAGTCCCCGCTCACCCGGCAACCGTACTGCGCCACGGGCCGACCACGGCCCCCCGACACCGGTCATCGACCGCCGGCAGCTGGCCGTGCAGGTCACGGGGATCGGCGCTCGCCGTGGGGCGGCTGACACGCCGATCACCCCGCCGACCACGGCCGCGCGCGGCGCGGGCAGCGCCTACACAGCCGGCCCGACGTCCGCAGAGCCTCTCAGGGCGAGTGTCGAGACGGGTTGCGCTGCGATGATCGCGACCCGATCCGCAGCGCCACCGTCGGCCAGCCTGTCGAGGAACCCGTCGAGCGGCTCCGGCTTGGCCAGGAAGAACCCCTGGCCGCAGTCGACCCCCATCCCGGCCAGCAGGGCGACCGTGCGGGCATCGCCGACGTGCTCCGCGACGGTCTGCTTGTCGAGCCCGCGGGCGATCCCGACGACCGCCTGGATGACCATCCGGTCGGTCATGTTCGAGCAGCAGTCGCGGACGAACTCGCCGTCGATCTTCAGCACGTCGAAGCGGACGTGCTTGAGGTAGTAGAACGACCCGAAGCCCGCCCCGAAGTCGTCGAGCGCGAAGCGGCAGCCGAGCCGCGCGAGCTGCTGGCTGAACTCCCGGGCCTTCGCGATGTTGGCGATCGCCGCGGTCTCGGTGATCTCGAAGATCACGCGGCTCGGGTCGAGTCCGGTCTCCTTGAGCTCGCGCTCGATCAGCGCGAGGATCAGCGGGTCGCCGATCGACGCTCCCGACAGGTTGATCTCGATGCTCGGAGCCGACGGCCCGAGCCCGCCGCGGGCCGCGAACGAGCGCAGCGCCGCCGCGACCGTGAGGCCGTCGATCTGCTGGATCAGGCCGAGTCGCTCGGCGGTGGCAAGGAAGGCCCCCGGAGGGATCATCCCGCCGTGGTCGTCGCGCATCCGCAGGAGGACCTCGAACTGGTTCACGCGCCCGTCGAGCAGGTTGACGATCGGCTGTGCGACCAGCGCGAATCGCTCCTCCTCGATCGCCACGCGGATCCGCTCGGCCCAGGTGATCCTGCCCCGCATCCGTCCCTGGGCCGGCTCGCCGGGGGTGTACACGGCGACGCGGTTGCGGCCGGCCTCCTTGGCGTCGTACATCGCGAGATCCGCGCAGACCAGGACGTCTTCTCCGCTCGAGGCGTCCTGCTCCTCGAACATCGCGACTCCGATGCTCGCGGTGACGGTCTGGTCGCGGGTTCGCGGGACCGCGATCCGCTCAGCCCGCAACGCGTCCAGCAAGCCCTTGGCCACGGCCTGCGCGGTTCGCAGGTCGGCTCGCGGGAGGAGCACGGCGAACTCGTCGCCCCCGAGGCGCGCGAGGACGTCGCTGGTCCGCAGGCGTCCCGCGAGGATCGCCGCCACCCGGCCGATCAGCTGATCTCCCGCCTGGTGGCCGAGCGTGTCGTTGACGTACTTGAAGTGGTCGAGGTCCAGCAGCAGCAGCGCTCCGTCGGCCCCGTAGCGACGCACGAGATCAGCGTGGGATTGGAGCTCGCCGGCGAAGCTCGCGCGGTTCTGCAGGCCGGTCAGCGGGTCGTGGCTGGCGAGGTACTGGAGGTTCTCCTCGTAATGGTGGCGGTAGGTGACGTCCTGCACCTGGACCATGCACCGCAGCCGCTCACCCGCCCTGTCGCGGATCATCGTCGCCTGCACGGTGACCCAGATCGGGTCGCCGCAGGCGTGGATGAAGCGGGTCTCGACGTTCGGATCATCCGACCCACCGGTGATCAGCCGGCGCAGCGCCTCCTCCTTCTCGTCGGACTCGGCGGGGTCGAGCAGCTCGTCGAAGCGCGAGCCGACAAGCCGGTCGGCCGCAAAGCCGCTCAGCGCGCAGAGGGCATCGTTGACCCGCACCAAGCGCCCCTCTTCGTCGGTCAGCGCCATGCCGATCGGAGACCCGTCGAAGGCCCCGCGGAAGAGCTCCTCGGCGGCTCCCAGCTCGATCAGCGCCTGCTTGCGGTCGGTGATGTCGCGGATCGCGCTCGACACCAGCAGGCCCTCGACGGTCTCGAGCGGGCTCAGGCTGATCTCGATCGGAAACTCGGTGCCGTCCTTGCGAAGGCCGTAGAGCTCGCCGCCGACGCCCATCGGGCGAGTGCTGGCGCTGCGCAGATATCCCTTCATGTGCTGGCGGTGGACCGCCCGGTAGCGCCTGGGGATCAGCTCGCCGATGCTCTGTCCGACGATCTCCTCCCGGCGGTAGCCGAACAGCCGCTCGGCCTGCGCGTTGACGAGGGCGATGTGGCCGTGCGCGTTGACGATCACCATCGCGTCCGGCGCCGCTTCGAGCAGTCCGCGGAACTTCCGCTCCGAGCCGAACAGCAGACGATCGCCACGCAGGAGGCGCCGGAGCACCCTGTAGTAGCCGTTGCGCGAGTGATAGGCGATCCAGCGGAGAAACTCCCCCAGGGTGATCATCCGACGGGCGGCGTCAGGGTGGTGGGCTCGATCGGCGACACAGCCCTCACCAGCGGGGGGTGTAGCCGCTCTCCAGCGACGTGCCCGATCCTCTCCAGGCCGGTTCGACCTCGTACTTGATCTTGAGGTTGCGCTTGCGGAAGTACCGGAACAGCGGACCGTAGGTGAAGCGCTGGACGTTGGCCGCCGTGTTGCCCCAGCGGTCGGGCTCCATGAAGGGCATGAACTTGTCGGGGAAGCCGGGCATCGTGCAGCCGATGCAGATCCCCCCGGCGTTCGGGCAGCCGCCGATCCCGTTGATCCAGCCGCGGGCCGGGACGTTGCACTTGACCATCGGGCCCTTGCACCCCAGCTTGACCAGGCATCGCGGATCGGCGCCGTACTCGGTCGCGAAGCTCCCCTGCTCGGTGAAGCCCGCTCGCGTACAGCTCTCGCGGGTCGTCCGCGCGAACATCCACTCCGGTCGATGCTGCTCGTCGAGCACCGGCGCCGGTGCCGTTCCGCCGATGTGGAGGACGAGCTCGAGGAGCATCCCGGTCATGTTGTCCGGTTGGGCCGGGCAGCCCGGGATGCAGATGATCGGGAGGTCGGCCTTCGAGCGCCACCCCCACCCCAGGTAGTCGAGCAGGCCCATCGCGCCGGTCGGGTTGTTCTTCATCGCCGGGACTCCGCCGTATGTCGCGCAGGTCCCGACCGCCATGATCGCGGTCGCCTTGGGCGCGAGACGGTCGATCCATTCGTTGACGGTGATCGGCTGGCCGTCGAACGGGTTGACGCCGAAGCCCGACCAGTGGCCCTCACCGTTGATCTGCTCGTTGCCGATCGCGCCCTCGAGCACCAGGATGAACGGATCGAGCTGACCGTCCTCCGCGTCGTACCAGGCCTGCATGAAATCGTCCCCGACCTCGAAGGCGAGGAGCTGATTGTGGAGCACGACGTTCGGCATGTCGGGGATCACGCCGTCGAGCAGGTCCTCGACGCTCGGGTTCGTGGCCGACGTCATCGCGACGCTCTCGCCGTCGCAGCCGAGCCCGGCCGAGAGCCAGAGGACGTGCACCGTCAGGCGCTCGAGCTTCGGCGGCGGGACTGGTTGCTCGGCCTCCGTGCCCTCGAGGGCACCTGCACCGCAGAGACTGCCTTCAGACATCCGCCCCACCACCTATCGACTAGACCAGATGAATCTGTCGTTTTTTCTATTATAGGGGTCGGGCGAACGTCCAGTATCGGACATTCGTCCAGGGCTCCGTTCAGCGGGGGCGCCGGCCCGGCTCGCGGGCCCCGGAGCCGACCGCCCGGTCGGTGTCAGCCGGCCGGTCCTGTCAGTGTCAGCCGGCCGGTCCTGTCTGTGTCAGCCGGCGGGTCGCGGGTCGACGACGATCCCCTCGGCTAGCGCCTCGGCGGCGAACCGGCCGACTTCCGCGGCACGCCGATCGTCGGTCCAGCCGAGCTCGCCGGCCAGCACACCGGCGACGCGGCGGGCGGGGTCGCCGTCGAGTCCACGGGCGGACAGAAGTCCCAGCCGCGTCCGCCGGAGGAGGACGTCGCCGACGCTTCGCGCCTGCTCGCGTCGCGCGGCGTAGACGGCCTCGGCCAGCAGGTCGGGCATTCCGTCGACGATGTGGTCGGCCAGCTCCGGCCGCAGACGGGCGATCTCGAGGACCTCGAATGCGTGATGCCCGTAGCGACCGGCCAGCGCCGCGTAGGCCGTCGGCGCCACCCGGTCGATCCGCGGGAGCTGGGAATGGTCGATCGTCTGGCCGAGCGGGATCTCCTCGGTCCGGCAGGGTGCGTCGGAGGCGTCGCGCAGGACGATCCGATCGACCGTCATCTTGGCCATCCGCCGCCAGGTCGTCAGCTTTCCCCCGGTGATCGTGATCATCCCGCTCGATGTCTCATACAGCTCGGCCTTGCGCGAGATGTCGACCGACTTCTTCGAGTCGCCGGTCGAGATCAGCGGCCGGACGCCGGCGTAGGCGCCGGTGATGTCGCCGGGTCGGAGATCCTTGGCGAAGAAGGTGTTGACCGCGTCGAGGAGGTAGTCGATGTCGGCCGCAGCCGGCTTGATGTGACGAAGATCATCGCCGTCGTAGTCGTTGTCGGTCGTCCCGATCAAGGACCGGCCGAGCCACGGCAGGGCGAAGATGCTCCGGCCACCGCCGGCCGGGACGATCGCCCCGGCCCGGATCGGTAGATCCTCCTGCGAGAGCGTGATGTGCGTGCCGCGGCTCGGGCGGATCACGGGAACCTCGGCCTCGTCGAGCAGCTCGCCCGGCCGCAGCCGGTCGGCCCAGACGCCGGTCGCGTTGACGACCGTGCGGGCCGTGACGGCGAGCTCCTCGCCGGTCTCGACGTCCCTGGCCCTGACGCCCGACGCGCGGCCGCCGGACTCGATCAGCTCGGTGACCTCGACGCCGTTGACGCAGACCGCGCCGAACCGCTCGGCTTCGCCGAGCACCGTCAAGACCAGGCGGACGTCGTCGGTCTGGCAGTCGTAGAACAGGTATCCCGACGTCGGATTTCGGCCGGCGAGCGCCGGCAGCAGATCGACGACCTCGTCGCCGGAGATCACCCGATGGCGCTCGGGGCTCCAGCTCGCCTCGCCTCCCCCACCCGGCTCGCCGGCCGCCCGCCGCCGGCCACGCCGCCCGCGGAGCCGCTCGACCGCCATCACGTCGTAGAGGTTCAGCCCGACGCCGACCATCCGATCCGGATGCTGTCCGCCGAAGGCGGGGACGACGAGCGGGAGGGGGCGCACCAGATGCGGGGCCAGGTGGACGAGGATCTGGCGCTCGAGCAGGGCTTCCCGGACCAGCCCGAGGTCGAAGTTCTGGAGGTAGCGCAGGCCGCCGTGGACGAGCTTGCTCGACCGGCTCGACGTTCCCGAGGCGTAGTCGCCGCGCTCGAGCAGGGCGACGCTGTAGCCGCGGGTCGCCGCGTCGAAGGCGACGCCGGCCCCGGTGATGCCGCCGCCGACCACCACGATGTCGAACTCCGAGCTCCCCGCGGCGAGCGCCGCAAGTGCCGAGGACCGGGAGATCACCGGCGCCAGTCTACGCCGGGATCGGCTGTGCGGGCGGGGCTAGAGCTGCGAGAGCTCGGCCGTGATCTCGCTGACGCCGGCCTTTGCGTCGGCGAACAGCATCGACGTCTTCGGGTCGTAGTAGAGCTCGTTCTCGACGCCCGCGAAGCCCGGGTTCATCGACCGCTTGATGACGATCACCGAGTGCGAGTCGGAGACCTCGAGAATCGGCATCCCGAAGATCGGCGACGACGCGTTCGACTTGGCGGCCGGGTTCGTGACGTCGTTGGCGCCGATCACGAGGGCGACGTCCGTGCGCGAGAACTCCGGGTTGATGTCGTCCATCTCCCGCAGCTGCTCGTAGGGGACGTCGGCCTCGGCGAGCAGGACGTTCATGTGCCCGGGCATCCGGCCGGCGACCGGGTGGATCGCGTACTTGACCTCGACACCGCGCTTCTCGAGCTCCTTGGCGAGCTCGCGGACCGCGTGCTGGGCCTGGGCGACGGCCATCCCGTAGCCGGGGACGACGACCACGAGGCGAGCGTAGGCGAGCTGGACCGCGACATCGGCGGCCGTCGTCGAGCGAACCGTCCCGGCGTGCTCGCCGGCCCCCGAAGCACCCTCGACCGCACCGCCGCCGCCGAAGCCGCCGGCGACGATCCCCGGGATCGACCGGTTCATCGCCTCGGCCATCAGGTTGGTGAGGATCGTCCCGGACGCGCCGACGATCATCCCGGCGACGATCAGGGCCGGATTGTTGAGGGCGACGCCGGTCGCCGCGGCCGACAGCCCGGTGAAGGCGTTCAGCAGGGAGATCACGACCGGCATGTCGGCGCCGCCGATCGGCAGGACGACGAAGTTGCCGAGCACGCCGGCGATCACCAGGATCAGGACGAAGATCAGCTCCGAGTGCGAGCCGGCGGCGATCACGACGGCGAGCGCGACGGCTGCGGCGAACAGCCCGCCGTTGATCAGCTGCTGGACCGGTCCGAGCGTGATCGGCTTGCCCGGAAGGAGGCCCTGGAGCTTGGCGAAGGCGATGTTCGACCCCCAGAAGGAGACCGACCCGACGATCGCCGCGAACAGGGAGAAGGCCGCGAAGTAGAGGGGCACCGAGCCGGCGGCGATCGGCAGCTGGGTTCCCGGGTGCGCGAGACGGCTGACCGCGGCGTGGGCGTAGCCGCCGGTGTTGCGAAACTCGGCCCACGCGACGAGGGCGACCGCGCCGCCGCCGACCCCGTTGAAGAGGGCGACCATCTGCGGCATCGCGGTCATCTTCACCCTGCGGGCCGCCGGGATGCCGACTGCCGTGCCGATCGCCACGCCGAGCACGATCAGGCCCCAGTTGCCGGCATCCGGGTTGAGCAGGGTCGCGATCACCGCGACCGCCATGCCAACCGCGGCGATCCGGTTGCCGCGGACGGCGGTCGACGGTCCCGTCAGGCCGGACAGCCCGTAGATGAACAGGCCGAAGGCGACGATGTAGAGGACGTCGATGAAGTTCGCGCCCTGGAGGAACGTCCCGACGATCATTTCTCGGGATCCTCCTCGGCGGCCTTTGCGGCGTTGGCGGGCTTGGCGGCCTTTGCGGCGTTGGCGGGCTTGGCGGCCTTGCCGCCCTTGCCTGCTGTGGCGGCGGCGGCCGGCGGGGTCGGCTTGCGCTTGAACATCCCGAGCATCCGGTCGGTCACGAGGAACCCGCCGACGACGTTGATCGTCCCGAAGACGATCGCGATCACGAGGATCACCTTGTTGAGGATCCCGTTGCCCGAGAACCCGATCACCAGGAGGCCGGCGAGAACGACGATCCCGTGGATCGCGTTGGTCCCGCTCATCAGCGGCGTGTGGAGGGTGTTGGGGACCTTCGAGATCACCGCGAAGCCGATGAACCCGGCGAGCACGAGGATCGCGAGGTTGGTGACCAGCTCACTCGGCATCGGGCTTGACCTCCTCGGCCGGCGCGTCGACCGTCGTCGACTCGGCGCTGCTCTCGGCGGCCTCGACCGTGGCCCGGGCGCGGTCGTTGACGATCTCGCCGTCGCGGACGATCGCCGCGCCGGAGATGATCGCGTCGTCCCAGTCGAGCGCGAGCTCGCCGTCGTCGCCGAGGAACAGCTCGAGCAGGGCGGAGACGTTGCGGGCATACAGCTGGGACGCGTGCTCGGGCATCTCTGCCGGGAGGTTGAGGGGGCTTGAGATCGTCACGTCGTGGACGACGACGGTCTCGCCCGGGACGGTCAGCTCACAGTTGCCGCCGGCCTCCCCGGCGAGGTCGACGATCACGCTGCCGGCCTTCATCCCCCTGACCGACTCGGCCGTGACCAGCCGGGGAGCGGGCCGGCCGGGGACGAGGGCGGTCGTGATCACGACGTCGAAGCTCTTGATCGCGTCGACGAGGGCCTTCTGCTGCTGGGTCTTCTCCTCGTCGGTCAGCTCCCGCGCGTACCCACCCTCCCCGGCGGCGTCGATCCCGAGATCCAGCCACTTGGCACCGAGCGACTGAACCTGCTCGGCGACCTCCGGCCGGACGTCGTAGCCGGTCGTCTGGGCACCGAGTCGTCTTGCCGTGGCCAGCGCCTGGAGTCCCGCGACGCCGACCCCGAGGACGAGGACCTTGGCCGGAGGGATCGTTCCGGCAGCCGTCATCAGCATCGGATAGAAGCGGCCATCTTCTCGGCGCCGAGGAGCGCCGCCCGGTAGCCGGAGACGTTCGACTGGGAGGACAGGGCGTCCATCGCCTGGGCGCGGGAGATCCGCGGGATCGACTCCATCGCGAACGCCGTGGCATGGGCGCCGGCGAGCGCGCGGGTCGTCTTCGGTTGGGTCAGGGGCGCGAGAAAAGCGATCAGGAGAGTGCCCTTCCCGAGCATCGCGATCTCGGACTCGGCCGGCGGTGCGACCTTGACGACGACGTCGGCCGCCCAGACCGACTTGGCGTCCGCCAGCTTGGCTCCGGCCGCCTCGTAGAGGGCGTCGGGGATGATCGCCCGCTCGCCGGCCCCGGCCTCGACGAGAACCTCCAGGCCGCGGCCGGTCAGCTTGCGAACGACCTCCGGAACGAGCGCGACCCGCCGCTCGCCCTCGGCAATCTCGGTTGGCACGCCCACGATCATCAGGGGGACCCTAGCCGGTGATCGGGAAGGCCCGCTGGGCGAGACCGGTGAGAGCCTGTGCGGTCACCCAGACCGGCGTCTGCGTGACGGTCGCCGAGTAGCGGACGCTTCCGTCGGCGACCGAGAGACCCTCGAGATAGGCGAGCGGGCTGGCCGACCCGTGACGCGTCGTCCTCGCCGGCGTGCGCCCGGCCGCGACGAGTCCCTGGATCGCCCAGGCCGTCGACTGGGCGTTCGACGCTCCGCCCGGTGTCAGCGGAAAGCCGCCGTCGGGGTTCTGGCGGCCGGCGATGTACGTGCCCGCCCGAGCGACCTCGCCTCCTCGTGGCGCTCCGCCGGCGACGAGACCCTGGAGCGCGCCGGCCGTGTCGTCGATCCCGCTCCCGCCACCTCGCCCGGCGAAGTTGAAGCCGCCGTCGGGGTTCTGCTGCCGCGCGAGCCAGGCCCGGGCCCGGCGGATCGGCGGGCTCGACGGCCTGGCCCCACTCGCCCGGAGGGCGAGGATCGCGAAGGCGGTCTGGTTGACGAGATGGCCGAAGGACCCGTCCGCGGCCTGCGCCGAGCCCAGCGCGCGGAGCATCGACGGCGGGGGCGCGACGTGCGCCGCCCCGAGCGCGAGGATCGTCCGCTCGAGATCACCGGTCCCCTGGAGCGTGCGGGCGGCGGCGAGCATGTAGGAGATCGGGGAGTGGCCGCTGCGGGCCACGCGGCGGGGGTCGTGCCCGGAGGCGGCGAGGCCGAGCACCGCCCAGGACGTGTACAGCTCGTTCGAGCGCTGGCCGGCCGACCCGCCGAACCCGCCGTCGGAGTTCTGGGTGCGCGTCAGGTAGATCACGCCGTGGCGCAGCGCCGGTGATGGCGCGGCGGCCCGTCCGAGCGGCGGGTCTGAGGGGATGGCCGCGGCCAGGGCGAGGGGCGCGGCGACCAGCAGCGCGAGCAGGCAGCCGGCGGCGATCGGCGCGAAGCGAACGTCGATCCGCCCGCGGAAGCGGACCAGGGCGCGGACGAGGGCCGGGCCGAAGGCCACGCAGAAGACGACGTTCCCGATCGCGTGGGTCAGGTCGAATGGGAGGGCCGACCCGGCGATCACGAGGTAATGATCGAGCGTCAGGTCGCCGCTGAACGTGATCCAGGTCGAGAAGTTCAGGATCACCCCGTAGAGCAGGCCGGCCGCGCCACAGGCCAGGGCCAGCGGCACGCGGCCGAGCCGGCGTCCGCTCAGCCGCCCGAGGCCGGCCCCGAGCAGGCCGATCACGCCCCAGGCGAACATCTGCCACGGCGTCCAGGCGCCCTGCCCGAAGAAGAAGTTCGACGCCAGGGCGGCGACCGAGCCGACCGCGAAGCCGGGCGCCGCGCCGAGCACGAAGCCCGCGATCAGGACGATGTCCGTCGTCGGCTTGACGTCCGGCAGCGCGGCGAACGCGACGCGGCCGAGTGCGGCCAGGGCCGCGAGCGTGGCGACGAGGGCGAGCACCTTCGCTGAGGGGTCCGAGCGCTCGTACCAGGCGAACCCGCCGGCCAGCGTCAATCCGAGCAGGACGAACGACGCGGCCTGCCAGCCGATCATCGGGCCACCGCCGTCGCCGGGCTCACGCCGTCACCGGGGTCTTCTGGTCGCGCAATAGCAGCTCGGCCCCCTGCTCGGGCAGCAGGGCACCCCCGGCGCCACCGAGCACGCGCGCCGTCTCCGTCGCGAAGTACCACCCACCGCTCAGCACCTCCGCGGCCGGCGCGTCGGCGATCACCCGTCCGTCGGCGAGCATCACGACACGTCTGGCGAACGTCGCCGCGAACTCCGTGTCGTGTGTCGCGACAATTACCGCGCTGCCCCCGGCCGCCGCTGCGCGCATCAAATCCGAGAGTACGACCTTGGCCTCGCGATCCATGCCGCGGGTCGGCTCGTCCAGGCAGAGCGCCGCGGGCGGCGATTCGCCCGCGCAGACGATCGCCAGCGCCAACCGCTGACGCTCGCCGCCGCTGAGGTCCCGCGGGTGACGCTCGGCCAGGCCCGCGAGCCCGGCCTGTGCCAGCGATCGCTCCCCCAGCTCGTCGGCGACCCGCTCGGCCAGGAAGTAGTCGCCCGGGTTCTGGAGCAGCAGCGCCACCCGGCCGGCCCGGTGCACCGCTCCCCGGGTTGGCTTCAGGAGGCCCTGCGCGTGGCGCAGCAGCGTCGACTTCCCCGCCCCGTTTCGGCCCATCAGGGCTACCGTCTCGCCGGCCGCGATCTCGAGATCGATCCCCCGGAGGATCGCCGGTCCGTCGCTGAGCTCGTGCCAGACCCCCGCGAAGCCGAGCGCCGCCGCCTCGGCGGTCCGCCGGCGGGCCCTGCGGGAGCCAGGCTTCGCCACTGGCGTTCCGCTCGGCGCAGTCGCCTCGGGCAGCAGATGATGGGCCCGGAGCGTCGCCCGGGCCTCCTTGACGCCCGCCGGAGCCGGGCGCACCCCGACCCGCCGCAGGAGCCGGGCCGCCGGTGTCTGGAGGGCCGGCGCGTGGTCGGCCGCCCAGTCGAGGAACTCGCTCGGCCGCGCGTCGCAGACCAGCCGCCCGCCAGCCAGCGCGAGCACCCGGTCGGCTGCCTGGAGGCACCGCTCGAGGCGGTGCTCGACCAGCACGATCGCCGTCCCCCACTCCTCGTTGAGCCGCCGCAGGAGCGAGATCAACTCGTCGGCGGCGACCGGGTCCAGCTGGGAGGTCGGCTCGTCGAGGAGAACCAGCTGCGGCCGCCCGGCGAGGGCCGCCGCCAGGGCGATCCGCTGCTGCTCGCCGCCGCTCAGCTCGCCGGTCGACCGGTCGAGCAGGCGTTCGATACCTAGCGCGAGGGCCGCCTCCTCGACTCCCCGGGCGACCCCCGCCGCCCCGTAGCCGCGGTTCTCGAGCGGAAATGCCAGCTCCGCCCGGACGGTGCCCATCAGGATCTGGGTCTCCGGGTCCTGGAGCAGGGTCCCCGCGACCGCGGCCACGTCGCCCGGCCCGTGCTCGCGCGTGTCGAGCCCGCCGACCGTCACCCGGCCGGCGAAGTCGCCGCCGTGGAAGTGCGGGACCAGACCGCAGGCGGCTCGCAGCAGGGTCGACTTGCCGGATGCCGAGAGGCCCGCCACGACGCAGAACTCGCCCGGCTCGATCCCGAAGCTCAGCTCCCGGAGGACCGGCGTCGGCGGGTCGCCCTCGGCCGACGGATATGCGTAGGTGACGGCGTCGAAGCACAGGACAAGGTCTGCGGGCGTCATACGTCGATTCCCCGGCGGTCAGCGAACGGCGCCAGCGCGACCGCCGCCAGGGCGACGGCCAGGCAGAGCTCGGGGATGCCGAGCGCGACGTGGACCAGCGGGTCCGCCGTGAAGTCGGCGATCCCGTCCAGGCGGGCGCCGGTCGCCAGGGCGACGAGGCCGAACCCCGAGGCGGCGAAGGCGATGTCGTGGCGGGAGAGCGGGCGATGCCGGCGGGGCGGCTTTCTCATGAGCGAGTACCCGCGGACCTCGAGTGTCGCCGCGACGTCGAGCGCCCGGTCGAGTGCTCCGGTGCTCGTCGCCCGGACGATCGCCAGCCGTCCCTGGCGGGGCTCGCCTCTCCCGACGGGTGGCCGGCAGCGCCGTGCGTCGGCCAGACGGCGGGCGTCGGCTTCCAGCACGGGGACGATCCTCGTCGCCAGCGCGGCCGTCACGGCTGAGCGCAACGAGACCCGCCGGAAGATCCGCAGGAGCTCGTCCGGATCGATCGTCGCCGTCGCGAGCATCCCGACCGACACGGCGATGAACAGCTGGAGCCCGAGCACCGCTCCGTAGGCGAGGGCCTCGAGCGTGATGTCGATCTCCCCGAACGGCGGGAGCTCGCCGAGCCGGGCGAGCACGGTCAGCCCGTTGCGGCTGATCAGGCCGTTGAGCGCGGCGATCGCGACGATCGCGATCAGCATCGGCGCCACTGACCGGCGCAGGTCGCGCCCGATCCCCGCGAGACCGGCCGCCACGGCGATCGCGGCGAGCAGGACGAGCAGTTCGACCGGGTGGTCGAGGATCACCGCACTCGCCAGCAGGCCGAGGGCGTAGATCGCGCCGCAGCCGGCCCGCGCCGCATGGAGCGGGCTCGCCCGGCGACGGTAGGCCAGCGTGAGCCCGGCGCTCATGACAGGCCGGCCGCCGGGCGCAGATGACTCGGCGCCCGGGGGGGCCGGGGGACCCGGGGGGTCCTGAGGGCTTGTGGGGCCCGGGGGGCTTGCGGGGCCCGGGGGGCCCGCGTCGCCAGGATCTCCAGGGGGGTCCGGGGAGCGGTTTCCGCGCGGCGGGTCACGGCTTGCCGACCGGCAGGGGAATGCCGATTTCGTTGGCCACGGCCAGCGCGAAGTCGTCGTGGAGGTCGCCGGCCTGGAAGGCTCGGGCCGCAGCCGACACCCCGGCCTCGTCGGTCCCGGTGACGATCCACAGGGGCGGGTCGCCCGCGTGGCGGACGGCCGCGACGAGGCCGCTCCCCGGTCCGAGCGTGCGGACGGTCGCCCCCTTCTGGTCGAGCACGGCAAGTGTCGTTCCCGTCGAGCTGATCCGCGCGTAGACCCCACTCGTCCTCGGACCGCTCTCGAGCAGCCGGGCTGTCGGATCGTTGCGCAGCCGGGGCCACGTCCCGACGGCCACCCGCAGGACGTCGCCGTACTCGGCCAGCGCCAGGCCCCCTCGGGCAGCCGGGATCCCGTAGCCGGTCAGCACGTTGGAGATCGTCGCGCAGGCCGTGCTCGCCGGCTGGACGCACTCGATTCGGACGGGAAGCCGCTGCCCACCGAAGCCGTGGAGGAACGGCTCGGGGAAGGCGCCGACGACGGCGGGGATGTCGGTCGACGCGGCCCAGTCGTGGTAGTCCCACCAGACATGGTCGTTGGGGTTGAGCTTGGTGGCGGCCGCACCCTTCGTGGCCTCGACGCCGTTGACGTAGTAGAACCAGTCGGTCGGACCGCCGTCCTGGCGGCCTGAGGCGATCCCGTCGATCGACTCGACGAAGCCACCGCCGTAGCGGGTCTTGACGTGGGCGCTTGCCTCGAGCATCCGCATCACGGTGTCACTTCCCCGGAGCCGGGTCACCGGCATCTCGGCGAGTGTCTTCGTGCCAAAGTCGCGCGTCACCGTCAGCGCCACCCCGGAGGGCGCGCCGCCGGGCCCGAGGCCGCAGCCGGCTAGTACGAGGATTGCACCGAGCGCGAGTGACGCCCGGAGCGCGAGGGACGCGCGGAGCGCGAGGGACGCCAGGGGCGCGAGGGACGCCCGGGGCGGGAGGCGCGCCTCGAGTGCGGTCGGGAACCGGCTATCCCACACGAAAGACGATCCGACTCCGGCCCGGCACTTGCTTGTCGACGTTGCCGGCGTTGTCGGTCGCCTCGACGTCGAGCACGTACCGGCCTGCCGGCAGACGCTTCTTGAGCAGGTAGGAGAACGGCGACGGCGGACCGACTGAGAACCACGGGGCGAGGTCGATCTTGCAGGTCCCGTCGACGAGCGTCGCCTTCTTCGGGCTGAAGACCTGGCAGCCGCCGTGGTTGAGGCGGGTCAGCCGCAGCCGGATCGTCCGCAGGCCCGACGGGTCCGCGGGGACCGTGCCGTCGAGCGTGCGTGGGCCCTTCCCGTGGGCGTAGTGGCGACCTTCGGGGATCTGGAGGCGGGCGATCGGCGCCGTCTTGTCGAGCGTTCCGCAGCGTCCGTCCGCGCCGTTGGTCACGCACCCTCCCGGCGTCGTGGTGCTCGGGGCGCCCGGGGTGCCCGCCCCGACCCCGGCCGGGCCGGTAGGACCGCCCGCGCCTGGGTTGCCCTTTGTCGTGCCGCAGTTTCCGTCGTTGCCGTTGTGGACGCAGATCCCGGTCTCGGTGCGTACGGAGTTCGGCGCTGTGGCGCTGAGCAGATGTGAACCCGTGGAGTTCAGGGTGACGGTCGCCTGTCCGCCTGAGCCGGTCGCCGCGGTGGCTCCACCGCCGGTGATCGTGGCCCCGACCAGGCCCTTCGGCGGGCCGCCGGCGTTCGGGTAGGCGACGACGCTCGCGGTGAACGGTGTTCCGCTCTGGACGACGGCCGGCGCGCTGATCCCGAGCACCGCCGGCGAGACGAAGCCGGCCGGGCAGGCGCCGAAGCAATCGGGGAAGAAGAGGATCTGGTCGCCGGGGTTGAGCTGCTGCTGGCAGATCCCGACCTGAGCGGGGGCGTTGTTGACCCAGAACGCCCAGTAGCTGCCGTCGGTGGCGCCGGTCGGGTGAGCCTCGCCGAGGATCGAGTCGACCTCGTAGTCGCCGAAGCTCGTGAAGTACGTGCCGCTCCAGACCCCGCCGGTCGCCAGCTCGAGGGCTTGGGCAGCGCTGGTTCCGGGACACGCATGGGCGGCCACGGGATCATTCGCCGGGTGGAATGCCCCGGCCTCGGTCAAGACGGTGGTCGGGGCGAGGATCGTCTGGTCGCCGCCCTCGACCCTGACGGTGACGAGGCCGGTGGCGGGCGTCGCGGCCGAGGCAGCGGCACACCAGCAGGCGAGCGTGGTGATGGCTGCGACAAGGGAACGACCTAGGACGCTTCGCAAGTGCAGGCACCCCTTCCATAGGGCTCGTCGGCTGTGGTCGGCGGTTGCTGCGACCGGGTTCGAAGGACCACCGACCGGAATCAGGGGCATCCTAATGGTCTGTCAGACTCGGGGCATGACCGTGAATCTGACCCGCATCTACACGAAGCTCGGCGATCGCGGGGAGACACACCTCGGTGACATGAGCCGCGTCTCGAAGACGCACCCTCGGATCGAGGCGTACGGCGACGTCGACGAGCTCAACTCCCAGATCGGGGTCGCGCTGGTCACGCCGGGCCTCCCCGAGCGCTACGCCGGGTGGCTGACCGCCGTCCAGAACGACCTCTTCGACGTGGGCGCGGACCTCGCGGTTCCACCCGACGGCGAGCGTGAGCGACTGCGGGTCGTAGAGGAGCAGGTCGCCTGGTTGGAGCGGGCGTGCGACGAGGTCAACGACACACTCGAGCCTTTGAAGTCGTTCGTCCTCCCCGGCGGGAGCCCTGCGGCCGCGCAGCTCCACGTCTGCCGGACGTTCTGCCGGCGGGCCGAGCGGCGGGCGGTGGGCCTGGCGGCGGCGGACGGCGAGGAGGTCGGCGAGGCGGTCATCCGCTACCTCAACCGGCTGTCTGACCTGTTGTTCATCCTCGCCCGCGGTGCCAACGACGGGGACGAGCCGCTCTGGGAGCCTGGGCGCTCGCGCTGAGACTGTTCCCGGGCCGGCGGCTTCTCCGGCTTTGGCTCAGCGGCTGACGAGCTTCGAGATACTCGCGGGGGTGTGGGTTCTCGCCTGCGGATCCGGGAGAGGGTCGAGGGGGAGTTCCCGCCTGCGGATCCGGGAGAGGGTCGAGGGGGAGTCCGGCGGGCGGAGCAGCCAGAGAGCCCAGGGCGAGTTCCAAACCCGCGGATCAGCTAGAGAGCCGGGGAGCATTTCAGCCCGGGAGCAGGGAGGTTCAGGACACCTTGGAAGAAGTAGTTGCCGGACTCCGGCAAGCATTCTTGCGAAAGAAGGACATAACACCTGCCTCGGGCGCGCGTCTCCAAAGGCGGAAGCCCCTGCCCGACGCGCACGTCTCCGAAGGCCGAAGCCCCTGCCCAACGCGCACGTCTCCGAACGCGCCGCTACACCTGCCCGGGGCGCGCATCTCGTGATCGGCACCGCTCCTTCGACGATCCCGATCCGCGAATCTCAGCGCCGGAGCGCAAACGCCATTGCGGTGGCGAGCACCCCGGCAAGACCGGCGATCGTGGCTGCGCCGGCGACGAACGACAGATGTGAGGCGCTGTAGGCGGCCAGAACATGCCCGCGGATCGCGACGAGGCCGATCGCGGCACCGAGGCAGAGGGCGAGGATCGCCGCAGGGGCCACCAGGTCGCTGACGCCGGCGGCGACGCGTCCGACGGCGCGGCGGGCAGTCCGCTCCGGCCAACGGGCCTCGGCCGACCAGAGCGCCGCAAGCGCGAGCGAGGTCGTTGCGCCGGCGACCAGGAAGCCGCCGAGGACATCGCTCGGGAAATGCCAGCCGAGCACGAGGATCGAGTAGCTGACACCGATCGCGAGCCCCGTCCCCAGCAGGGCGACGAGCGGCCGGAGCGACCGGGGCGAGACGAGGACCGCGGACAGGGCGACCATCATCGCGGCGGTGGCGTGCCCGCTCGGCCACGACGCCACGGACGTGTCGGCGCCACCGCCGAGCCATTCGGAGACCCGGGGGTGACCGACGAGCGGCTTGAGCAATTCGGTCGTCGCGCTGGCGATGACCATCGCGACCGGCACGGCGACGGCAACCCGCGGCCGGCCGCGGATCAGGGCGACGAGCGCGAGCAGGACCCCCACCACGGCATACGGCCGCGGATCGACGGTGTGGGCGATCTGGTTGGCGAACACGTCGAGCCGGGTCCCCCGGAGCTGGGCGAAGCCCTGGAGCGTGGCCGAGTCGCGGAGCCGCGCGACCGGCAGGATCAATGCGGTGACGCCCGTCAGGACGAGCCCGACCAGACAGAGGAGCGCCGCGTTTAGAGGGGTGGCCGGACGGTGATCCATCAGGATCCCAGCGTAGAGCCGGAGGATTAAGGCGCGGCTAACGGCTCGGGGCCGCCGTGGTCTGCGGACCACGCACACTTCCTCGTGCTCTGCGGGTGGAGAGGCTGGCGTGAGCGACCGGCTACAGGCCGGTCAGGCTGGTGAGCTCGCCCGAGCCGAGCAAGGCGGAATCGACGATCGGAGCGGCCGCGACGATCAGCCGACGGGCATCATCGAGCGCCGCCGACGCTCCGACGCCGAGCGCGGCGACGACACGCCCGTCGAGGAGATAGAAGAGGGTGAAGTCGTTACCGTCGAGCGAGCCCCGGACGACCTCCTCGTCCCAGGCAGCGGCCGGCCCGACGTACTCGAGGGAGACCCAGTCGGCGAGGTCCGAGAAGAAGTAGGGGACCGCCTCGTGGGGGCGGTCCTGACCGAGCATGTTGCGCGCGGCGGTGCGGCCCTGTTCGGCGGCGTGATCCTCGTGCTCGATCCGCAATGTCCGTCCGTGGACCGTCGAGTCGTATTCGCAGATGTCGCCGGCCGCATAGATGCCCGGATGGGAGGTCTCGAGGCGCGTGTTCGCGAGGACGCCGCCGGCCGGACCGAGCGCGAAGCCTGACTTCCGGGCGAGCATCACGTCGGGGATCGCCCCCACCCCGCAGACGACCGCGTCGGCCGCAAGCGTGCGGCCGCCTCTGGTCACGACACGCTCGACCCGCTCGCCGTCCCCCTCGAACCGGTCGACCTCCTCGCCGCCGATGACCTCGACGCCGTGAGACTCGAGGATCGCCTGGAAGTGGCGACCGGCCCGGACGCCGAAGTGGCGCTCGAGCGTCGCGGACTCCTGCATGACGATCGTGCACCGCTTGCCGAGCACCGTCAGTGAGGCTGCGACCTCGACGCCGAGGTATGAACCACCGACGATCACGACACGCTCGGCGTCCTGCGTGTCCCGTCGAAGCCCATCGGCGTTGGCGAGCGCCCGGAGGTAGTGGATCCCGTCGAGCTCGGTCCCGTCGACTCCGAGCCTGCGAACCATCGCGCCGGTTGCGATTAGAGCGGTGGCGAATTCGACGGTCTCCTTGTTGGAGAGCTTGGCAGTCCGGGCTTCGGCGTCGATCTCGAGCACGCTGGTCCGCGTCAGCAGCTCGACGTCGTTGCGCTCCCACCAGTCCGGCTCGTGGATCACGCACTCCGCACGAGTCTCTCGGCCCTGAAGATAGCCCTTGGAGATCGGCGGGCGGTGGTAGGGAGCGTCGAGCTCACGGCCGACAAGGAGGATCGACCCGTCGGCGCCCGCTTCCCGGAGCGTCAGGGCAGCCGTCGCACAGGCGATGCCACCACCGATCAGAAGATGTTCGACCCGGCGGTCGGCGGCCATCGGTCAGACCTTACGAGACTCGGCGCGAATCGGCGCGGGGCGCGCGTGGTCGCCGGGATGTCGGCAGGACTTCCGGCTCATCGGTCGCGGTGTCGAACTGGCGCCGTCGAGCGCCCACTGGTCGCGGCGTCGGACGAGGCGCCGGCGACTCTCGTCGCCGGGTCTTCTGGTGCCAGCCGGAGATTCTCTTCTCCCGGTCATTGAGCTCCGTCTTGCGCGACCACTCCCGCCGGCGCTCGAGTGCTCGGTCGATCTCGAGCTGGGCGCGCCGGCGCTGGGTTCCGCCGAGTCGCGAATACCCACTGCGGCTGACGCCGGCGAGCGTGGCGAGCTCGGGATAGTCGCGCCGGCCTGTCCGCTTGTCGCGCGGCGACGCGAGCAGCGGCCGGCGCTCGGCCTCACGATCGAACAACTCGGCCTGGCGCTCGCGCTGGCCGGCATCGTGGACGACGCCCGTCTGGCGGGTGTTCTCCTCGCCGCGGCGGACCATTGTCTGGGCGGTGGCGAGCTCGTGCTCGCCGGCTTTGATCCGGGCGTCGACCTCCTCCTGACGCAGCCGCAGTCTCACGACTCGACGGCGGTCGCCGCTGCCCTCGGCCTCGCGTCCCTTCTTGCGCAGAAGGTCCCGACGCTCGCGTAGAGCGGTCAACTCGGCCTCGCGAGCCGGGGCGGCTGCGACCGTGGAGACAGCGTGAGCGTGATCGCGTTCGAGCGTCCTCGTGACCTGCTGGGCGAGCTGGGGCGCCTCATCCGACCCACGTCGATTCCTCCCGCCAATCCGCTCGATGGCCGGGCCTGGGACACCTCGACCGGCTTCGAACGCGCTCTTGCCCGCCCTCACGATCCGCTGGGTCACCGGGCGGGCGAGCCGGGCTGCCTGGTGTGCGGCGAACAGGCGGCTGCCGAGCGACGCCCGCCGGGTCGACTCGCCGCGTTCGTGGATCACGTGTTCGAGGAGTTGATGGCGGTGGTTGAAGACGATCCACCAGAACGATGCGATCAGGAGCCACTGCGTCCACCAGCCGAGGTTCCCGAGCTCGCCGAGCACGCGCAGCATGAGCAGGACGACCCCGAGGAACACGGAGTAGACGAGCTTCGCGAGGACCGACCCCAGCAGACGCAGGGACCACAACCGAAAGAGGGCTCGGCCGCCGTCCCCAAGCGCGGGCGCGAGCACCGCGAGCGGAGCGAGCAGGAGGTAGAGCACCGAGAGGAGGGCTGCGCTCAGCAATCGGAGTGCGAGGAATCCGAGGAAGCCGAACATCCCCAGCTCGCCGAGCGCGATCAGGAGGAGGCCGCCGATCCGGGCGAACGTGCCCTTCTCCGTCCTGAACTCGGCCTCCGGGCCCGTCGAGGCCGTGCATGCCGTGGCGACGTCCGAGCCGCACAATGCCCTCAGCAGAGACGGGTGGAAGGCGCTGGCGTTGATCGAGTTGCGTCCCGGCCCGTTCGCGGGCAGCGCGAGGAACAGCGCCCCGTTCGTCCGGGCGGCGGCGATCCCGGCTTCCTCCCCACGGGCCTGCCTGGTCCCAGCCGGACTGCCCGAACGTGAATCGAGCGCAGCGATCGCAATCGCCGTCCGTCGCAGTTCAGGGTCGAGTCGTCCGGGGTCATCGCACCAGGCGACGTTGCCGAACTCGAGGTAGCACCACGGCGTCCCGACAGCCGTCTCGAAGACCTGATCGAGGCTGCCCGCCAGGCCTCGGGTCGGCTGGGCGGGATCGCCTGTCGCGCTCGCCGCGAGCACCCCGAGACTCGCCTGGTTGGCAAGTCCACTGACGGCGCCGACCGTGCCGGCTGGCTCGACGATGACCCACAGGCCGCCGATCATCATCGCCAGCATCAGGGCGAATTGGCCGAGCGTCTCGACCACCCGCCTGCGGATCAGCCCTCTGTAGAGGAACGTCACGGCCGCGATCGCGAGGACGGTTGCGAGCCATGGCGTGGTCAGCGACCGATGCATCGTCTCCAGTCCCCTGGCGATCGGCCCGAGTGCGCCGGTCCCGAGCAGGTCGATCGAGTAGCACCATTCGATCGCGACCATCAGGACGTCGGTCGCCCAGACGAGGGCCATCCAGAGCGGCGTCAGCAGGTAGTCCTGGACGACGGCTGCCATGCCGCCCTTGATGCTCCCGCCGATGCCCTCGCCGATGCCCGTGTCGATGTGAATGTCGAACTGGTAGTTGTCGACCGGAGCCGGCGCCGTGATCAGGCCCGACGCCCGGCAGTTGGCTCGAGCCGCCGCCGGCAGGCCGGCCGGCGCGCTTCCGCTCCGGCACGACGGGCTCCCGAACCCGTTGGAGACCAGAGGCCCGTGGCCTGCCAGTGACGTGCTCTGGGCGTTCGGATCCGACAGGCCGCCCGGCGGCGAGGGTGGCGATGCGGCACCGGCAGGCGCCGAGGGTCCCGCGGGTGGAGGCTGTGTTGTGGAAGCCGGCGGAGTCCCGCTAGCCGGCGGGGTCGCCGCAGCCGCCGGCCCCGCGTGTGTCGCCGGAGCCGCGTGTGCCGCCGGAGCGGCCGAGCCGGGTCGGGACGGCCGGATCGTCGGAGCCGCGCAAGCGGGCGGCGGTCCGATGAGCATGGCAGCCAGAGCAAGCACGGCGACCACGGCGAGGAGCCCGGCGGCAGCTATGGGGTCCCTCGGGGTGACGATCGTCGGCCTCGCGACCGAGCTGCGCCGGTCACCGCGAGCCGACATCGGCCTCGTCAGGTGGCGTGGTCGAGAGCGAGCGGGCATCCGCCTCGCCGGGCGGGGTGGTCGAGAGAGCGCGGAGCAGCCAGGGCGCGACGACGTCGACCGCGACGGCTTCGACCCGGCCGCGATGGTCGCGCATCAGGCACCGGCCGGCGTCGAACTCGAGGAGGATCCGCCGGAGCGCCTGGTCATCGGGGTCGAGGTCCAGCAGGCGAAGGGCGCGGGCGGCTTCGTTCTCGCTCCGCAGGCCGAAGACGAACGTCGCTCCGATCAGGTTCTCGAGCGAATCCCGGCCGTCGAGCAGCGTGTCGCTGACGAGCTGGGTGGAGATGATCGGGACGGCCAGCTCCGAGCGGCCCATCCGCTGGAGGGATGCCAGGAGCATTCGCCCGACCGGGTCCCCGAGCAGCCGCCAGCCCTCGTCGAAGCTGAACAGCTTGAGGCGATCTCGCTCGGCGGCCATCAGCTGCATCGCGAACATCGCGATCAGGCGGACGATCTGCTCACCGACACGCTCAGCCACCGAGTAGTCGCCGCGGCGGGTTCCCGGCTGGGGACCGGGGGAGGTCGCGGATCGGGATGTAGGTGACCTGCCTGCCCCCGACCGGCGAAAGGCGGACATCGGGGTCGGCGAAGCCGAGCTGTGTAAGGCCGGCTCGCGCGTACACCGACAGCGTCTTTGCGACCTGGCGGTCGATCTCGTCGCCGACCGAAAGCGCTCGGACGACCTCGAAGCAGGTTGGCTGACCTGATCGGTTCACGACGGCATCGACGGCGGCGACCACCGACGTCTCCCACGCGGCGTCCGAGCGGGCCGGAAGCAGGTCGCAGAGGAAGGAGACGGCTGCGTCGTGGCGCATGTGATCAGGTGCGACCCGCAGCGGGTCGAGCATTCCCCGGAGGGCTCGGTCCGGTCGCAGGGCGATCGTCTCGACGTGGCCGGCGACATCTTCGAGGCGGTGCATCCGATGGTCGCCCTTCGGATCGCAGTCGATGATCCTCGCTCCGAGCAGGAACCCCTCGTAGAGCAGCTTCTGGTCGAGCGTCGTCTTGCCCGACCCGAGCGCCCCCAGGCTGAGGATCGCGGCGTTGCGATTGGTGTCCGAGCCCTCCCGGAGGTTGAAGCGGACCGGCTGTCGTGAGCCGCCGAGCGTGTGGCCGAGATAGAAGCCCCGCCGCGAGCCGACCGAATGCGTGCCGAGCGCCATCATCGCGGCAACCTGCTCGGGCGTGAGGACATCCTCATAGCCTCGGACACGTGTGCGCTGACCCGGGAGATGCTGGAGGAACAGGTCGAGCTGATCGCCGATCGGCCGGTGCAGCCTGATCTCCCCGAAGGCCCGCCGGCAGGCCTCGACCCGACGCTCGAGCTCGGACTCGTCGTCAGCTGCGACGGCTATCGCGAGCGTCGCCCGGAGCAGGGGCGGACGGCTCGCCGACTGAAGATAGCCCAGGAGATCCCTGGCCTCCTGGGTGCGCTGGTAGCCGAGGTCGGTGACCCCCTGATCGCCATCGGCTTCCGAGCGGACGATCTGGTCGGCGTCCTGGACACGGCGGCGGACGAGGCGGAGGGCGAGATCGTTCGGTAGGTAGCGGGCATTCAGCGTCATGTCCACGGCGAACCCGAGCGACTCGGGAGCGGCGAACATCAGCTCGAGGCGGGAGCTCGGAAATTCCGCCCGCTCGGGGAGTGCACCGGCGACAAGCTGCGCCTGCCAGCTCGTTCCGACCTCGGACTCGATCCGCAGGCTGCGGCCGCGGTTCTCGACGTAGCCGTCGAACCACCGGAGCACGTCGGCCTCGAGCGGCGCGAGCACGGCCTGACCGTTGCGCTCGAAGACGAGAGCCTGCGGCTCGTGCAGGCCGTCGACGACCGGCTCGCCTGCGCCGCGACAGAAGGCCCGCCTGACCAGCCATTGGACCTCGACCGTGCGGGCCGGCCGCACGTCGAGAAAGCCGGCGATCCGCGCGTGGATCTCGTCGGCGCGGACGCGCATCCGCTCGAGCTCGTCCTCGGCGAGCAGCCGACGCTCAGAGCGGGCGAGCGACTCGCGGAGAGCCGCGATCAGGGTGCTCGGCGAGCGATCGAACAGCCCCGCGACATAACTGCCGACATCGCGCTCGGGCGGGTCGAGGCTGACAGCGAGGTAGACGGCCGGCACCGCTTGACCGACCTCGCCGTCGAGGCGGCCGCGGTGCTCGGCGACATAGCGGCGGTGGGCAGCCTCGTGGGGACCGGAATACGAATCGAGGAGCTCGCGGGCATATCCGTCGAGATCCCACGCGCTGGCCACCCGAATCACCTGGATATCGGCCTCGACTGCCTCGATCGCGGCGAGCAGACGACTGAAGACCTCGTGCTTGCGCTCGGGCGAGAGGATCGCATACGAGATCGGCCGGAGCCCGAAGACGCCCCAGGGGCCGCACGATCCCAGCAGGCAGTTGCCGTAGACGAACGACACAGGCTGGCGCACCCGACTAGTCCTGCCCGGTCGATGGGCGCACCTCGAGCACGACATCGGCCGCCAACTCGAGCGCGACCGGCCGCTCGAGCGGCCGGTGCGGGCGGCGGGGGTGAAGCGTGAGGTCGGCGCCCGACCGGGGACGCCCGAGCGCCGGACGCGACCATTCGGCCCGATCGTGCGGATAACCGACCAGGACCGCGCCGGGGCCCCGGTAGCGCAGGCGCCGGAACCGTGAGTCTGACCCGTCGGGGACGATCAGAATCGGCGGCGGCCGCCACCGGGAGCCGGGCGCCGGCGCCCGAGTCAGCCCGCCGGATGTCCAGCGTGGCGCGCAGGCGTGGACGGCGAGGGCTCGCGCCGCGTGATGAAACGGACGACCGTCGATCCGCGCGATCGTCGCGAGCGCCGCCGCGATCACCGGCAGCCCGAGGTAGCGGATGTACCAGGGGACGAGTCCGAGGATCCACGAGACCGGCGGCACCCGGCCCGCGATCAGGCAGGCCAGTCCGAGCGCCCCGGCGTAGAGAACTCCACGTACGGGGATCCCGCCCGGGTTGAGCCGGACGGTGTCGACCCGGTAGATGCGCCGCTCGAGCTCGAACACGGCCCGGAAGGAGCGGATCTCCATGGCCGCGTCAGTTGCTGCCGAAGAGGATCGACACGGTGTCCCGAAGCACGTTGATCCCGGCGGGACTTACGAGCAGAACCGCGACGATCCCGATCGCGATGACACCGACGGCCTCCTTGAAGTCGCGTTTGAAGACAAGGATCACGGCTGCCACGGCGAGGGCGAGCCCGATCAGGCTGAGCCCGATCTTCCGTCCTGTGTCCCCGGCCCGGCTCGCCGCCGACTCGAGCGACCCGCCCGCCGGGTTCGTCACGCCCACCGCCAGCGGTCCCACAGCCACGGGTCCCGAGGCCGGCGGTCCCGCCGCCAGCGTCGCGGCCGGCGGCGACGCCGCCAGGAAGACGAGCCCGAGCAGGAGCGCCGCACCGAGCGCGCGAGGGCCGGGCCGAGCGCCGACGGCGGACCGGCGCCCGCCGGGCACGCCCAGGGGAGATCCGGGTCGTTGATTGGTGAGCGGTCGATCGACCATGCGTCTGCTGCCTCCTATGTCCTCGGGTCTGTCTGGATCGCGGCGATCAGCCAGCGACCAGCGGTTCGTGTGACGTCCATCTCGTAGGTCAAGGTGAACGACGTCTGGCGGGAGTCATGGGCGACGACCGTCGTCAAGACGCCGCCGTCGGGCGCGACCCGGGGCTGACCGATCTGGTCGACGGTGAGCGGGTCCGCGGGGGTCGACACCACGGCCGCGGGCGCGAGATCGGCCGCGAGGTTGGTGTGCGACCCGGCCAGGTAGTTGCGCAACCCACGCCCCACCACCGCGCTCAGCGACGGGTCGCTGATCGGCCCGACGCTGCGGCCGTCGAGGGTCGTCGCGGGCGCTACGAGGGGCGGCCCGACGAGCGCCGGGTACCGGCCGAGCTGACGAGCGCCTCCGGCTGCGTGGACGACATCGACCGACAGGTAGGTCAGGCTTGGCCGGCCGGTGTCGAGCTCGACCGTGTAGGCGTGCTCTCCCGGTCCCACCCGATCGGCCTGGACGATCTCGGCCGAGACAACGCGCTCGGACCCCCGGGCCGGCTGACCGAGGCCCAGATCGGGATCGGTCGCCGTGTTGACGAACGCCGCCAGTCCGTCGGCGTGCTCAGCCGGGGCCGCCGCGTTCCATGTCATGTAGCGACGGGCGAACACGGTCGCGAACGCCTCGGAGCCGGGGTCGCGAGGATCGACGGACGGCGCGCGGGCGACCGCCGGTCGGGGTGGAGCGATCGCGAAGCGGGCAGTCGCGATGATGCCCACGATCGCCGCCGTGTAGAGCACCCACCGGGTCAGCGACGCGGCGACCCGCAGCCTCCAGAACGCTCGCGTCTCGACGCGTACCCGAGCTGCGCTCGGAGCCGACCGGCTCATCGCTCGAACCCGAATTCCCCAGCCGGCGACCGGCCGGGTGCGACCGCTGGCGTTCGTTGGCCCCCGCCCCGTCGCTGCCGGCTGACCGCTCGCGCCGGCGCCGGGCCCGGCGTCGAAGCCTGCGGGTGGCCCGCCCCGCGCCCGGGATTCGCGGGCCCCCGTGCCGCGCCGATCGGTCGGCTCGGTCCTTGGACAGGAGCTCGAGCGGGCTGCGCCCGCGACCTTCCGGTCGGGTCTGGCTGGGCGTGGCTGCGCAAGCGCGGACGGCCCCCGGGCCCACTCGGACCGCCACGGCCACTCGCTGGGCGGCCAGGGCCACTCCGGCGGCCCCCGGGCCTACCGGGACGATCGCCGGCCCCACTCGGACGGTCCCCGAGCCCGCTCGGACGACCGCGCCGCCCGCCCGCACCGGCCGTCGCCGGGGTGCTTGCCGGCCGGCGTGGCGTCTCCACGACGGGTGAGACGGCGGCCTCACCGGCCGAGGATCCCGGGACGGCGGCCAGGGCGCCCGGCGCCCGGCCTGTGGTCGTGCCCGCGGTCGGCAGCCGACCGGCTCGTGACCCGACGGTGTCCAACGACGCCCCGATCTCGCGAGCGACCAGGAGGACGACGACGAGCGCGCCGACGAAGCCGACCGCCAGCCACCGCCGGTGGCCGCCCTCGCCCGAAGGACGCGAGGCAGAAGGCGCCCGTCGAGCGGCGTCCTCGCCCTCCTCCTCCTCCTCGCAAGCCGGGCTCGACCGGTCGGCACCGCCGCCGGCCTCCCACTCGTAAGGGCCGTCGTCGCGCGGCTCATCCTCGCGATCCGGTGACCACTCGTCCCACTCGTCGCCCCGCCCGCCCCCCGACCGACCACCAATTGGATCCGGATGGTCGGCGAGATCGACGCCACCGAGCAGCTGCTCCTCGTCGAGGACGGTGTACCGCGCGCTCGGACGCCGGCGCCTCATGCCTGGCTCCGCCGGGCGTCCGCCGCCGCGGCGCGGTCGACTCGGCTGTCGGGTGTCTGCGAAATCGGCATCTGAGCCCTCCGCAGACAGTCCGACCGCCCGCCTCAGGCGGGACACCCACTGGTAGTGCTAGTGCTCGAAGCCGCCGAACTCCGACTGCGGCTGTCGCCCTCCGGACCGTCCTGCGCTCGGTAGCGGCGTCCCGCTGGGGGCCGAAGATCCGCCCGGCGTCGATGACCCGGTCCCCACCGGCAAGCCGGTCGGTCCACCCGACCCCCCCGACCCCGACCCCCCTGGGGACCCGGTCGGCGCCGGCGACCCGGATAGCACCACCGACCTCCCGACCACTGGACTCCCGGTCGGACTCGGTGACCCGGACGCTCCGGACGCCGAGAGCAGGTCCGCCGCATGAGCGCCTCCTCCGCCGGAGAACTCCCGCTCGGCGACGACGGTTGCGAGGCGCCCATGGGCGAGTGCCGACCCTCCCTTGGGCGTCGACGCCGCCAGGACCACCGGCCGGTGACTGGCCGGCGGGGCCGGCGCGACGTGAGCCGCCGGACGGATACGAGCGGCGGCGGCCGGATGGTGCGCCAGGACACCGACGATCGGCCCCCCGCCGCAGATCGCATACCCGCCGGCGGCCCCCGCCAGGCAGGCGGCCGCGACGCCGATCTTAAGTGCGCCCGCCCCGGCGCCGACCGCCGAGCCCCCGGCGACACCTGCCGCGCCGGTCTCGGCACCTCCGCCGAGCAGGCCGAGCGCCCGCTTGATCGCGAAGATCGAGCCACCGAGCTTGCCGAAGAGGCCGGCCGGGACGAGCACGGGGATCGGGAGGAGGGCGGCGACCTGACGCGAGGCCCGGTCGAGCGCGCGAGCCCGGGTCGAGCAGGCCGTGCAGTTGGCCAGATGGGCGGCCGCCCGTCTCGTCTGGTCGTCGGTTGCCGCACGGGCGGCGAAGGCGATCAGATCCGGCTCGAGGCGGACGCACCGCTCGCCGATCTCGTACTCGGCGACCAGCGCCCGCAGCCGGCTTCGTCCCCGCTGGGCCACCTTGCGGAACTTCTCGCCAGACCAGCCGAACCGCCGGCAGAACTCGGCGCAGTCCATCCCGAGGCTGATCTGGCAGGCCAGGACCAGGCGCTGGTCGCCCGTCAACTCGTCGGCGACCTCCCGCAGCCGGCTGACCTCGATCCGGGCGACGACCTGCCGGACGACCTCGGCTGCGGGATCCTCGACCTCGCCGGCTCCGGCCTCGGGGATGTCGACCGGCAGAGCCGTGGCGATCGCCGTCTCGATCGGGCTGCGCCCGCGGATCGCACGCCGGCGATCGTCGATCCGGGACGAGAACTTCTGCTCGAGGGCGTTCTGGATGTGCTCGGAGCTGACGAACGGATCGCGTTGCGCCCTGGCGACGAGCTCGAGCGTCGCCTGGCTGTAGCAGTCCTCGAGATCCTCCCACCGCAGGCGGCGGCGGTGGATTCGCAGGAGCCGGTCGCGCCGGGAATCGGCGATCCGGGCAACCGCCTCGACGGGATCTCTCGCGGGCGCCATGCGAGACCCTCCGACGGACACGACGGGACCGGGACAGGTGGCGCGGAAAGTTGCAAGACGGCGGCGGGATCGGGGTCGGGTGAGTCTACGCGCCACCCGAAGCCAGTCAACCGAACATCGTCAACCGGGCTTGTCCCACGCCGTACACTAGTTCGACGGGCCGGCCCCGCCAGCAGCGCGAGCAGACTCTGATGTCCACCGGACCACACGAGCCCCCACCCACCCAGCTGGTTCGGTTCTCGGTCGATTGCGCGCGCCGGCCCGCCGGCTCGATGATCGCGACCCTGTCCGGCGATCTCGACATCGCGAACGCCGAGCTCCTCGTCGAGTCGGTGATCGCCGGAGTGGAGACCGATCCGCCGCTTGGGGTCGTGCTCGACTTCACCGGCGTCCCCTTCATGGACTCGACCGGCCTCCGGGCGATCCTCGAGATCGCCCAACGGCTCGAGGAGGACGCGGCCGGGCTGGTACTCCTGAACCCGGCGAATTCGGTCAGCAAGCTCCTCTCGCTCGCCGGACTGGACGAGCGGATCCCGGTCGTCGCCAGCATGGAGCAGGCCGAGGCCGTGCTCGCGGCGCCGGGCAAGGGCGCCTAGCCCAAGGGCTCAGTACAGACGACGAGACCCGCGACGGCCCGAGCCGAGTGCGACCGGTCCGATGCGGCGCGCCAGCTCGGCGAGGCGGAGCTCGGAGACGAGCCCCCTGAGCTCGGCCTGCTCGGCCCGCGAGAGATTCGACGGACGACCGCCGGAGCGGGTGACCAACGTCTGGACGCGATTTCGATGGCGGGCCGGGATCGACTGCCAGTGCTCGCGGACGATCATCGCGAGCTGTCCGAGCGTGACCACGGCGCCGACGGTGCCGACCTTCCCGCGGAGGCTCATCGGCCGGTATCGGGGGACGACATCACGACTCAGAGACTACCCGGGAACGCGGACGGCAACCCCCGAGTCGGGTGCGGCGAAGGTCGAGCGGGGGACCGAGGAATCGAACCTCGAGTGACGGTTTTGGAGACCGCCGTGTTACCGTTACACCAGTCCCCCGGGAGCATCAAAGATACCGGCGCGGTCGTCGCGGAGCCCTCCGCCCGCGCACTGGCCGGTCCGGCGAGCAGGTGTCAGCGACGCTCGAAGAGGACGACCGGAATGTGCCGATCGGTCTTCGCGGCATAGTCGTCGTAGGCCGGCCAGACTTCCGTCATCAAGCCCCACAGGCGCTCACGCTCGGGACCATCGACGACCGACATCCCGACCGGAATGACGTCGGCTTTGACCTGTATCGTCGCGTCGGGGTCGGCCTCGAGGTTCTCGAACCACGACGGATGGGCGGGGGCGCCGCCCTTGGAGGCGATCACGACCCACCGGCCGTCGCCGTCGGCGACATGGATCAGCGGCGTCGTCCGCGGCTCGCCGGACTTGCGGCCGGTCGTCGTCAGCAGGAGGATGTGCGTCCCGCGCCACTCGTAGCCCCGGGCGCCGTCGCTCGCCTGGTAGGCCTCGACGTGGGCCTGCCCGAAGAGATTGTCGTCGTCTGCCATGCCTGAGATCCTAACGTCAACCAAATCCCGGCCAACTGAAAAGGGCGGCTGCCGCCGCCGGATGTCTGCCGTGCTGGGCTCGATCGTCCTGGTCTGGACCACGCTCGCCCCGGTTGGCGCGGCGGCCCGATCGTCGGCGGCCGCGATCGCGGTGGCCCTCCCCACCGGCGCGACGGTCGGCCGGGCGCTGCGGCTCGACGGCCGGGTCGACCGCGGGGTGGCGGGCGCGACCGCGGAGCTCGAGCGCTCGGCCGGCGCCGGGCGATGGACGGTCCTCGCGAAGGGCCGGGTCCGTGGGGGGAGGTTCGCGCTCCGTTGGACTCCGAGAAGCCCGGGCCTTCTCGCGATCCGGGTCGTCGCCGTGGAGCACGGGAGGACGATCGCGAGCACGAGGGCCGGGACGATCGCGATCGGGGCGGCGCCGATCTACTGCGCGGCGCCCGACCCGCCGGGCCGGCTCCCGCGGGGCTACGGGTACATCGTCGGCGGCGTCTACAACGTCGGCGGCCCGGCTCCGGGGATCACGGTCTGCCGGGGGCAGGATGGGACGGTCACGGTCACCGACGCGGCCGGACGGACTGTGGCCAGCCGGACGGTCGCCGGCGGACAGAGCTACACGTTCGTCCTGCCGGCAGGCACCTACACGCTTGAGGCGGACTTCTGCCGGGGGGAGGCGTCGGTTCGCGCGGGAGCAGGGACCCACGCCGACACCGTCTGCCCGGTTCCGTGATCAGTCGGCTCGAGCCATCCACGGCGCGTGCCAGCGGCCCAGGCCGGCGACCAGCGCGTTGGCCTCGGTCGGGCCCCACGAGCCCTTCGCGTAGGAGTGGACCGGTGGCGGATCGTCGAGCAGCGGCTGGAGGACGCGCCAGCTCTCGTCGATCGAGTCCTGCCGAGTGAAGTACGACCGGTCGCCGGCCATCGCGGCCGACAGCAGCACCTCGTAGGGGGTCGGCCCGGAGCCGCCCTCCTCGGCGAACTCCATGTCCAGCTCGATCTCCGCCGTACCGTCCTGGTCGGCGCGGTGGGCGTCGAGGATGATCCGGACGCCGGGCTCGGGGTCGAGCTTGACGACCAGCTGACTCGGCTCGGGTCGGTGCTTGGCGACCGGCAGGAAGCGGACCGGCGGGGCGTGCTTGAAGACGAGGCGGAGCTCGGTCTGCTTGACGGCGAGCTGCTTGCCCGTACGAATCAGGAACGGAACCCCGTGCCAGCGCCAGTTCTCGACCTCGAGACGGACGGCGGCGAACGTCTCGGTGGTCGAGTCGCGGGCGACCCCGTCGATCTGGCGGTAGCCGTCGTACTGGCCGCGGACGTAGTGGGCCGGGGACGCGTCGGGCATCGACCGGAAGACGGCGAGCTTCGCGTCCGAGAGGGTGTCGGGGTCGCCGGCGGCCGGCGGCTCCATCGCGGCGGCGGCGAGAAGCTGGAGGAGATGGTTGACGACGACGTCGCGGAGCGCCCCCACCGGGTCGTAGAAGTGCCCGCGATCCTCGGCCCCGAACTGCTCGGCCATCGTGATCTGGACGCTCGCGATGTGGTTGCGGTTCCAGACCGGCTCGAGCATCGTGTTGGCGAAGCGGAGATAGAGGATCTCCTGGAGGCCGAGCTTCCCGAGGAAGTGGTCGATCCGGTAGAGCTGGGATTCGTCGAGGTACCGGTGGAGGCTCGCCGCCAGCTGACGAGCTGAGGCGAGGTCGTGGCCGAAGGGCTTCTCGACGACGACGCGGGCCGGCTTGTCGAGAAGGCCGGCGTCGTGCAGCCCGTGGACGACGGTCTCGAACAGGAAGGGCGGAATCTCGAGGTAGAAGACGATGTCCTGGCGGCCGTCGATCGCCTTGGCGACGCGGTCGAAGGTCGCCGGGTCGGAGAAGTCGCCGCTGACGTAGGACAGGCGGTTGGCGAGGCTTGAGAAGACGGCTTCGTCGATGGTCTCCCCCGTCTGCGAGATCGACTGCCGGGCATGGTCGCGGAGCTGCTCGACCGTCCAGTCGTCCGCGGCGACGCCGAGCACCGGGCAGTCGAGCTGACCCTGGCGCTCGAGCCGGTAGAGCGAGCGGAAGGTCATCTTCCTGGCGAGGTCACCGGTGATGCCGAAGATCACGAGGAGCTCGGCTACCGGGCGGGGTGACACGCGGCCGATCCTAGCGCGGCCGCCGGTCCCGCCGACCGGGTTTGGCGCGGGGCGGCGACGGGCAGACGGGACGGTCTGAGCCCGGAGACTGAGATCGGCGATGGATTCGGGTCTGGCGTGCCGTTCACGGTCGGCGTCGAGGAGGAGCTGTTCCTGGTCGACCCGGTGAGCGGAAGGCAGGCGAACTCGTCAGCGGCCGTCCGGGGCAGGTTGGGTGAGCTCGACGGGCGGGTCGAGCGCGAGCTCCACGCCTGTCAGATCGAGCTGGTGACCGACATCTGCACGAGCGCAAGCGAGGCCACCGACAGGCTGGCTGGCCTGCGACGGGCGGTCCTCGCGACCGGGGCGGGACTGCTCGGCTCAGGGACGCATCCGTCGGCTTTGGAGGGGGAGGCCGAGATCACCGACAAGGAGCGCTACGCGCAGATCCACGACCTTCTGGGTGACGCCGTGGCGACGCCGGTCGGCGGAATGCACATCCACGTCGGCATGCCCGATGCCGAGACGGCGATCCGGGCGTTCAACGGCCTGCGGGGCTACCTCCCCCTGCTCCAGGCACTCGCCGCGAACTCACCGTTTCGCCATGGTCGGGACACCGGCCTCCAGTCGGCCAGGGAGGTCACGATACGAGCTTGGCCGCGCTCAGGCGTCCCCCGGGCGATGCGGGACTTCGCGGACTTCTGCGAGGCCGCCGAACGCTTGACGCGGGCAGCGGGGGTCGAGGACTACACGTGGTTCTGGTGGAAGCTGCGACCCCACCCGCGGCTCGGAACAGTGGAGATCAGAGGGCTCGACTGCCAGGCGTCGCTCGAGGACGCAGCCGGCCTGATCGCGCTGGCCCACTGCCTTGCGCGCCACTGCGCCGAGGCCGAGCCCGAGCCCGATCAGCCGGCCGAGGTGCTGGAGGAGGGGTCGTTCAGGGCCGCCCGCTACGGGACCGAAGCCGAGCTGCCGGACGCCGACGGGGACCTCCACCCGGTCGGCGAGCTGCTCGAACGGACCCTGGAGACCGTCGGCCACCACGCGGACGAGCTCGACTGCGCACGGGAGCTCGCAAGCCTCCGGAGCCTCGTCGAGCGGGGCGGCGGAGCCGGGCGGCAGCGGTCGGTCTACGAGATCGCCGGGATGGATGCCGTCGTGCGGGAGCTGATCAGGCTGACCGGCGAGGCTTCGCGGGTCTAGCCCTTGTGCTCGGTGTAGAGCTCGGCGCTCGCGAGGATCTTCCCGTTGCCGAGGCCGCCCCCGGCGACGAGGACGCTGCCGGTGTTGAGGAGCGTCGCCGTCGCGTGGTAGCGGGCCGCCCGGAGCCGGGCGGCGACGGTCCAGGTGTTCTGCTTCGGGTCGTAGATCTCAGCCGTCCGAAGGGGTCCGGAGTCGTTGCGCCCGGCGGCGACGAGGACCCGGCCAGACCGCAGGAGGACGGCATCGGCGAACCCGCGAGGCGCGTGCATCGGACGGACGACACGCCAGCGGTTGGTCGCCGGGTCGTAGATCTCGGCTTTGGCCGTGAACCCGGGAGCCGCGTCGCCGCCGCCGGCGACGAGGACCCGGCCGTCGCGCAGGATGGTGGTTGTGAAGTTCGTCCGGGCGACGTGCATCGGAGCGGCCGGGGTCCACGTGTTCGTCTCGGGGTCGTAGAGCTCGGCCTGCCTGCGGAAGACACCTGAGAAGTTCTGCCCCCCGGTGACGAGGACCTTGCCGTTCTGGAGGAGGGTCGCCGTCTGCAGGTACCGTCCGGTGATCATCGTCCCGGCCGACGCCCACTGGCCCGTCGCCGGGTCGAAGAGCTCGGCCCCGCGGAGTGCGCCCGATCCGGTGGCGAGCCCGCCGGCGACAAGGACCTTTCCGTTGGCCAGCAACGTAGCCGTGTGGTTGGTTCGCGGCTGGGCCATCGGCGCCGTCGCCGTCCAGGTGTCGGTCTGCGGGTCGTAGAGCTCGGCTTCGTTGAGATAGCCGGTCGTCAGGTTGGCGCCGCCGGCGACGAGGACCCGGCCATCTGGCAGGAGGGTCGCCGTGTGGCCGAAGCGCCCGACCAGCATCGGGCCGGCGGCGTCCCACCGCCTGGTCGTCGGGTTGTAGAGCTCGGTGGTCGCACTGAAGCCCGAGCTGCCAAAGCCGCCGGTGACGAGGACGCGGCCGTCGGGCAGGAGCGTCGCGGTGTGGACCTCCCGGCTGCTGCGCAGGCGGGCGACCTTCGACCAGCGGCCGGGCCCGACGGCGGCGAGCGAGACGGCCGGGGCCGCGCCGATCGCGAGGAGCGCGATCAGACAGACGAGCGACGCGGGCGCCCGACGCGGGTACCGCCGGCGAGCGTGCGGTTTCACTGGCGGAAGCCCTGACGAAGGAGTCGGTTTGATCGGCGGGAGCCGTGACGTAAGAGTCGGTTTCATCGGCGGGAGCGGGGCGCGAGAGAGCGGTTTCATCGACGGGAGCCGTGACAGACGGGCGGTTTGATCGGCGGGAGACCGGGAGTCTAGGCGGCGGGTCCCGGGAACCGGCGCAGGAGCGGGCCGGGGTGCGATGGCGGGCTATCATGCCGACGTCTCCCCCGCTCTCCCCGCTCGCCAGTCCACCGCGTGCAGTCTTGACCTCCCGCCGATCACTCAGACCAGCCCGGCCTCAGTTGGGGTCAGACCGATGACGACGGCGCCGACGGATCGACGACGAGATCGATGACGGGCTCGATGACCAAGGCGCTGAAGAACGGCTACGTCCTGTCGATCGTCGGGGCGATCCTCGTCGGCGGGGCGCTCGGGTGGGCCGTGTTCGCCAACCACAGCTCAGACTCGACGTCCAAGACCGGGGGAAAGCCCGGTCAGACTCCGATCCAGATCTCTCTTCGCCGGGGGATCTACCGGTCGCTCGGCCTGGCCCTCGAGCAGCCGACGTCCTGGCTGACGTCGTCCCAGCCGGGACTCGTGACGCTCTCGAGTCCCGACGACAGCGCGAGCACCGTCGCGATCTCGGATCCGGCGCCCGCGAACAACGACTCGAAGCTCCGACCGGCGATCAACAGCCAGCTGACCAGGACCTTCGCTCCGGCCAAGATCATCGGTCGTCGGACGGGTCCGATCGGTCACACCCCGGCGTTGACGACGGCGATCATCGGGACGACGAAGGCCAAGACGAAGGTCCTGATCCTCTCGACGGCGGTTACGAGCAAGTACCGGACCTACAGCATCCAGGTCCTCTTCAAGAGCCTCCACCCGTCGACCCAGAGCCTGCTGGAGATCCAGCACATGCTCGCCTCGGTCAGCTTCTTCGCCCCAACCGGCTGAGCCGCGGCGGGCTGGGGTCAGCGCCGCCGGACCGGCTGCGCGGCGCGACCCTCGGTCGACGGTGCTCCATGGGCGCCTGCGCCGCCGGGCAGAGAGCCCGCGGAGAGTCGGCACGGCATCCGGTGGAGAGCCCTGCCCGCGAGTCCGGCGAGAGAGCCGCCGGAGAGCCGGTGAAGCGCGGTGAACCTGCAGGGGCAGCGTGGACCCGGGCCGGCCGACGAAGCACGCCGAGACGCGCATCTGGTGTTGCGAGTGGCGAATCCAACCGCGCGATCGCGCCTTCGACGGCCGGTTCGTGGGAATCAGGCGCTTCGCGGAGCGTCAGATCGGTTGAGCGCCTGCACTGATCGGGTTGTGGTGCCGGCTTGCATGCCGTGCGTCTCAAGCGGCCTGGGAGGTGCGAGACCGGCATGAGAGGCAACTCGAGCTGCGTGGGTCAAACCCGGCGTGGAAGGCAGCTGGGAACCGCGAACGGTGAGGTCCGCGGGCGGCCGGAGGCAGTGCAATCAGGCCGGGACGGCCCTTTAGAAGCGACGCGGGCCGACGTGGTGGAGGGGAACGCGTGACAACGACCCCAGATCCGGCCGTTAACGCACGGCGCGCGGGAGATGAGTCCCGCGCGCCGGTTGATGTCCTTGTTCGGTCGGCTCAGTCGGCAAGGCCGCTGAAGCGGCGGAGCCCCAGCCCGAGACCGAGCATCAGCGCGCCGAGCACGCCGATCCAGATCGCGTCGAACCCGGTGAACGGCAGTGTGCTGGCGGCCTTCGGGGTCGCGGCGCCACTCGTGCCGTTGCCGTTGCCGTTGCCATTGCCATTGCCATTTCCGTTGCCGGCCCCGGGGCAGGCCGGAGTGTTCTCGACCTTCTCGCGGCAGTCGCGGGCCTTGTCGGTCGCGCCGCCCTCCTTGATGCTCGGGCCCCTGGGTCCGGATCCGGTGACGCAGTCGTTGTCGCCGCCGGTGTTGCAGACGGCTCCGGACGGAGTCTTGGTCGGGGTCTTCACGCAGTTCGGCTCGGTCCCGGTCTGACCGGTCGGGCAGGGCTGCGCAACGGCCGGCGGGGCCGTCGCCGTGGAGTCAGAGGCTCCGGTCGTCAACTTGACGGCCGGCGTCGCGCCGATCGCCAGCACGAAGGCGTCGAGGGCCTCGCGTACTCCGTACGGCGAGGTCGCCTGCTTGGCCCCATCAGCCGAGTTCGTCGCGACTCCGGGACTCTGGTCGGCCGAGTTGCAGACGAGGCTGACGAGCGGCGGCAGTCCGGCGACCGTGTTGGCCGTCCCGCCGGCCGAGCCGTCGGGGTTCGCGTTTCCGCCGGTGGCGCAGGCGTTGTTCGGGACGGAGGTGAGCAGGTTCGTGAGCGTCCCGGTCGTCGGGATCACCGTCGAGCTGTCGGTCTCCGTCGGCGCTGCGTTGTTGCAGGCCTTCGACGTCGTGTTCGACTTGATCACGTCGGCGAGGATCAGCGGCCCTAGGCCGGCCTTGGTGACCAGCGTGCTGCCGGTCGCGATCTGGCAGGTCCCGTCGCTGATGATGTTGCCGTCGGAGACGGCGGCCTGGGCGGAGATCGCCGAGAGGCCTGCGGGAAGGGTGACTCCGGTCGGACTTCCGATCGAGAGGTTCGCGACCTCGAAGTGGTTCGTCGAGCCGGTGGTCGTGGTCTGCGACTTGGCGGTCAGCACGCCGAGGCAGACGACGCCGCCAGTCGAGGTGCAGAGCGCAGAGGTGATCGAGTCGAGCGGACCGGTCTTGGTCTCACCGGGGTTCGTGTCGACCGAAAGAAGCTCGATGCCGGCGACCTGGGCGATCGTGATGTGGCCGTGGTAGGTGCCGTCAGCCCGCTGCTCGCCACGCGCCCGACCTACGACGAGAAGCTCGGAAGGCGCGGTCTTGCCGCTCGGATCGTTCGAATAGGGCCTGGTGGGGTCGGCAGCCAGCTGCGTCACGGCGACGGTTCCCTCGCCGTGGGGCAGCGTCCCATGGAGCGGTGGTGTCGTTTCAGGCAACGTGGTCTGAAAGGTGTTCAGGGGCGCCGCGGATGCTCCAACTGACGAGAACGCCAGTGGCATCAGGATCGCGGTGGCCCCGACGAGCAGCCGACTTCTTTTCATTTGCATCTCCCCAGCCTCGATATTGCGCGCACACTCCACCGCCGAAGGTGCTCAGCCTACTTCAAAATCGGAGCGACGTGTTCGAAAAATCCCCGCATAGTGCATGCGCCCTTGCAGATGCGGGACTATTCTCGGCTCGGTGGCCGCAGAACCCGGCGGACCGCCCGGCGAGCGTCGCCGATCTTCGCCTTCCCCCTGCTAAGTTGCCGCGCCTCCCCGTGCCACCTCGCTCCACGTTCCGGCCGCGCCCCCCAGGAGAGCTGAGCTCTCGATTCGATCGGGCGCGCTGGTCCCGCCAAGCGATCGCCGTCGTCCTCGGCGCGGCGGTCGTGTGCGTCGCTCCAGCCGTCGCCGGGCCGTCGCCGCAGCGGACGGTGCGGATCCGTGCTGCCGCCAAGGGGCAACCCAACGGCGCCAGTGCCGACGCCCAGATCTCGGGCGACGGGCGATTCGTGGCCTTTGCCTCGACCGCGAGCAATCTCGGACCTGACGATCCGAACGGCCATGTCGGGGACATCTACCTCTACGGAGCCGATTCGTCGCAGATCCTCCTGCTGAGCGCCGGGCCGGCCGGGGAGGGCGCGGACGGGCCGTCGACGAAGCCGTCGATCTCCAAGGACGGCGGCGCCGTCGCGTTCTCCTCGCTGGCCAAGAACCTCCTTCCCGAGATGGACACACCCGCGTCTGGGACACCGGTGCACGGCGACGTCTTCGCCTGGACGCGCGGCGGAGGCCTGCGGAGGGTCAGCCTTTCCTCGAGCCAGGCCCCGGCCGACGGCGACTCGGCCGAGCCGGACATCTCGGGCGACGGTCAGCTCGTGGCGTTCAGCTCGACGGCCGACAACCTGACCGACGCTCACCCGGCTGGGCAGCGCGACGTCTACGTTCGAGATCTCCAGACCGACAAGACCGTGCTCGTCAGCGCGACGCCCGACGGAGCACCCGGCGACGGCGCTTCGAGCGCCCCGGCGATCAGCCCCGACGGCCGATACGTCTCCTTCTCGACGACGGCGACGAACCTCGTGTCCGGGATGACGCTGAGCGGAACCAACGTCGTCGTCCGAGACCTCACCGGCGGGACGACCGCACTCGCCAGCGTCTCCTCCACGCGGCCTACGGTGATCCGCGCGAGCCAGGGGTCGGCGCCGATGATCTCCGACGTCAGCTCGGGGGGCGGCGCCGTGGTCTTCGAATCGCAGGCCACCGACCTCGTCAGCCGCGACACCAACCATCACACGGACGTGTTCGTCCGCGAGATGATGGCCAATCGAACAGTCCGGGCGAGCCTGGCGACGACCGACCAGCAGGGGGATGGCGCGTCGTTCGCTCCGACGATCAGCCCCGACGGCAGGTATGTGACCTTCCTCTCGAACGCCGGCAACCTGACCCCTGCTCAGCACGCCGGCGTCAATGTCTTCGTCCGCGATCTCGTCCGCCACACGACGGTGATGGGCGACGTGTCCTCCACAGGCCGCCCCCGGGGTGCCGAGCAGTCCAAGCTGATCTCGCAACGGGCATCGGCATCCGACGACGGGTCGTCGGTCGTCTTCGTCTCGAGCGCGGGAAACCTCGTTGCCGACAAGAAGAGCCGGATCCCCGATGCGTTCCTGCGGCACCTGCTCCCCGCGCCGATCTCGATCGCCGTGCCGGCCGCACGACTGATCGGCGGCCACGTCGTGATCACCTTCCGGTCAGCCGACCGCCAGGCTGGAGGGCTGCTGTGCCGCCTCGACCACCGAGCCCGGGCGATCTGCCCGCTCAGCGCCGTCGTCCTGCCACTGCTCGCGGCCGGCAGACATACGCTGACGGCCTACGCGGGCGGGCCGGGGTCGGAGTACTCGAGCCTCCCGACGACGGTCAAGATCGTCGTGCGGAAGGGCGGCCGGGCGAAGGTGACCGTGAAGAACCCGGGGGCGGCACTCGGAATCGGCTGAGCTGCGTGGGGTCGTTCGGGAAAGGGCTGGGACGCGGTCCGTGGCGTCAGCCTGAAGCCGGCTCCGGCGTTCTGCTCGCCAGACGCTCGGCGCGCTGCTTGATCCCCCGAAGCATCTTTCGCTCCATCACGAGCGAGGCGGGCTCCATCGGGAGCATGCCGAGGCGGGCGGCGATCGTCGGAAGCCGATAGCTGTTCCGGCTGATCAGCCGAGTCCCGTCGGCGTGCGGGGCAATCACGAAGGTCCAGACCCAGTTGCCGTCGGCCGAGCGCCAGGAGAGCCCCCGGTCGTGGTCGACCCGCTCGAGCCGCATCCTGCTCGAGCCGAACGCGATCGTGTCGCCGACCTCGGGGCGCTGGAACTCCGGAAGGACGCGATCGACGCTGTGCATGTCGAGACCGAGGAGGTTCTCGATCCAGTCGTAGGTGTACGCACCGCCTCGGGGGGTCGGCCCCATCTGAGCCACCCACGGCCACACGGCAGCGGCGGGGGCGTCGATCGAGATCGCTCGTGTGGCGACCCGATCGGCCGGCTCGAGGAGCTCGTCTCCCGCCAGGAGCGACGCGGTCTCCGATTCGGTCGCGCCCCAGTTGAGGATCCGCCGACGCAGGAGGACCTGGTAGGCGGCTGCGAGTGAGGCGGCCAGGACGATCGCTGACGGTCGGCTTCTCATCGATCCAGCTTCCCTGTACCCGACAGCGCGCGCATCCGTGCAAAGGGACGGCGCGCGCATCCGTTCAAAGCCGCAGCGCCCTTCGGGCGTGTCGCACGCCTCGCCCGCTCGCCGACGATCGTCGTGACGGTCGCGTCATCGTGCGACGCGCGAGCGCAGGTGCGCAGCCGGCAGGAACCCGGCCACCTGATAGACGACGCCATCGGCCGAGCGAACGGTCAGCCGCCGGCCGGAGTCGGTCATCAGCACCAGCGTGCTGCCACTTGGGACGAGGCCCGCGAGGACGCGAGAGCCGCCGTCACCGATCAGGGTCAGCGCGCGGCCGTCGGCGATCTCGGTGAGTGTCCAGCAGCCAGTCGCGAACGGACCCCCGGGAGGACCGACGACGAGACATGCACCGGCGGCGACCGGGGCCGTGAGCAACGACGGACACGGTGCGCCCAGGCGCTCACCCCGGAGCTCGAGGACGGTCGCCGACGGCACGACGTAGATCCCGGGAGCCGAGTTGCGCCGCCGGCGGATCCCGCGACCGTCGTACGTGCTCGCCTGAAGCCAGCCGGTGTCGACGCTCGAGAGGTGGTCGGTCCTGTTCAAGACGGGAAGGCCGTCGATCGAGGTCCGCGGAAGCCGAAGGATGCTGAGCATCTCGGTGACCGCCGCAGGCGCCTGCCGGTCGGCGACGACATGTGGTGGCGAGCAGCCGCGGGCATCCGCGGCGGGACGCAGCAGGAACCCGGAAGCACCGATTCCCGGCACGGCCGGAGAACCGGAGGCCCCACCACAGCTGGCGAGGACGCTACAGCCGAGGACGATCCAGCGCCGGCGGCAACGTCCAGGGAGCACTCGCCGAGTCTAGAGCGAGCGGACGCGTTGGATCGGCGATCTTGTGGCCGGTGGCACCGGTCAGGGCGTTCACGACCTGCTGGGCCTCTATCGCGGTGCCGGCGACATCGAGGTGGACGCCGTCGGGTGCGCGGACGGAGACCTCCCGGCCGCGATAGCGGATCGCCGGCTGGTAGCCGTGGGGAGAGAACAGCAGGTCCATGCGCAGCACGCGCACTCCTGCCAGGCCGTCTGCCGCCTTTACGATCGCGGTGTTCACGGCCGCCGTGATGACCGCGCGCGCAGCAACCCGCGGAGCAGCGATCGTCAGATAGATCACGCGACCACGACCGTGGCGAGCATAGATGCCCATGATCGTGCGCACGCGACGCGCGTACTCGGCGACCCAGGCGGCATCGCAGCAGCTTTGCTGGGTGCCGCCGGCAGTCCTCATCGGGAACCCCTCGTTGGCACCGAGCGAGATCACCGTGACGCTCGGGCGCAGCCGACGCACCTGGCCGGAGATGATCGACGACCAGCCGCTCGCGAGGCTGATCGAGAAGCCCGGCATCACGTCGCTCACGACGTTCGCCCGCTGCCCGAGGTCGTCGGCGAGAAAGCTGTCGACACCGCCCATCGTCGAGTCGCCCGTGGCGAGCATCGTTGGCGGGGCTGCCCTGTCAACCCGCCTCACGCCAACCGCGAGGGTTGCCCGGACCCGGTAGCTGCGCACCTCGAGCTCGACACGCCAGTCGCCGCGGACCAAGGGCCGAAACGGTCGAGTTGCGGCGTCGACCGCGGCGGCGAAGGCCACGGTCTCGCAACTGCGGCCACCGAGCGGTGAGATCATGCACAGCCGGGCATGGATCCCGCCGAGCCGCCAGCGGTCGACGATCCGCACGAGCGCTCGCTGTCCCGCGGCGACGCTCGCTGGCACTTGGAGGGCGAAGCGGTGGGCGCAGGAGACCGTGTGCAAATCGGTTGTGCCCCGCACGAACGTGCCGTCCGGAAGCGTGGCGGTCGCCGCGAAGTCACGCGTCAAGCGCCCGCAGCTCCACTGCGCCGCGCCGTAGAAGGGCGTGATGTCGCTGTGCGGCGCCGAGCGCACGCCGAGCCGGTGCGGCTGACCGGAGATGCACTCGTAGAACGCCACCGGAGCTCCGCGCGCGAGAAAGAAGTACAGGTCGACGAGGCCGATGCGGTTCGTGTCGGACGTAAACGGCGAGGTGCCCTGGGCGGCCGGTGTGCACGGGTTCAGCGATCGGGGCGATGCGGGCAGGGCGGCGCTCGTGCCGGCAGGTATCACGATCGCCGCACCGACGACGAGCGCGACCCGCGACCGAAGCGCCCCGGGAAACATCACCGCAGCCTGCTCAAGCCAAGAACACGAGCCGGCTGCTGAGACCACGTCCTCATGGGTTCGTTTGCGCGCGCGCCTCCAGCCAATCGTCGAAGTCCCGGGCGACGAGCCGCTCGTCGTGGACACGGGCGGCTTCCGGTGAGGCCAGCCAGACGATAGGCGGTCCCATGATCGCCGGGTCGAGCAGGTTGGCGCGCAGGTCATCTCGCATCTCGTCGGGGATCATCCCGGTCGCGGTCGCGCCGCCGGGCAGCAGGATGTTCGCGGTGACCGACGTGTCGGCGAGGTCCGCGGCCATCACTCGGGCCAAAGCCTCCACGGCGGCACCGGACGGTCCGTAGGGAATGAAGCCGCGGAGCGTCATCGTCTGCTCGCTCATCGAGATCGTGACCAGCCGTCCGCCACCCGCGCTCAGCATTCGCGGCACGACTTCCCGGGCAACGAGGAACGTCCCGGTAACCTTGGTTTCGAGCACGTCGCGGAACCCGGCCAGCGGCACTTCCCAGAATGGCTGGGGCTCGGTCATGAATCGTGGATTGACTGTCCGCATCCCGATCCCGGCGTTGTTGACCAGTACGTCCACACCCCCGAGCATCTCGTAGACGCTGTCGATCCCCGCCGAGACCGACCTCTCATCGCGGACGTCGAGCTCGACTCCGACTGCTCCGGCGCCAAGCTCCGCGGCGGTGGCCTGCGCTCGTTCCAGGTGGCGGCTGGTCAGCGCCACTCGGGCGCCGGCCTGCGCGAGCGCGCGCGCCATCGCCCGCCCCAGGCCGCTCGTGCCGCCAGTGACCAGCACGCGCATGTCGCTCAGCTGCGCCATCGAATTCGAGCCTAGTCAACCAGAGCGCCCGAACTCGCCGCGTGTTGAGCGCGCCGCCGAGATCCTGCCGGTAGCGGGGTCGAAGCAGCGTGGGCACCTCGCCGACTGCCTGCCCACCGCCGGTCCGGAGGCTGATCCCGGTCTGGACGGCGGTCGGAGCGCAGGGCGGCGCAGGCGCAAGGGCGATGCCGGTGTTGCCCGTCGGCGGGTACACCTCGACCCAGCGGTACTGCTCGCCGAACTCAACATCCGTGCGCTTCTCAAAGCCGAGCGTCTGCTCGTTCAACTCGATCGACCGTCGACGGGATTATCGCCAGGTTGATCGTGCTGATCAGGCTCGCTGTCGTCGTCAGCTCGATCCTCCTTGCGGGATAAGCGGACCGTGTACGGATAGGGCGGCCGGCGGCGAAAACTCATCGCCGACGCTCGCAAAGCCTCAGGTCCTTTGCGCTCTCGCGCACGCGCCGCAAGTCCGGCGATGGGGCCGGCCGTGGCGGTGCGGCGCCGGCCGTCTGTACGGCGAGGCGACCTCGACGAAGGACGCCTTCGCGCCGCCATGGACCAGTCGGTGGGCGAGCTGCGCGGCGTGAGCGGCAGACCGCGGCTACGCGAGCTCAGAGGTCGAAGCCGCCACCGTCGTCGCCGCCGCCCCAGCCGCCGCCGTCACCGTCACCCCAACCACCGCCGTCGTCCCAACCGCCGTCCCCGTCGCCACCGAAGATCCCGTCGACCAGGCCGCCGCCGGCGAGGCCGATCGCGCCGCCAAGGAAGGAGCCGACGAGCAGACCCTGAAACATGCCGCCGCCGCCGAAGCCGCCGTAGTAGCCGCCGGCCCACGGGGCATAGTGGGCCGGAGCGTTCCAATAGTCGGCCGGCCGACCGTTGACCATCACCTGGCGCCCGTGGGGGCTGAATCCGTCGCGGATGCGAACCGCGTCGGCCCGGCAGGCCGGCACCGGTCGGGATGCTCCGCCCTCCGGCGCCCAGTCGACCTCCTCAGCCGACGGACCATGACGGGGGTCGAAGAAGCACGGCGGCCGGCGCTCAGGCGGCTTTCGCCCCTCGAGATGGGCCTTTGCCGCCAGCATCGCAAAGCGGCCCTCCTCGAGCGTCTCGCTCACCGGGGCCAGGTCCTCCGGCCGACGGGCCGACTCAAACACCCTGTTTGCCCGGTCGTAGGCCTCGAGCGCCTGGTTGTAGCGCTCGAGCGCTTCGGGCGAGACGTCCTTCATCTGGACGTCGAGGTCGAGCGACCGGATGTCCTCGCCCAACGCCACGAGGTCATCCAGCGCCTGGGTGCGGACCTCCTCGAACTCGCGCTCACGCCGCGACTTGTGTCCGAGAAACCCCATCACCGGAAACGATAGCGTCAGCCAGTTCGTGTGCGGCAGCCGCGCGATGAACGGCGATTCTCGGCCTCGGTGGCCACGAGTTGCCCGACCTGGTCGCTGTCCTCCTCGCCCTGCTGTTGGCGAGACCCTCCGGAGTTCCTTGCGGCCACGGCCACGGCGCATCAGGCGGCACGCCGCCTCGTCGCGGACGATCGGCGAGTGCCCGGGCAGCTGCAACGGGATCTCGAGGCGCGCGCGGTGCGCGAGATCGACGGGATCAGCATGAACTCCGAGAGGAAGGCTAACCCGCGACTACGTCTGGTGGTGAGCGTTGTTGAAGTATGAGATTGCGTGCGGTGTGTCTGGCGGGCCTGGTCCTCGCGATTTGTCCGGTGACGGGCGTGGCCGCCAATCGGCCGCCGCTCGCACGGCTGAGCGACGCTTACGACGGGAACATCTCCTCCTCGGGTGCAGCGTTTCGCAGCGACGGGTCGCGATTTGTGACGTTCTCGGACGCCGCGGGTCACGAAGTGGCCCTCGACACGCGGACCGGCACTCGATCTGCGGTCACTCTGAGTCCTTGCCTTTCGGGCCAGCCGCCTGCGCCGGAGGTCAGTCTCGTTGGCCCCGGAAGCCCGCACGTGTTCGCTCCGGCCGGCCTGAGCCGGGGAACGCTGATCACGTTCTGCTTCGCCGGGACGTTCGACCCGGCGCCCGAGCAGTTCCGGCTGATCGATCTCGCGACCCGCGTCAGCCGTCTGGTGACGTTCTCTCCGCCACCGAACTACGGGCCGTTCAGCGACCTGACGAATCCGGGCACCGACGGGACGCATTGGGCCGACGTGTTCGGTGGTACTCCCACCGAGCGTGATCATGCCTTCTTCAACTTCACCACCGGCGCGGTGCTCGAGCCGGCACCGGTCCTCGCGGCCAACGAGTATGAGGATCTCGATTCGCAACAATTGACCCACCGCCTGTGCACGCCTGTCACGACGGCAGATGTCGAGGTCCCCACCCCTCCGTCTATGGAGTCGATCGGTGTGAGCGTCGTCGGCGTTGATCGCCGGTGGGCGGTCCTCGAGGTCACGAGCTATGTCACAGGAGGTAGTGGCGGCAGTCTCACCACGAGCGCCAGCCTCTACGCCTGGCGGTGCGGCTCGCCCAAGCCGGTACTCCTAGGCTCGCTCGGTCCGCAGGGCGAGCAGTTCGGCGACGGCGTCGTCACGTGGATCGACAAGCACGGCCGCGTCAACGCCGCTGACCTCGCCAGAGCACGGCACTGGACGTGGCCCCTGGCACCGATTGGTCCCGGTGGAGCCAAGGTCGGATACGCCGAGGCGCTCCACACGGCGAGCCGGATATACGCCGAGCCGCAGGGCACTTCGCTGACGACGTCCTCGCCGCGGGCCGTCTACACGGCGAGCCTCGCGGGACTGCGTGCCGCCACGCCGAAGCGCTCCAAGAGCCAGTAGCCAAGCGTCCGCCGGCTGCCGGACCCGCCGGCCACAGAGCGAGGCAAGAATCATCGCGAAGGCGAGGATTCCAATGGACGCTATGAACGCCGCGTTCGCCGCAGGAAAGCCCGACGCTTTGCTGACCTCCGCGATGCCCGCCAGGCCGTGGAGACCGCACCCAGCCAAAGGCTGGCCGCGCTGCTGAGTTCACGCGGGAGCCGCAGCGCGGCCTCGCACCGGTTCGCGCTGCTGCTCGGTCGCTAGGGGAATTGTTGTGAGTCATGGGTGCCTAGGCAGTGCCCCCCAAGTCCGGGCAAGACCATCCGGAGGTCATACGCGGAGGTCCTGGATTGGTTCCCGGAGCAGGACGGGTGCCTGGAGTCGGCTGCGACCAAAGACTGCTGTGGGTTCATCGGTGCGAACATTGGGGTGTGACGGGATGGCGGGACGTCGAGCAGGCGGAGCCGGAGTTCGCGCAGCGCGTACGGGCGCTTTTCGACGCCCACAAACACAAGACGATTGCCACCCTGCGAGCCGATGGGTCGCCGCGTATCTCGGGGATCGAGGCTTTCTTCGAGGATGGCGAGCTGATCTTTGGCTCGATGCCCAACGCCCGCAAAGGAACTGACCTGCGTCGAGATCCGCGGTTTGCCCTGCATAGCGCCACGGTCGATCCGGTCGAGGGCTCGGAAGCGCAGTGGCCGGGCGAGGCGAAGATCTCTGGTCGGGCGATCACTGCCCGACCGACCACCGACGGAGCGGACGGCGACCGCTTCCACGCCGACATCGCCGAGGTCGTGCACACCCACCTCAACGAGTTGGCCACGTTGCTCGTCATCGAGTGGTGGATGCCGAGGCACGGGCTGAGAAGGATCGAGCGCGAGTGACCTTCTTGACGACAAAGCAGCGGCCCGGAACCTTGTCTAACGCTGTCGCATAAGCGCGAACACCAGCCGCGCGCGGGTCGTCACGTGAGGCGGGCGGCGATCCATTCCAGAGCCTCGCTGCGGTGGGCTTGGCCGCTCGCGATCTGCTCGACCATGTGCACGTCTCGGTCGTGGTCTGGGTCGCCCCAGCGTTGTCCGATGCGTTCGAGGAATAGGATCATCAGGGCGAACGACACGCGTTTGTTGCCGTCCGGGAGCGGGTGGTTTCGCCGAGGTGTTCGATCAGCACGGCTGCCCGCTCCGAGAGCTCGGGATAGGCGTCCTGATCGCCAACGCCTGAGAACGGCGCTCGCAGCGCTGATTCGGCGAGCCGCAGGCCGGGGAGTCGTTGGATCCGGTCGGGTCGATGTCGAGGATGACCGCCGCGGCCTGGACGAAGTCCGCCAGTGCCGGCCGCCAGAGGTCGGGCATATCCGCGTCAGCGGCCGAGGCGCTCGAACGTCTCGCTATAACGGCGCACGATTTCGCGCACGGCGTCTGCTGTTGAGACCAGCAGGCCCGCCGGAGCCGCGTCGCGCACCGGAGCGCCGTCGGTGCTCTGCGTGGTGACAGGCTCGGAATCCACGCCTTAAGGCTACCGCGCCGATCGGTGATCCGCGGGCCGTCGTGCGGCTTGCGCGTGGCACGGGTGATAGACGCCATTCGGAGAGTTCGCAACCGATGATCGGAGGAGCCGTGACCGCCCCATCCCTGATCGACGTCGCCGGCCGGCGACGCTCCCCGGCGACGTTTCCTGGCTATCACGCCGGGCGTCCACCGCGCAACAAGGGTTTGCGCTACCCAGCCGATCCGCCGAGAGTCGAGGAGAACGTTGCCGTGATGCGCCACGCCGGTCCGGGCATCCATGGCGACCGCCTGCGCGGCCTGATCGTCGTGCTCTGGCGCTCCGGACTTCGGATTGCCGAAGCGCTCGACCTTGCCGAGAGCGACCTCGATGTACGCCGCGGTGCGCTGCTCATCCGCCACGGCAAAGGCGGCAAGCGCCGCGAGGTCGGCATGGACGACTGGGGTTGGGAACAACTGCGGCCATGGGCCACGGCACGCATCGAACTCCCCGTGGGTCACCTGTTCTGCATCATCGACGGACCCACATGCGCCAGGCCCTGGACGCCCGGTGCCGTCAGCCGTCTGCACGCAACTGCGACGCGTCGCCGTGCAGGCCGGCGTGCGCCGCCGCTTCGCGCCGTATCAACTTCGCCACGCCCGCGCGGTCGCGATGGCGCGCGGGGGCGTCCCGCTCAACGTCATCCAGCGCCAACTCGGACACACCGACCTCGGCGTCACCTCCGTCTACCTGTGCGGCATCGACAACGCCGAGAACATCGACACTATCCACGCCCGTAAGCCGCCGATGATGCCGGCCAGCGCAGGCCAACGACTGTCACCATCCTGATTTCGTGCTGTCGCTCAGAGCGACCAGGAGAACCGAGAAGCGGCCCACACCCAGGCGTATATCTGATTTATATGATACAGTTTGTGAATGTCTCGGATGACCGCTACCGAAGCCGCACGAAGCTTCTCGGACGTGCTCAACCGCGTCGCCGGTGGGGAGGAGGTCGAGGTCACCCGCAGCGGTGCCCCGGTCGCGGTGATCACCCCGCCTCGAGCCCACCTGTTGTCGGCGGAGCGCTTCCGAGACCTGATCGCCACGGCCCCTCGCGCCGACGACGACTTCGGCGAAGACCTGCGAATCCTGCGCGGTGGCGTACAGGCGCCCGAGGATCGATGGGCATCCTGATCGACACAGATCTCCTGATCGACCTCGAGCGAGGACGACCCGACGCAGAACGAGTGCTGGGAGAGGAAGAACGAGCGATCAGCGTGATCACGGTGAGCGAGCTTCTCCACGGCGCTCTGCGGGCGACCGGCGCAACGCGGGCCCGCCGCGGCGCGTTTGTCGAGCACCTCCTCGCCGGCCTGCGGGCGATCCCGATCACCGAGCCCGTCGCGCGTGCACACGCCGACATCTGGTCTCAGATGGCCGGGCGCGGCGAGACAATCGGATCCCACGATCTCTGGATCGCCGCGACCGCAATCGCGCACGGACTGGGCCTCGCGACTCGCAACACCGCGCACTTCGGACGCGTGCCGGGCCTGCGGGTCGTGTCTCCGGACTCCTGAGACGGCGCCAGGAGCGCTGCCGGTCTGCGCGAGATCCGGCCGCGCACCACGGGAACTAGGTCTCGAGCGCGCGGACGAGCCGGAAGTGCTGGATCAGGATCGGCGTCTCGTCTGTCAGCGTCCACGAGGCGTCGTCGAGCCGACGGCGCAACTCAGGGGCACAGCCGTTCCAGAACTCCTCGTGTGCGACGCGCCATTCGTGAACGCTTTTGAACCCCTCGCCCTCTCGGCGAGCGACCGCGATGCCCACGTCGACCAGGCGAACCACTCGCACGTCCAAGACCTCAATCAATGCGACCGGCGTATCAGTCGAATCAACGACCGAGAACGACTCGCCACGGCTGGGCAGAGGATCACGATCGAGCTCCCATTCGACCACAAGGCTCGTAGTGGCTGTCTTCTCGCCGCTCAAGATGGCCGCGATCAGCTTGTCGCGAAGCTCGCCCGGAAAGCCGAATTCGGCAGTGCGAAGCTCGCCGCCCAGGTTCCCGGTCACTTCCACATCTTGGCACCGGCCCGGTGTGGCATCGCGAGCAGGAGTCGCACGCAACTTCGACGGTCGTCCCGCGCGCAGTCGCGACGGGCGATCGACTCTCAGTCACTCCGCGGAGCCGGCCCAGCGGCATCAACCCCATGGCATGCCGGCATCTGGCGGACACATCTGTGGGACACGCTGCTTCGAGCGCTCTGGAGATGCCGGGGCCGCGGTCCCGTGGACCCCGCTGATTTCCAGGGGTCTTGGACAAGTGCGGGCGAAGGGACTCGAACCCCCAAGGGCTTACGCCCACCGGCTCCTAAGGCCGGCGTGTCTACCAATTCCACCACGCCCGCGCGGCCGACCCGACTCGATCGGGATCAGCCGGGAAGATTCTACGTCTATAGTGCGGAACCCCCGCGGCGGTGGAGGAACGGCAGACTCGGAGCGCTCAAAACGCTCTGCCCGCAAGGGCGTGTGGGTTCGAATCCCACCCGCCGTACTTCGATGGCCCCCAAAAGTCGGCCATCGGACGACTGGTCCCAGCCTCGCCAGGACGAGGGGCCCGACCTCAGACCACGAGGTTTTGGAGCTGGCCGGCGAGGGCCGGCCGAGCCACGAGGATCCCGTACGGAAGCACGTCGGTCGCCGGCATCTCCCGGATCTCGAGGCCGACCGCCCGGCAGAGGAGCTCGCCGGCGGCGATGTCCCACGCCTTGACCCCCCGCTCGTAGTACGCGTCGTACCGGCCGGCAGCCGTCCACGCCATGTCGAGCGCCGCCGATCCGAACCGACGGATGTCGCGGACCTGGTCGATCAGACCGGCGACGACCCTCCCCTGCTCGACCCGGACGGTCTCGTCGTAGGCGAACCCCGTCGCGATCATCGCCATCCGCAGATCGGTCGCCGCCCGCGGGACCATCACCGCTCCGTTCAGGCGGGGCTGCTGACCCCGCACGCCGGCGAACGTCTCTCCCCGCATCGGGTCGTGGACGACACCCACAACCCCGCCGCCGTCGTCGACCACGGCGACGCTCACGCACCACTGGGGGATCCCGAAGAGGAAGTTGACCGTCCCGTCGAGCGGGTCGACGATCCACCGCAGCCCGGTCGAACCGGCCGCGTCCCCGCCCTCCTCCCCGAGAAACCCGTCGTCCGGCCGCCGCTCGTCCACCAGCCCGCGGATCGCCCGCTGGGCGGCGAAGTCGGCTTCGCTGACGAGGTCGGTCGGCGTCGACTTGGTCGCCAGAGTCGGCTCCCCCCCGGCCACGAACCGGTCCCGCAGGAGCCCGCCGGCCAGCTCGGCAGCCGCGACGGCCACGCCGAGCAGCTCGGCCGCGAGTTCCGGTGTCGGCCGGCTGTGTTCGGATTCCATCCGCTCGCAACCTACCGGTAGCCCCCGCCGGTCGACCGCCTCGGCCGCCGCAACCAACAGGCAGGCCCAGGCCCAGGCCCGACCCGCCTCGGCTCAGCCGGTCCGGGTCGCCGTCCTCACCACCGTCGAGACGCCCGCCGGCGTCTCGATCCGGGTCGCCTCCTGGACGCCGAGCTCGCCGATCCGGCGCGCGCTGACCAGCAGACGACTCTCGAACGACCCGACCGCCAGGTTGTGGGCGGCGACCGCCTGCTCGAGGGCGACCCCCTGCTTGGCCAGATGACCGGCCACCCCGCCCAGCCGGGAGACCAGCTCGGCGGCCAGCCCGCGAATCCGCTCGGCGTGCTCGGACATCGACGCCTCCCGCCAGCCGAGGGCGACCACCTGCAGGAGGGCGAGCATCGTCGACGGCGTCGCGATCACCACCCGCATCCGGGCTGCATCCTCCAGGAGGTTGCCGTCCTGCTGGAGCGCCGCGGCAAAGGCGGCCTCGCTCGGCATGAAGAGGATCACCATCTCCGGCGAGCGCTCGAACCGCTCCCAGTAGGCCTTCCCCGACAGCTCGCGAACCTTCGCCCGGACAGCCTTCGCGTGAACCGCCAGATACTGGGCCTGCCGGCGGAGATCGTCATCCTGGCAGGCGTCGAGGTACGCGTCGAGCGTGACCTTCGAGTCGACCGGCACGTGCCCCCCACCCGGCAGCCGAAGCACCAGATCCGGTCTGGCCGCCCCGTGATCGAGACCGCCGGCGACGTGGACCTGAAGATCGAAGTCGACGTGCTCGGCCAGGCCGGCGGCCTCGACGACGTTCCGAAGCGTCAGCTCGCCCCAATGGCCGCGGACCCCCGGCCGCCGGAGGGCCTCGGCGAGCTGGCCCGTCTGGCGCAGGACGGTCGCCTGGTGCTCGCCGAGCGACTGCATCCGCTCGCCGAGGGCCGCCGCGTTCGCCTTCTGGTCACCCTCGAACCGAAACAGCTCGGCCCGGAACGCCTCGAGCATCGCGTCGTCGGCCGGTCCGGCCCGCCGCCGGGCGAACTCGAAGACCACCGCCATGCAGACGGCGCCGGCGATGAATGCGATCAGCAATCCCACGGCAGCCGACCATACGGATCGCTTGGGACGCCTTGCACGTCTCCTTGCGAAACGTCCCCCGGTAGCCTGATGGCGTGGCCGGCATCGACGACTTCGACCTCACCGCGGCCGGCCTCCGGGCCACCGGGTCGGACTTCTCGACCGCGCTCGAGGTGCTCGCCGCCAAGCTCGAGGATGCCCTCGGCGGCCACACCCAGGTCCAGCGCAAGCGCAAGCTGCTCGGCAAGCCAGGGCCGGTCTCGGAGATCAACGTCCGGATCGGCGAAGCCCGGTACTCCCTGCGGCAGACGTCGACCGGACCGACCGCCTCCCGGCTGCGGGAGGTCGGCGGAATCGCAATCAAGCGGGAGTCCCTCTCGATCGACGACTGGCTCGCCGGCCTGACCCGTGACCTCGAAGCCGAGGCCGACCGTAGCGCCGAGGCACGAGCCTCGCTCGACCGCCTGCTCGGCTGACCTGAGGCGTTAACCAAAACGAGCCGGCCATTTGGGGGGCCGGCTCGCAGTGGGGGAGGGAGGGAGTGCACGACATCTATCGGCAGGATCCGTCCCGGCTTTAGCCCGATTTCGAATTTCTTTTTTCGGAGCCCGCCCCGGCGGCCGACGGGCCCCGGCAGGGGTCGCGGCCGGTCCTATACTCGGCCGTCTTGCCCGACCCGGTCAGCATCATCGGCGGCTCCGGTGCCCTCGGCTTCGGCCTCGCCGTTCGGCTTGCCGCCGCCGGCGTCGAGGTGACGATCGGCTCCCGCGACCAGCTCCGCGCCGACCAGGCCGCCGCCCGGGCGCTGGCCGCCGTCCCCGACGGGAAGCTCACCGCCCTCACCAACGACCTGGCCGCCGCCGCGGCCGACCTCGTGATCCTGACGGTCCCCTTCCGCAACCAGTCGGAGACCCTGACCAACCTCAAGCCGGCCCTGCGGTCCGGGCAGATCCTCGTCGACGCCACCGTCCCCCTCGCGGCCGCGGTCTCCGGCCGGGCCACGCGAATGCTCGGCGTCTGGCAGGGCTCGGCCGCCCAGCAGGCCCAGGAGATGGTCCCCGACGGCGTCCGCGTCGTCTCGGCTCTCCACACCGTCAGCGCCGCCTCGCTCGCCGATCTCAACCACCCGCTCGCGGAGGACGTCCTGATCTGCGGCGAGCGCCGCGACGACAAGCGGACGGTCGCCGACCTGATCGACGCGATCGACGGCCTCCGGCCGGTCGACTGCGGCCGTCTCGAGATGTCCCGGGTCACCGAGTCCCTGACGGCCCTCCTGATCTCCGTCAACGCCCGCCACAAGACCCACGCCGGGATCAGGCTGACCGGCCTGCCCGACGTCCGCTGGTGAGCGTCGTCCTCCTCTCCGGCGGGACCGGCGGGGCCAAGCTCGCCGCCGGTCTCCACGATCTCGTCGGTGCCGATCTCACCGTGATCGCCAACACCGGTGACGACATCGAGATCTACGGGTCCCACGTCTCCCCCGACCCCGACCTGATCGCCTACTGGCTGGCCGGCCGGATCGACGACCGCGGGTGGGGCATCGCCGGCGACACCTTCGCCGTGATGGACGGTCTCCGCGCCCAGGGGGTCGACGTCTGGTTTCACCTCGGCGACCGGGATCTCGCCGTCTGCATCGAACGCCGCCGGCTGCTCGACGCCGGCGTCTCCCTGACCGACACGCTCGCCAGGCTCGGCCGATCGTTGGGGATCGCCGGCCGGATCCTCCCGATGACCGACCACCCGGTCGCCACCCGGATCCGCTCGGCCGGGGAGTGGATCCCCCTCCAGGAGTGGCTGATCCGCAGCCGGGCGGCCGGCCCGATCGAAGCGGTCGACTTCGTCGGCGCGCCCGCCGCCTCCCCCACCCCGGCTGTCCTCGACGCGATCGCCGGCGCCGGCGCGATCCTGATCGGCCCATCCAACCCCGTCATCTCGATCGGTCCGATCCTCGCCGTCCCCGGCATTCGCGAGGCTCTGCTCGCCGCCCCGGCTCCCGTCGTCGCGGTCAGCCCGATCGTCGGCGGCAAGGTCCTCAAGGGCCCGACCGCCGCCTGCCTGACCTGGGCCGGCCGGTCGATCGACGCCGAGGGGGTCGCGGCCTCCTACGACGGCCTCCTCGACGGCCTCGTCGCCGACGAGCGGCTGCCCTCCCTCCCGACGCTCGAGACCGACACCCTGATGGCCGATGCCGACGGCCGGCGTCGTCTCGCCCAGGAGACGTTGGGCTTCGCCCGGGCACTTGCCGAGTAGCCTCCATCCGCTGATGAGAACCCTCGCCGTCCTACCGGTCAAGCGCTTCCTGCTTGCCAAGCAACGACTCAGCGCCTCGCTATCCCCCGAGTTTCGTCACGCCCTGGCCGAGGCGATGGTCGCCGACGTGCTCGTCGCCCTGGCCGCCTGTCCGGAGATCGAGGCGACCCTCGTGATCACCAACGAGCCGGCGGTCGCGACCCTGGCCCACCTCCACGGAGCCGAGTCGACCCCCGACCCCCACGAGTCCGGCCAGAGCGCCGCCGCCGCCGTCGGGCTGGCCCGAGCCGTCGCAGACGGGTTCGAGCGGGCCCTCCTCGTCCCCGGCGACTGCCCGGCGATCGATCCGGCCGAGCTCAGCGGCCTGCTCGGCGAGGGCCGGCCCGGGAAGACGGTCGTAATCGTCCCCGACCGCCACGGCCTCGGCACCAACGCCCTCCTCCTCTGCCCTCCGAACGCCCTCGCCCCGACCTTCGGCCCCGGCAGCTGCCGCCGCCACCAGGAGCGGGCCGCCGCCGCGGGCGCCGCCTGCCGGGTCGCCCAGGTCCCGTCCCTCGCACTCGACGTCGACACTCCCCGCGACCTCGAGGTCCTCCGCGAGGCCCTCGAGATTCGCAGCGGCCACGCCGCCCTGACCCGCCGCGTGCTCGAAGGCGGTGAGGCCGCTCCGATGCCCGACGCCGCCGGCGGAGTCGGCCCGACCGCCTGATGGGGTTCCTCGCCGCCCGCGCGATCGACGGACTCGGCGAGATCAACCCAGGCGACGACCTCGCCGCCCTGATCCTCGCGGCCGGAGCCTCGCCCACCTCGGGAGACGTCGTCGTCGTCGCCCACAAGGCGATCTCCAAAGCCGAGGGCCGCACCCGCCGGCTCGACGAGATCCAGACGACCCCGCTCGCCCGCGGCCTCGTCGCCGGGAGCCAGCGCGACCCCCGTCAGGTGCAGGCGATCCTCGACGAGACGGCCGAGCTCGTCCGCGCGAAGAACGGCGTCCTGATCTGCCGCACGACGCACGGCTTCGTCTGTGCGAACGCCGGCGTCGACGCGTCCAACGCCCCCGCCGAGGACACCCTAGTCCTCCTCCCCCTCGACCCCGACGCCTCAGCCCGGGCGCTCCGCGCCCGCCTGCGCGAGCTCACCGGTGCCGCCCCCGCCGTCCTCGTCACCGACAGCTTCGGCCGGGCCTGGCGCCACGGCCAATGCGACGTCGCGATCGGCGCCGCCGGCCTCGACCCGCTGACCGACTGGCGCGGGCGCCAGGACCGCGCCGGCCGCGAGCTGACAGCAACCTGGATCGCCCTCGCCGACCAGATCGCCGCCGCCGCAGACCTCACCCGGGCGAAGGACTCTGGTCACCCGGTCGTGATCGTCTCCGGCCTCGAGGCCCACGTCACCGACTCCGACGGCCCCGGCGCCGCCGCGATGATCCGCCCCGAGGCGCAGGACATGTTCCGCTGAGGAGCCCCCGGTCCAGCGGTCGACCGTGGGCCGGCCGCAGGAGACCCGCCCGAGAGCCCGACACCTTGCTAGAGGACCGGCGCTCCGCCGACCGCGACCGGCTCGAAAATCGATCTGATCTCGTAAAGCGTCGTTCGCTCCGCCGCCGGCCGTCCCGCCCGGTGAGCGGCGGCGATCAGCTCCGGCGGGTCGAGCCGGACCCCATGGTAGGACCCGGCCATCCGCGAGATCGACTCCTCCATCAGCGTGCCGCCGAGGTCGTTGACCCCCCACCGCAGCGACTCCGTCGCCACGTCGACGCCGAGCTTGACCCACGACGCCTGGAGGTTGCGGATCGACCGACCCAGCGCGAGGCGAAAGACGGCAGTGTGCTTGAGGCTCTCCTCCGCGGTGATCTCCTCGATCCCGTGCGTCCGGCCGAGCAGTGTGTGAAACGGGATGAATGACAGCGGCACGAATTCGGTGAACCCACCCGTCCGCTCCTGCAGCTCACGCACGACACGCATGTGCTCGGCGAGCTCCCACGGCTCTTCGATGTGACCGAACATCACTGTCACAGTCGACGGGATCCCCTCGGCGTGCGACGCCTCGATCATCTCGACCCACCTGGCGACCGGCAGCTTGTTCGGCGAGATCCGCTCCCTCACGCCGTCGTCGAGAACCTCCGCCGCGGTGCCCGGCGTCGAGTCCAGGCCGGCCGCGCGGAGCCGTCGCAGGACGGCCCGCGGCGACAAGCCGGAGACATCACACATGTGTGCGAGCTCCATCGGCGAGTACGCATGCAGGTGGATCTGTGGAGCCGTCTCCTTGATGACTGCCAACCACCCCTCGTAGTCGGGGAGGCCCCAGTCGGGGTGGATTCCCGACTGCATGCAGATCTCCGTCGCCCCGTAGTCGACCGCCTCGTGGACGCGGCGGATCAGCTCGTCGCGGTCGTGCTCATAGGCATCCGGCGACCGGCGACCCTGACCGAAGCCGCAGAACGAGCAGCCGACGACACAGATGTTCGAGACGTTGATGTTCCGGTTGACAACGAATGTCACAGTGTCACCCGCGAGCTCCCGGCGCAGCTCGTCCGCCGCCTGACGGATGTCCTCGATCGCCTCCGGCCTGCGCTCCGCAAAGAGCGCGGTCAGCTCCTCCGGTGTCAGTGTGAGGTTCCCGACCGCCCTGTCGATCGCCCCTGACACGAGATCTGCCCGGATCGGCCGCTGCTCTCGGCGACCGGAACCCTGCCTGGGAATGAACGACCAGTACCGCTGGCGGATCACGTCGAGCACGCTCGGGTCGACCCAGTCGGCGCCGATGTACTCCGGATAGATGCACAGCCGCTCGGTCAGCGCCAGGCCGTCGGCCGCCAGGCGCTTGCGGACCTGGTGGGGCGACGGGAACGGGTGCTCCGGGGAGATGTGGTCCCCGTTGGCAGACAGTCCGCCGAGGTCGCTCGCCCCCGCGGCGATCAGCGACGGCCACCAGTCCGAGAGGTTCGGCGGGACCTGGATGCCGACGTCCGGCATCAGCCGCCGGCATTCGGCGACCAGCCGCGTGAGGTCCTCGACGGCGATCGGGCAGGCCCACGCCGGAAGGTCGAGCGCCGGTCCGTGCGTGATCCCCGTCCGCCAGTATTCGGCCGCCGCCGCGTCGGCGATCTCCGCCGGCTCCTGGCCGTAGTAGCGCTGGTGGGGGACGTAGTTCTGGAGGATCACCTCCTGAATGTGGCCGTGCCGCGCGTGAGTCGCGGCGATCGCCTCGAGCGAGGCCACCCGGTCATCCTCGGTCTCCCCGATCCCGACGAGGATCCCCGTCGTGAACGGGATCCGCAGCTCGCCGGCCGCGTCGATGCTCGCCAGGCGGACGTCGGGGTGCTTGCTCGGCGATCCCTGGTGGGCGTGCAGGGCGGGATTGATCGACTCGAGCATCAGCCCCTGCGAGGCTGTGACCTCCCGCAGGCGGGCGAGGTCCGGCTTGCCGATCGCGCCGATGTTCGTGTGCGGCAGCAGCCCCCGATCGAGCGCCTCCTGGCAGGCCCAGGCGACGTACGACGTGAAGTCGGCGTGCCCGTAGGCGGCGAGGCGTCCGGCGAGCTCCGCATTGACCTCCGGCTGCTCGCCCGTCAACACCAAGAGCTCCTTGACCCGCCGGCGAACCGCCCCGTCGAGGATCTCCCGCACCTCCTCGGGCGCGTACAGGTGGGCCTTGTGGGTCGCGAACGAGCAGTACTTGCAGTGGCAGCGGCACGTCCGCGACAGCGAGAGCGTCAGGTTGCGCGAGAAGGTGACCCGGCGGCGCATCCCCATGCAGTCTATTCGCGGGTTCCCGGGCCTCCCGGCCCGCCTATAGTCCGCCGCGTGCCGCGACCCCGCGACCTCATCCCGGCGGTCGTCTGCGCCTGCCTGGCGGCCGGCTGCGGAGGAGGAGGAGGAGGAGGAGGAGGCGCGGGCCGCACCGCCCAGGCGACGGTCGTCCTCGACTTCACGCCGAACGCCGTCCACGCCGGGATCTACTCGGCCCACGCCCGCCACTTCGACCGGGCGGCCGGCGTCGCCCTTGAGATCGTCGAGCCGTCGTCCTCGACCGACTCGGTCAAGCTCCTCCTCTCCCACCGGGCCGACTTCGCGATCCTCGACATCCACGACCTCGCGATCGCCCGGGCCGCCGGCCAGGACATCGTCGGGGTCCTTCCCCTCGTCCAGCGGCCGCTCGCCGCCGTGCTCGCCCAGCCCCAGATCCGGACCCCCCGGGACCTCGAGGGCCGCCTCGCCGGGGTCACCGGCCTCCCGAGCGATGTCGCCGTCCTCGACTCGACGGTCGCCGGCGCCGGCGGCCGCCCGGCACGCGTCAAGCAGGTCACGATCGGCTTCAACGCCGTCCCGGCCCTCCTCGGCGGGCACGTCGCCGCGGTGACCGCCTTCTGGGACGTCGAGGGCGTCGCCCTCCACCGGGCCCGGCCGTCGACCCGGGAGTTCAGGGTCGACGACTACGGCGCGCCCGCCTATCCCGAGCTCGTCCTCTGCGCCGGCGGGCGGTTGGTGTCCGAGCACCGACAGCTCGTCCGTGCGACGGTCGCCGCGATCAAGCGGGGCTACCGCCTGACGATCTCCGACCCGCCGGCCAGCGCGGCCGACGAGCTCGCCGCCGTGCCCGGTCTCGACCGGTCGCTCTTCGACGCCGAGCTGAGCGCCCTCCACGGCGCCTTCGCCGGCCCGTCCGGGCAGGCCTTCGGGACCTTCGACCGGGCACGGCTGATGGCCTGGGCGGCTTGGGAGAAGCGGTTCGGGATCGTCAAGCAGGTCCCTGATGTCCCGGCGATGTTCCGCGCGGTCCCGTAGGCGTCCGTCCGGTCGAGCGGGGTCCGGCTAGGCTTCGGGCAGTGCTTTCGGAGACCCCCACCGCACCGATCGCCGCCTTCGGCCTGATCGCCGGCTTCGCGGTCGCGCTCGCCACCGGCTCCCGCCCACTCGGCGGCGTCGTCCTGGCGATCCTCGGAACCTGGTGCCTGATCACCTGGAACCGCCGCGACGGCCGGCGGACAGCGGCCGTGCTCGGCGTGTGCGGGCTCGCGGCCTTCGCCGCCTCCCACGTCCTCGGTCTTGTGATCGGCGCCTGGCCGGCGGTCTTCACGGCGGCGGCATTCACGGCCGCGATGGCCTGGCGGCTCTCGGACGCCCGCCGGTCGCCGCGCCGGCTGACGCCCGAGCTCTAGGCACCGCGCCCGACGACGGGAGCCGGTCCGCCCGGCTTGTCGTTCCTCGCGATCGAAGCCGTCAAAAGTCATGACACGTTTCGCTCAGAGGCGGCTATGTTTCTCGGCATGTCGCGGTCTCCCCGCCTAGTCGGCCTGACGCTCGCCGCAGCCCTCGTGCTCGGCGCTGCTCCGCCGGCGCTCGCCCAGGCCGTCCCGACGCCCGCGCCACCGGCGACGCACGCCGTCGCGCTCGGCAGCGGCGGGGCCGTAGCGACCGTCGATCGTGACGCGAGCCGCACGGCACTCGCCGTCCTGCGGCAGGGGGGCAACGCGATCGACGCGGCGATCGCCGCGAACGCCACGCTCGGGGTCACCGAGCCGTACGTCGCCGGGATCGGCGGCGGTGGCTTCATGGTCATCTACCTCGCCCACTCACACCGCGTGATCACGATCGACGGGCGCGAGACGGCGCCGAGTCGGTTCACGACCGACGCCTTCATCGATCCGGCGACCGGCCGGCCGATCCCGTTCTATCCCCAGCGCGTCACCAGCGGCATGGCCGTCGGCGTTCCCGGCACGCTCGCGACCTGGGACCTCGCCCGCCGGCGCTACGGCACGATGTCCCTCCACGCCCTCCTCCAGCCGGCCGCCGCGCTCGCCGACCGCGGCTTCGTCGTCGACCAGACGTTCCACGACCAGACCCTCCAGAACCTCCCGAGGTTCAGTGCGTTCGCCGCCAGTCGGGCGCTCTTCCTCGGTCCCGACGGCCAGCCGCCGACCGTCGGGAGCGTGCTGCGCAACCCCGACCTCGCCCGGACCTACCGCCTGCTCGAGCGGCGCGGTCAGCGGGCCTTCTACCACGGGCCGATCGGCACCGCCGTCGTCCTCGCGGCCGACTACCCCCACCCGGTCCTCCCGAACTCGCTCGGCTTCACCGTCCCCGGTGGCGTGATGCGCCGCGCGGATCTCGCCGCCTACGCCGCCCGACCGCGGACGCCGACCCATGTCGCCTACCGGGGCCTAGACGTCTACGGCATGGCGCCGCCGTCGAGCGGCGGGACGACGGTCGGAGAGGCGTTGAAGATCCTCTCGGGATTCGACCTCGGCACGCCCGACCGGGCGCTCGCCCTCCACCGCTACATCGAAGCCCTCCGCCTGGCCTACGCCGACCGCAACCGGTATGTCGGCGACCCGTCGTTCGTCAACGTCCCGGTCTCCGGACTCCTCTCAGACGCGTTTGCCGCCCGTCGGCGCTGCTCGATCGGCGGCTCGGCGGCGATCAGCCCGGTCGCCTTCGGCGATCCCCTCGCCCCCCTCGCCGGCCCGTGTCCGGCCCCGGCGGCGCAGACCGCCCAGGTCTCCGAAGGCCCGTCGACCAACCACCTGGTCGTCGCCGATCGTCAGGGCAACGTCGTCAGCTACACGTCGACGATCGAGCAGATCGGCGGCAGCGCGATCGCCGTGCCGGGCTACGGGTTCCTCCTCAACAACGAGCTCACCGACTTCAATCCCCAACCGGCGACGCCCGGCGTCCCCGATCCCAACCTCCCCGCCCCGGGGAAGCGCCCCCGGTCGAGCATGGCGCCGACGATCGTCCTGCGTCACGGCCGGCCGCTGTTGGCGCTCGGCAGCCCGGGCGGTTCGACGATCATCACGACGGTTCTCCAGATCCTCCTCAACCGCTTCGACTTCGGCATGCCGATCGCGCAGGCGGTCGCGGCTCCTCGCGCGACGCAGCAGAACCAGCCGACGACCACCGCCGAACCCGGATTCATCGCCGCCTACGGATCCGCTCTGACCGATCGCTTCGGCCAGCACCTGGTTCCGATCCCTGAGATCGGCGCGGCTGCGGCCGTTGAATTCCGTCCTCGTGGGCGCCTCGAAGCAGTCGCGGAGCCGGTCCGCCGCGGCGGCGGAGACGCCGAGGTCGTCCGGCCGGCCGCCGGCCGCTAGCCCTCGGTCGGCTCCGGGATGTAGTGCCGCCCGGCGTCGACCGCGTCGATCCACACCCGCATCAGCCGACCGCTGCTCGGATCGCGAAACCGCTCCAGCGTCGGAACCCATCCGGGCTGGGGGGCGTCGTGCTCGGCGTGGCGGCGCCGTCGGCGGCTCCGATCCTTCGACCCCTGGGGTTCCTCGAGCGACGGGAGACCCGCGAGCGGCTGGGCCGCCTCGGCCAGGCTCGACGCCGAGAGGACGATCTCGAGCCGGCGATCCAGTTCGGCGATCTCGAGCCGCCCGGCTGCGTAGTGGGCGCCCAGCGCCGCGGCCAGCCGGTCGCGGTCGGCGTCCGACGGTTTCGACCCGCCGGTGTCAGGCGGCACGTTCGAGGCGTACGGCGGTCCCGTAGGCGACGATCTCCGTGAACTGCTGGCCGATCTCCGAGGAGTCGAAGCGCATCGCGACGATTCCGTCGGCCCCGAGCAGCCGGGCGTTCTCGATCATCCTGTCGATCGCGTGCCGCCGGCTGTCCTCGAGCAGCTCGGTGTACTCGGGAATCTCCCCCCGCCGGAGTGCCTTCAGCGACGCCGTGACCGACCCGGTCAACCCCATGCTCCGGACGACGAGGCCGAAGCTCACGCCAAGGCTCTCGCCGACGATCCACCCCGGGATCTCGAGACCGGTCGTGATCGGCAGTGGCTGAGCGGGATTCCCGGATGCCATGGGCGCACCGAGCCTACCCTGCGGGGTCCTGTGGCGTTGCGAAGACACCACCGTCGATCAGCTCGATCCGGTACCCGTCGGGGTCGGCGACGAAGGCGATCAACGGGAGATCCTCCCGCCCGCCGGGGTGGTACGGCGGGCGCTCGGGCAGGACGCCGATCGCCGCGAGCCCGGAGAGCGTGTCGGCGATGTCCTCGACCGTCAGCGCCATGTGGTTGTAGCCCGTCCCGAGGTCGTACGGCTCGTCGTGATCCCGGTTGACCGTCAGCTCGAGCGTGTCGCCGTCGCCGGACAGACCCATGTAGAGGTTGTAGGCCGTCTCGAAGTTCAAGCGGCCGCGCGGCTCGAACCCGAGCGCCCGGTAGAAATGCTGCGATGCCTCGGGGTCACGAATCCGCAGGCAGGTGTGAACGAGGTGGTTGGCCATCGCAGGTCCTCCTTGGTCGGCTGGATGTAGACGCCGGAGAAGCTCGCATTCTCCATACCCCGATCAGACCGGCGACGACGGCCGTGCCATCCCCTCGGCCAGATCGCCGAAGCCCGGGGCGAGAATGGCTCCCGGCTGCCCGATCAGCTCCTCGGCTACGACCGCCTCGGTCGTCAGCATCAGCGCCGCGACCGAGGCCGCGTGCTGGAGACCGAGCCGCGTAACGCGCACAGGGTCGATCACGCCCGACTGAATGAGATCTCCGAATGCCCCCGTCAACGCGTTCAGGCCGTGCCCGTCGGGCATCGCGCGGACCTGGTCGATGACGGCCTGCCCGTCGTATCCGGCGTTCGACGCGATCCAGAACAGCGGGTCGGCGAGCACGGCGCGCACGACGTCCCATCCGGCTCCTCGGTCGCCGTCCGGCACGGGCCCGGCAAGCGCGCGAGCGGCCCGCAGGAGCGCCGTTCCCCCGCCGGGAACGATGCCCTCGGCCATCGCGGCCCGCGCGGCCGACAGCGATCCCTCGGTACGTCGCAGACGTTCCCTCGTCTCCACGGCGCTCGCCCCGCCGACCCGAATCACGGCCAGGCGACTCGAGAGGCGAGCGCGCCGCTCCCGCAGGGCGTCGATGTCGCTTTCATGCGTAGCTCGCTCGAGCTCCACGCCGATCTCGTTGAGCCGGCCCCGCACGGCTTCCTCGGTCCCGCCGCCCTCGATGAAGGTCGTCGCGTCCTGGCTGACGATCACCCGGCGCACACGGCCGAGCGACTCGAGCTCGACGTCATCGAGCGTCAGACCGGCTTCAGGCGTGATCACCCGCCCGCCGGTGAACGCCGCGAGATCCTCGAGGTAGGCGATCCGCCGGTGGCCGAAGCCGGGCGCGCGGATCGCGGTCGCGTCCATCGTGCCGTGCTGGTTGTTCTGCACGAGCATGCCCAGCGCCGCGCCGTCGACCTTCTCGGCGAGGATCACGAGCGGCTCGGGCCTGCGCATGACCTGGCCGATTGCGCCCATCAGCTCCTGGACCGAGGAGATCGGTTGGGTCGTCATCAGCACATACGGATGCTCGAGCACGGTCTCCATCCGCATCCGATCGCGGATCAGATACGGCGAGAGATGCCCGTTGTCGACGTGCATGCCCTCGACGAAGTCGACCGACACCCCGGGCGCCTCGTCCTCCTCCACGCTCACGACGCCGTCCTCGCCGACCCGACCTAGCGCCTCGGCGACGGCGCGGCCGATTCGCTCGTCCTCCTTGGCCGCGATCGTCGCAACATGCGCGAGGAGCTCGACATCGTCGACCGCCCGGGCGTTGGCGAGGAGGTCGGCGACGACGAGCTCGACGGCCTCCTCGATGCCGCGCCGCAGTTGCATCGGGTTGACCCCGTCGGCCAGCACCCGCATTCCCTCGCGGAACAGCGACTGCACCAGCAGGGTGGCGGTCGTCGTCCCGTCACCGGTCAGCTCAGACGTACGGTCGGCGACCTCGCGCACGAGCTGTGCGCCCATGTTCGCGAACTGGTCCGAGAGCTCGATCTCGCGTGCGATCGACACCCCGTCATTGGTGATGATCGGCGCTCCGCTGAGTCGCTCGAGCACGACGTTGCGGCCCTTCGGTCCAAGCGTCACCTTGACGGTGTCGGCGAGCACGTCGACGCCGACCTGGAGACGGCGGCGCGCGTTGTCGTTGAAGTGGATGATCTTGCCCATAAGGTGGTTCCTCTCGTGTCAGGCGGCGTCGGCCACAAGGATGCCCCGGCCCTGGAGGCGGCCCTGGTCGAGATCGGCCATCGCGTCGTTGACGGCATCCAGGGGGTAGGCAGTCGTGTGCAGGGTGACCTTCCCCTGCGCGGTCAGCGTCATCAGCTCGGCGAGATCGTTGTAGGAACCCACGAGGTTGCCGATGAAGTTGATCTCGCGGGAGATGATGTCGATCGTCGGCACGTTGATGTTCTCGCCGTAGCCGATCACGTAGTAGGAGCCGGCCTGGCGCAGCATCGCCACGCCGTCTTTGGTGGCCCCGCGCTCGCCGACGAAGTCGATGATCGCCTCGGCGCCCTTCCCATCGGTCATCTCCAGAATCGTGTCGACCTGGGTCCCGTCGGCGGCCACGGTGGTGTCGGCGCCGATCTCACCCGCTAGCGCGCGTGCCCGCTCCGACGGATCGATCACGATGATCTCGGCCGGCGTCATCGCCTTCAGGCACTGGATGCCGATGTGTCCGAGGCCGCCCGCGCCGATCACGACGGCCCGCGAGCCCGGGTGGAGGATGCCGGCTGCCTTCTTGACGGCGTGGTAGGCGGTCAGCCCGGCGTCGGCGAGCGCCGCGATGTCCTTGGGGTGGAGCGTCGGCTCGAGCTTGACGACCGACCGGGCGCTCGTCTTCAACAGTTCCGCGAAACCCCCATCGACCGAGATTCCCGGGAAGAGGTTGTTGTCGCAGTGGACGTCGTCGCCAGCCCGACACGCGCGGCACAGCCCGCAGGTGATCAGCGGGTGGACGATGACGGTGTCGCCAGGTGCGACGTTCGTGACCGCCGAGCCGACCTCGTGGACCCAGCCGGCGTTCTCGTGGCCGAGCACGTACGGGAGCTCGACACCGGACTTCTCAGCCCACTGTCCTTCCTGGACGTGCAGGTCCGTCCGGCACAGTCCGGCCCCGCCGAGCCGGACGATGACGTCATGAGGCCCGGTGATCCCTGGTTCGGCGATCTGCTCGACGACGAGCGCCTCGTGGTACTTGTGCAAGCGTGCGGCGATCATGCCGCCACCTCCTCGGTCGGATCGGGAACTCCGTAGCGGACGCGCAGGAGCGAGCGACAGATGCCCCCGTTGCTCTCCAGGCTGAGGCCGACGAGCCGCGCCCGGCGCAGCCACCCGGCGAGATCGCCGGCCGGGATCGCGGTGCCGTCGCCGGCCACGAGCGCCGGCGTGTCCGGACCGGATGGCAGCCCGAGCTCGTCGCGGAGCGCGATCGCCCGGACGGCGTGTCTGGTGTCCGGCAGGTCGCTCACGCGAAGGGCGACCACGTCAATCGGATCGGCGTCGCCCGCCAGGAGCCTGGCGCACAGATGTCCCTGGTGAGCCAGCAGCGCCTTGCGCCGGAAGAGCGTTCGCAGCGCTTCGAGGTCACCCGAAGTCTCGCCCGGAAAGGCGCCGGCGAACCCTGCGCCACTCCCGACGGCGGCGTTGATCTCCTCGCCGGTGTAGTGGTCGTCCAGCACCACCCGTACCTCGCCGACCCCGGGCACGCGCTCGAGCGCCCGGTGTGCGTCGGAGGCCATCAAGAAGGCGAAGTTCGGCGCGCACTGAGACGTCGGCAGGCGCAGGTGCACGTCGACATCGCCGGTCTCGCCCACGACGCAGGAGCCGACGAAGCCGAGCCCGGTGATCGGCTCGTCGAGCTCGGGGTCGTAGACCGTGGCGAGGGCGCTGCGCACCTGCGCCCGCGTGATCACGCCGCGCCCTCCACGAGCTGGGCCGAGCTCGGGTCGGCCGGCGCGCCGCCGTCGACGTCGTCGGGCAGCCGAAGCTCCGCCGGGACCTCGACGCCGTAAAGGCGCGCGGCGTTCAGGCCGAGGACCTTCTTCTTGGCCGCGGTCGTCCAGCGCGGGTAGTCGGAGAACTGGTCGTCGGGATAGTCCCAGTCGACGAGGCCCTCGACCTGCCACCTGGGCTCCCAGATCCCGTAGTCGCTCCCGAACAGCATCTTGTCCTCGCCGACCCAGAACAGCAGCTCGCCCATCACCTTGGCGAAGAACCGCGGACGGGCATACATCAGGCCGCCGACGACGACCGACAGACCGGCGTAGACGTTGGGCTCCTGCGTCGCCATGAAGCAGAAGTCCTCGATCCGCGGCAGGCCGACGTGCTCGACGATGAAGTTGAGCCCGGGGAAGCTCGTCGCCGCCTGATCGATGTCAGACACATCGAACCCGTCCTTGTCCAACGGCCAGATCGTCGGCCCCTTGTGGACGTGGATGTTCTTGATGCCGAGCTCCTCGCACTTCTCGAGGAACGGCACGGCCTCCGGGTCCCTGAGCGTCCAACCTCGTGAGCTGCCCTTCCACTCCGCCGTGTAGAGCTTCACCCCGCGCAAGCCGTATCGGGCGTGATCGGCCTCCAACTGCTGGATCCCGGCCTCGCCGTCGCGCGGGTCCCAGCGCCCGTTGACGATCAGCTTGCCGGGAAAGCGGTCCAGGAGCGGGGCGTTCTGCTCGATCGCGTTGAACCCCTTCGTGTACCAGTCCCGCAGGTAGGTCGACTGAAAGATGGCCATGTCGACGTGGCCGTCCTGAAACACGTCCTTCTCGAAGTCAGCCTCGGAGTACTTCTGGAAGTGCTCGATCGACCAGTGAGTCTCCGGCGGACCGAGCCCCTGATAGGCGTGGAAGCACTCGATCCAGCCCTTGGCGTACTGCTCCTGGCCCTTGATCCAGTTCGACGGGCTTGCGTCCCAGAAGTGGAGGTGGCTGTCGAGCACGAAGTAGCTCTCGCCGTCCTTTGTGTACACGACTAGCCCTCCCCGACCGGTAGGAGGTCAAAGCCGATGTACTCGGCCGCGTCCTCGGGATTGGCGAACATCAGGACGCGATCGTCGAGCACGACCATGCGCCCGTAGTGTGTCGACATGATCTCCTCGAAGTCATCCTGCCCGAAGTCCGCCCAGCCCAGCGCATCGGCGATCTCCTGGAAGTCGAAGTCGATCGTGTTGATCCCGTCGACGCGGATCATCGACGGCAGCTCGCGGATCGTGATGTCCTTCTTGTCAGCCATCACCTGGGCCACGACGTAGCCGACCTGGTTGTTCATCAGCGTCACGCCGGCCTGGTTGGATGATGTTCGGTCGGTCTGGAACTGGCTCATGCGCGAATCTCCTTGGGAATCTCGAGTGTGATGTCCTCCAGCAGGTCAGCCATGCGGTTCTTCGACCGGGCGAGGGAATCCTCGAAGCGGATGACCTTCTCGGAGACCTGCGACCAGATCGGCTGCAGCTGCTGGGCCGCCGCGAGGCTGACCGGGATCCACTCCTCCAGCCATTGCGCCATCAGACGGCGGTTGGCCGCGCCGTGCTCGTCGTCGTCGGCGAGCATCCGGAACAGCGCGCGCGCTCCCCGCTGCTCGCGAGCTGCGTCAGCCTCGCCGCAGCCCATCACCGTAGGGGTCACGAAATCGCCCTGGAGGGCCGCGGCGTGCATGACGAAGCCGCTGCGGAACAACTCACCGACGAGGGGCTCGAAGACAACGGCCGTGGCGAAGAACGCCTGGGCCCAGTCGCGGATCCCGGTCAGCTTCTCGACGTTCTCCCTCGTCGCCTGCCAGATCGGGTCGTTCTGCCAGACGTCCTTGTGGGCGGCGCCGTCGAAACCCTCGATCTGCTCGGAGACCTCGAGGTTGTAGAGGATCACATCCTGGGCGAAGCGCAGCTTGTGGACGGCTCCGACAGCCAGCGCGTTGTTGATCATGTTCGTCGGGCCGTCGCGCTGAGCGGGCGTGTAGACGTGCATGCCGAGCCCGTGCTCCACGTGCGCCCAGGCCGAGACGTGGCGCTCGACCACCTTGATCCACGAGCGACTCCACCCAGCGTAGGCGTCGGCCGCCCTCGCGTTGGCCAGGGTCTGCCCGATCTGGCGGACCGTGTTGGCGTTGTTGCGGTAGATCGTCTGCTCCCACTCCTCGTTCGGGTCGAGGAACTGGTGCCAGTCGCCGGACTTGAGTGCCGTCCACTCCTTCGGGTATCCCGAGCTCCCGTCGGCGAACGCATAGACCCACCCCTGCGTGAGGTGGCGCTCCGGATCGGGCTGGACGTCCATCGTGACGTCCTCGTAGACGCTCGCCCGCCGCTTGCGCGGCTCGAAGTAGTTGTAGCTGCGACTGCGGGAGGACGGAAACTCCTTGGCCCCGGCCTCGGCGTCGGTGAACACCGGCTTGGGGACGCTGCGCGGTGGCTTGGCGGTCGTGTCTGCGGGCATGCTGCTCCTCTCTGCGCCGCGGTCAGGCCGCGGTGGTTGTGAACCGGTCGAAGTAGATGTGCGACTCGGGACACCCGCGGCGCTCGAGCAGCGCGATCGCGGCGTCGACCATCGGCGGCGGCCCGCAGAGGTAGGCGTCGACGTCGGCAAGGTCGTCCTCGAGGCGGTCGACCACCTCGGTGATCAAGCCGGTCTCGCCGTCCCACCCGCTCGAGTCGTCGGCTTCCGAGAGCGCTGGGATGAACTGCAGATCGGGCAGGGCACCCACCAGGCGGGCGAGCTCGTCGAGCTCGAACAGATCGGCCTGGGTGCGGGCGCCGTAGTAGAAGCGCGCCGGACGCGTCGAGCCGGCTTCGGCCATCGAGCGCAGGAGCGAGATGACCGGCGCCATCCCGGCCCCGCCGGCGATGAACACGAGACGGCGGGGAGAGCTGTCGCGCAGCGTGAAGACGCCGTACGGACCCGTCGCCGTCAGCTCGTCCCCGACCTTGATCCCGTTCCCGTTGGCGAGCATCCCCGAGAAGCGTCCGCCCTCGTAGAGCTTGATCATGAACTCCAGCCGGTCGGGCTGGCCGGGGGTGTTGGCCATCGAGAACGACCGGTGCTCGCCCTCCGTCCCCGGGATCGCGACGTCCATGTACTGCCCGGCGCGGAACTCGACTCGCGCGGGATCGCGCAGGCGGAGCACGAGCCGGCGAATGTCGTGGGTCAGCGGCTCGACCGCCTCGACCTCCACCGTCGCGGTGACGATCGGGACCCCACTACGGAGGATCTCCTCGTCGTAGTTGATCAGCTCGATCTCGACATCCGTCAGGGCGTGGGCTCGACAGAGCAGCGTGTACCCCTCCTGCTCCTCGAAGTCGGGCAGCGCGAACGTCGAATAGCGATCGAGGTCGACCTCGCCGTCGAGCAGGAACGACTTACAGGCTGCGCACTGGCCCTCCTTGCAGCCGTGCATCAGCATCAGGCCTTGGCGGAACGCGGCGTCGAGGATCGTCTCGTCCTCGTCGACCTCCATCTCGATGCCGACCGGCTCCAGTCGTGCGACGTGCTTTTGACCCATGTCGATGTACGCGAGGCTTGCGACTCCACCCGTGGCCAGGCTGCTGCCTGGGAGTCTCGATTCCCAGGCAGCGCGCTCCGGTCATTGCGGCAGCGGTCGATCAGGCCGCTGCGTCCTCCCTGGCCGGACGGCCGGCGGGCCCGCCCGCCCGGTAGTGGGCGATGTGCTTCTCCCGCTCCTCCGGGGTCATCTGGTTGAGCAGCACGTTCGGGCTGTTCAACGTGATCCCCCGGACCTCGTCGAGCGTCCACATCTTCTTCGGGTTGAGGTCCAGGTGGGGTTGGGGCACCAAAGTGTGCCCGTCGTCGCGAACGTAGCCGAGGTCCTGCATGATCTCGGCGACATCCATCCCGTGGTAGAGCGTCTCCCACTCGCGCTTGCCCGACAGCTTGCCCATCGACGGCGTCTGGCGTCCCTTGTACTCGGGGCGAAACGCGACGGCGTCGGTCCAGTGGCAGGTCTCCGAGCAGTAGGTGCGGACCTGCCCGTCAACCTCGTCGACGACGATGTCCTCGCGGATCAGGCACGGAACCATGCACGACCAGCAGCGGTGCGGGTACTCGTAGTCGGCCCCCGGCTCGAAGGCGATCGGCTTGTGGCCGTTCTTCTTGGAGAAGTCGGCGTAGCGCTCCCACCACGTGCCGTACTTGTCGTACCAGCCCGGGTACTTGTGCTCGAACCACTCGAAGTCGGTGTCGTCCATCGCGTCGATCCGCCAGTAGTTGGCAAACCAGCCGGTTGCGAAGAACTGGGCGACCTCGTGGACATAGCCCTTGTTCTGGATCCGATCCCACGCGAGCTCGACGAGGTCGTGGGGAATCGTCAGACCGTACTTCTCGAGCGGCATCAGGTAGCTGCGGTAGTAGTCGTCGTAGATCCAGCGGCGCCACGATTCGGCGTAGCTGTCGCGATCCTTGCGGCGGTCCTTGGTCCCGTACTCGATGAACGTGCCGATCGCCGCGTCGACCACGCAGTGGTTGTTCCACCAGGCGTACCGGAGGTCACGCTCCAGCAGCTCTCGATTGCGCTCGTCAGCGAGCGCCATGAGGATGATCGAGTAGCCGTTGGAGATGTGCCGCGATTCGTCGGACTGGACCGAGTGGAACACCGTCGGGAGCAGGTAGTCGCCGTTGGCGGCCGCTTCGCCGGGCATCGCCACGAACAGCACGTTCGTGAACGCCGTCTCGGCGACGATCGTCAGATAGACGTTCGCGGCGGTGATCGCGTCGCCCGTGATGAACCCCTCGCCGAACTGCCGGCCGATCGTGCCGGCGTAACAGTTCGAGAAGGCCTTCTCCGAGATGTCGAAGCCGGCCGGATCGATGTAGTGGTTCATGTACAGGCGCTTGAGGTTCATCTGGATCGTCGAATGGCGGACCTCGTCGATCATCTGGATGGCCAGGCCGTTGTGAACTTCGGGGTTCGGCACGGCGTTGATGGCCAGCGGCATGGCCCTGGCAGCCGAGATCTCCGGGAACGGGATGATGCTGAGGAAAAGCTTCTGCCACTCCATCCAGCGCTCCTGGACCTGGCGGAACATGTTGCCGCGAATGGCGCCGTCCATGGCACCGAACACGCGGTTGTCCTTCTCCTCCTCCATCGGAAAATACGACCGCAGGACCTGCTTGAGCGGGTCCTTCTTGGGCGCCTTCTCGAACGTGTAGTCGGTTGGGTACTTGTCGACCGGCTCTACGAAGGTCGGATCCCAGGACAGCTCCTGGATCTTGTTGTGAGCCTTCGTGATACTGGCTCTACTCATTACGAGACTTCCTCTCCGACGTGGACGGGGTGGATGAACTTCCTCGGACTCGACCGCGGCTTCCGGCCACGAGCCCGCTGGACAACGACCGGGGCCTCGCGCACGCCGAGTGACGCGCTCTTACGCGGCGACTCCGGCACGACCGGACGCGGGAGGTCGCGACGGCGCCGGGCAAGTCGTGCGCGTGGAGAACTTCTGCGGAATATGCGGTGATGGCTGCTCCTCTCCACGAGCCCCGGCCGGAGGCCGAGTTCGGGTCGCCGGCTGCATCGTGCAACCGTCGAGAAGGAGTGCATCACGGGCGCGTTACATGGCCGTTACATGCCTTGTCCGCGGCGGAGCGCGGCCATCCGCGCGACCGCGAGGCTGCGTCGGGCGTCGGTGTAGTCGAGTGCCGCGACCAGGCGTCCCCACCCGAGTAGGTCATCCGATCCCGACGGCGAGCGCACCCAGGCCCAGAGGGCGTCGGCGTCCCCCGAGGTGATGACCGCCTGTCGAAGCCATGCGTCGAGCTCATCGCGCGCGCGCTCGATGCCGGGAGCCGCCGAGCCGGGGAGCAGCGGCCCACGGTAGGCCTGCGCCGCCTCACTCACGGCGTTGTGCCCGAGCAGGCTGCGGACATGCTCGAGATCGCTGTCCACCGCGCAGGTCAAGCGACATCCCTCGTGCTCGATCGCACCGGGCAGGAGCTTGCGCAGTCGCGACATCTCGACGCGGACGCTCGCCGGGTGACCGTCCTGGCCATAGAGCTCCGCGCAGAGGACCTCCGCGGTGAGGCGTCCTCGATGCAGCGCGAGCAGTGTGAGGAGCTCGACGTGCCGCCGGCGCAGCTGGACCGCCCTCCCATCCAGGCGGATCTCTGCCGGCTCGTCCCCGAGAACCCGCAACTCGATCAGCGAGACCCGAGACCGCGAAGCCGGGCGCAGCGGTCGCACGACGTAGACGTTGTCGTCCTGGATCGGCTCGGCGATCGCCTCGGCGCCCGACGGAAGGGCCAGCACGCCGCCACCGGCCGGAATCGAGACGCCACCGCCGTGTGACCAGTGTCGTGCGGGATCCAGTAGGACCCGGCCGGTGCCGGTCACCAGCGCAGCCCCTGCTGACCAGGGCCCCAGCAAGCGGCCGTAGCGGGCACGCAGGTGGTCGTCGCGCTCGCGCAACCTCCCCCGCAGCAGTTCCTCGACCGCCCGCGCGGTCGCCACGACGACCGACAGGCTGAGCGGGTTGACGCCGCTGATGTCGCCGGTCAGGTCGACGACTCCGAGCAGCAGCCCCGTGTCCGGATCGACCACCGGCGCAGCGGCGCACGTCCACCGCTGGACCGATTCGGTGTAGTGCTCGGCGGCGAAGACCTGCATCGCGTGCTGGGCGGCCAGGGCGGTGCCAACTGCGTTGGTGCCCGCGCCGGATTCACTCCAGAGCGCGCCTTCGACGAAGTTCATCTCATCGGCCGCGCGGTTGCGCAGCGTCGTGTCCCCGACGATTTGAAGCAGCATCCCCTCGGCGTCGCTGACGACGACGAGGCAGTCCGCTTCGACCGAGGCATTGGCCATGCACTCGCCGATCAGCGGCAGGGCGCTCGCCAACGGGTGAGCGCGCCAGCGGGCGCGAGCTTCTTCGACCTCCAGGACCGACGGCGCGGCCTGCCGTCCGCTCGGGTCGACACCCGCCTCTCGCGACCGGCGCCACGAGTCGACGATCGGCTCCCGTAGCTCGGGCCTGCCTGGATCGTCGGCGTCCGAACCGGGTCGCCCGTCGACGAAGTCCTCCCACGCGTCGCGCAACTCACGGGCCCGAGTGGCCGGGATCGTAGCCGCATCGACAGCGACCCAGGGACTCAGCGACACTGGGACACGATCTTTGGCACGAGGTACCGGCGGAGGCTCATGTTTCCCTTTCTCGGCACGACGGCCCGAACGAGACCTCCCCGCTGCCGTCGACCACCCGGCGGCGACAAACCTCCTCGGCCCGGCTGCAATTGTTCAACCTAGCACTGCGTGGGGTTGCGCGAGGCGGGTGGCTCGGATCATTTCATCCTCGCCCAAGCCTCGGGACGTCGACGTGCGCGCCGCATCCGATCGGCGCCTACGCCAACCCGTCGAGGGGCCGACGGTCCGGTCGGCGCAGCGGCCGAAGAAGTCCGGCAGCGCGCGGTTGAACTCCTCCGCGTGGGTTTTGCGTTGAGGCCGTGGGGCCGCCGACGGGCTTACTGCGCGTGCAGCCGGCGGAGCTCTTCCCGGACGGAATACGGCCGGCCCCACAGGTCGGTGATCTCGGTCCGACCCTCGCGGATCTCGCGGACCGCGAGCTCCCCGACCAGGCCGGCGTCGTCCAGCAGAGCGAGCGTTCCGTGAACAGTCGGGGCCGATGCCCCGTGGCCGAAGCGGTGGGCCACGAGGATCCGCCAGTGCCAGTCGTGGCGGGAGTACGGCTGGGCGTTGCAGGTCACCATGTAGACGGCCGCCTCGACGTAGCGCGACTCGTCGGCGATCCTCAGATCCAGCTCGAGGTCGGTCCAGTCATCCGGCAGGGACGCGGTGATCTGGTTGAACGTGTCGGCGAGCGCCATGCCGCCGTCAGCCTACCGGTCTATCCTCGGATCCATGATCACGACGACCCTACCCGCGCCGCCCGACCCGGTCGACCACCGCGCCCTGCTCGACGGGGCCGGCCTCCTCGACCGCTCCGACCGCGGCAAGCTCGCCGTGACCGGCGACGAGGCGGCAGCCTTCCTCGACTCGATGCTCTCCAACGACATCGCCGGCATCCCGCTCGGCGGCGGCGCATACGCGACGCTTCTGACCCACAAGGGCCGCATCCTCGCGGACCCGCGCGTGCTACGGACGACCGAGGGATTTCTCCTCGACACCGAGCGCGTCGGCCTCCAAGCCCTCTTCGATGCGATCCGCCAGCTGCGGATCGGCTACCGGGCCGAGTTCCACAAGCGGACGCTCGAGCGCAGCCTCCTCTCGTTGATCGGCCCCCGCTCAGAAGAACTCGTCACCGATCCCCCGGGCCACGGCGAGCATGCCAACACCGAGACTCAGATCGCCGGGATCCCCGTCGTCGCCGTCCGCACGCCCACCGGCCTTGACCTGATCTTTGCCTCCGAGGCTCTCCCGGCCGTCCGTGGCGAGCTCGAGCGACTCGGCGCCGTCCCGGTCGGCGAGCCAGCTGTCGAATGCCTGCGCGTCGAACGCGGGGTCCCCCGGCTCGGCGTCGACATGGGCGACACGACGATGCCCCAGGAGGCCGGGATCCACGGGCGGGCGGTCAGCTTCACCAAGGGCTGCTATGTCGGCCAGGAGACCGTCGCCCGCCTCTACTGGAAGGGGAAGCCCAACCGCCACCTCCGTGGCCTGCGGCTCTCCGGTCCGGCGAGTCCCGGCGAGGAGCTCCGGTTCGAGGACGCCGTCGTCGGCGCCCTGACGAGCGTCGTGATCTCACCCACCCACGGACCGATCGGACTCGCCCTCGTCCGACGGGCGGCCGGGCCCGGCGACCAGCTCGCCGTCGGCGACGGCACGATTCGCGCCACCGTCACCGAGCTGCCCTTCACCGGCGCAGGGGAACCTCCCGCTGCCGAGCGATGACGCCGTCTCCCGGCCGACGCCGACCCCGCAGCGTCGCGGGTGCCGCGTCGGTGACGCTCGCCCTGTTCCTGGCCGGGTGTGCCGGCGACCGATCTGACCCTCCGCGCGCCCCGGCCACGCTGCCGACCGTCGTCGCGACCGCGATCACCCCCGGCGGCGTCACCATCTCGCCCGACCATCTCGGGGCCGGCCCGGTCGCGCTCGTGATCACGAACATGACGGCCGCCTCCCAGGAGCTCGCCGTCCATTCCAGCCAGGCCGGATCCTTCCATCAGGAGACCGCCCCGATCAACCCCCAGGACACGGCCCAGCTCCAGGCTCAGCTCACTCCCGGGAGCTACACCGTGAGCGTCCGGGCCCCCGGCCTCAAGAGCGCGAGCCTCGCCGTCGGGCGCCGCCCGACCGGCTCGCCCTAGGCCGGTCCCGGTCGACCGGCGACCAACCGCCGTCACCCCTCGGGCCGGCCCGCGACCCCGCGAACGGGCGCGGAGATTGATCCTGCGACGCTGATCCGCGATCTCGGCTATCTTCGCGTTCACATAAGAGCCGAGTCGCCGGTCTTCAAGTGAGGCCGGTGAGCGGGGGAACCAAAGCGGCAGTTGCCGCAGGGGCGAATCGCCAGCAGTGCTGGTGTAGCGCAAGTTCGGTGCGCGAGCCCGTCAGCTCACCTCGCAGGCTTGAACCCGACCGGTAGGAGAAGCAGGAATGCATGACGTCCCGCGCGATCTGGTGCGACCCGACCTCTGGGCTGGATCGCTTGAACGTTCTCTCGAGCGCCGACGCCGGTCCCGGCGTGGTTCGATCGAGCTCGGCCGGCTCCGCGGCCCGCGCGAGCTCAGCAATCCCGAGGTCCTGCTCGACTCCCTCGAGCACTCGCACGCCCGCCGCGAAGCCCTCGAGCGCACGACCGGCCTCCCCGCCCCCGCCGCCCGTGGACTCTCGATCGTCGGGCTGATCGCCGCCGTCGCCGCCCCCGCCACCGGCGTCATGACCACCGTCGCCGCCGCCGCCGGCACGACCTCCGGCCAGGGCGACACGCCGACCCCGCCCGGGCCGCCCGCGACCCCCTCCACGTCTCAGGCCGCCCGCGCGACGGCCGCAGCCGTCCAAGAGGTCCAGACCGCCCTCAGGCTCCCCGTCGACGGATCCTTCGGCCCCCGGACCGTCCGCGCGGTCAAGGCATTCCAGAAGGCCCACCACCTCCCCGCCGATGGCGTCGTCGGGCCGGCTACGCGCCGTGCGCTCGGCCTCCCGGCCGGACCCAGCCTCCCCGAGACGGCTCGCCCGGCAGCCACCCCGAAGGCAAACGCGGCTGCCACCGGCCGGTCGGTCACGGCCCCCGCCGCAGTCGCCAACCCCTCCGGCGGCGCTGCAGCCGGACTGCTCACCAGCGTGACGGGGACGGCGCCGGCCGCGCTGGCCAAGCCGGCCGTCGCCTTGGCCAAGCCGGCCATTGCAGTGGCCAAGCCGGCGATCGCGGTGGCCAAGCCGGCGATCGCGGTGGGCAAGCTGGCCGTTTCTGCGGTCAAGCCCGCCCTGGCCTTGGTCAAGCCGGCCGCTACGGCCGCAATCCCGCCCGCGCCCGCCAAGCTCGCCCCGCACGTTTCGGCGCTCACCACCGCAGCCGCCGTCCGCAGCCTCCAGCGGCGCCTCGGCGTCCCCGTCGACGGCCGCTTCGGCGCCCGCACGAGAAGCGCGCTGCGCCGCTTCCAGGCCGCCCACAAGCTCGCGGTCGACGGCGTCGTCGGTCCGGCCACCCTGTCGGCTCTCGGGCTCCGCGGGGCCGGCGCGGCCTCGCTGGGAAGCATCCTCGCCAAGGTCACAGCCACACCGGCGGTTGCGCCGGCGCCTGCCGCCGGCCTCGCCCCGGCCGCAGCGACCCTGACAGCTGCCGTCGCCGGCCCAGCCGTACCCGGGCCGACCGCAGTCGCCGCAGCCGCGACCGGCGGAGCCGCGCCGACCGCCCCGAGCGCGGCAGTGGCCACCAGCCCTCAGGCGCTGGCCCAGATCGCCGCGATGCTCGCTGCCGGCGATCGGATCGCCACGCTCCCCTACATCTGGGGCGGCGGTCACGCGTCGTTCACTTCCGCCGGCTACGACTGCTCAGGCTCGGTCTCCTACGTCCTCCATGCCGCGGGACTCCTGAGCTCGCCCGAGGACTCGACCGGTCTCGAGAGCTACGGAGCGGCCGGACCCGGCGCGGACGTGACGATCTACGCGAACGCCGCTCACACGTTCATCGTGATCGACGGCCGCCGCTTCGACACGATCGCCCTGTCGCAGACCGGCACCCGGTGGAGTCCGACGGTCGGGTCGACCGCCGGCTACGTCGTCCGCCACCCGGTCGGCTTCTGAGGCGGCTCCGGCAGACCGGCCTCTGAGCCGGCTCCGGGCGTGACCGGCATCAGAACCGGCTCCGGGCGTGACCGGCCTCAGAACCGGCTCCGGGCGTGACCGGCATCTGAGCCGGCTTCGGCTGACGCGCCTCGACGGGTCTCGGACGGCTCAGGAGTAGTAGCCGCGGGCGACCGCGGCCTCGAGGACCCGCTCGATGCCGATCGCATACGCGGCGAGCCGCATTCCGACCTCGTCGGCTGCCGCGCGGGCCGCGACGGCGTCGTAGGCCGCGACCAGGATCCGGGCGAGCCGATCGTTGACCTCCGGTTCCTCCCACCCGACGTGCTGGAGGTTCTGGGCCCACTCGAAGTACGAGACGATGACGCCGCCGGCGTTCGCGAGGATGTCGGGAATGACGAGGACGCCCTTGCCGGCGAGGATCTCGTCGGCTGCCGGCGTCGTCGGCCCGTTGGCCCCCTCGATGACCAGCCGCGCACGCACGCGGCCGGCGTTCGCCGCATGGATCGTTCCTCCGAGGGCCGCCGGAACGAGGACCTCGCAGTCAAGGCTCGTCAGGTCGTCGGCCGGGATCCTCTCGACCCCCGGACCGTCGAACTCCGGGAGTTGGCCGCCGTCGTCGCGCATGTGCGCGAGCAGGGCGTACGGGTCGATTCCAGCGTCCGATTGGATCGCTCCATCGACGTCGGCCACACCGACCAGCACGCAGCCGAGGTCGCAGATCAGCCGGGCCGCCCACGAGCCGACGTTCCCGAACCCCTGGATCACGACCCGCGTCCCCTCGGGCTCGAGGCCGATCGCCCGAGCGGCTTCCCCGTAGCAGCAGACGACCCCGCGGCCGGTCGCCGAATCGCGGCCGAGCGATCCCCCGAGGGCGATCGGCTTCCCGGTGACGATCGCCGGTGTGTGGCCGTGGAGCTTTGAGTACTCGTCCATCATCCAGGCCATCACCTGGGCGTTGGTGTTCACGTCGGGCGCCAGGATGTCGCGGGTCGGCCCGATCACGTTCGCGATCTTGTCGATGAACGACCGGGTGATCCGCTCGAGCTCGTCCTCCCCGAGCTGCCCGGCCGGACAGTTGACGCCGCCCTTGGCTCCGCCGAACGGGACCCCGACGACCGCGGTCTTCCAGCTCATCAGGGCCGCGAGCGCCCGGACCTCGTCGAGGTTGACCTCCTCGTGGTAGCGCATCCCGCCCTTGTACGGGCCGCGTGCCCCGTTGTGCTGGACCCGGTAGCCCGAGAAGACGTGGAACTCGCCGCTGGCGAGGCGCACCGGGATCTGGACCTGGACCTCACGGCGGGCCGACCGGAGCAGCGCACGAACCCCCGGCTCGAGACCGAGATGATCAGCGGCGGCCTCGAAGTAGCGCATCGCGCTCTCGAACACCGACATCTCGGCCGGCCCGCTCCGCGGAGCCTTGTTGGCCACGCGGGGGGATCGGTCGCGCAGCTCAGCGCCACCGCCCGCCGGCGGGGTCGGCGCCGTCACGGGTTTCGCGTCGTCGGCGGGTGCTCGGCGGGCCACGGCGACATGATGACGCCAGCGCCCGAGGCCGGCCGGCCGGATACGATTCGTCGGCCGTCCACCAACGAACGAGAGGTAGATCGACGTGGCCGTCCACCTCAAGGCAGCCCCGAGCCTCGATCTCACGCCGGGTACCCTCCCGGCCTCGATGTCGGCCTGGGTGATCCGCGAGGAGCGCCAGGGCGAGCCGATCGACGCCTTCCAGATCGAGGAGATCGAGGTTCCCGAGCCCGGGCCGTTCGAGGTGATCGTCCGGGTGATGGCCGCCGGCGTCAACTACAACAACGTCTGGGCGGCCCTCGGCAAGCCGATCTCGGTCTTCCGCTCGGGAGACCACCCCCAGTACGGTCACCACATCGGCGGCTCGGACGGCGCCGGGATCGTCTGGAAGGTCGGCCCGGGAGTGACCCGGTGGAAGCCGGGTGACGAGGTCGTCATGCACTGCAACCAGGCCTCCTACGAGGATCCCGAGGTACACGGGCTCGACCCGCTCGCCGCTCCGTCCCAGCGGATCTGGGGCTACGAGACGACCTGGGGGTCGTTCGCCGAGTTCACCAAGGTCCAGGCCCAGCAGCTCCTTCCCAAGCCACCGGCGCTCAGTTGGGAGGAGGCCGGGTCCTACGGGCTGGTCTACTTCACCGCCTACCGGATGCTGATCGGCCGCTGCGGGCTGAAAGCCGGCGACCGGGTCCTGATCTGGGGAGCGGCCGGAGGGCTCGGCGTGTTCGCCACCCAGCTCTGCGCCGCGGCCGGGGCCCAGTGCGTCGGCGTCGTCTCCTCGGAGGAGAAGGGCCGCCTGGTGATGGAGCTCGGGGCCACCGGCTACATCAACCGCGAGGACTTCGCCGGCATGATGCGCCGGGGCGGGGAGAGCCCCGACGAGGAGAAGGTCCGCTTCGGCGAGATGCGGCGCTTCGCCAAGGCGGTCAAGGAGATCCTCGGGGAGGCTCCTGACATCGTCTTCGAGCATGTCGGCAAGGCGACCTTCCCGACTTCGGTCTTCACCGTCCGGCCGTTCGGCAAGGTCGTGATCTGTGCCGGGACGACCGGCTTCGACGTCGACTTCGACGTCCGGTATCTGTGGATGCGCCAGAAGGAGATCGTCGGCTCCCACTTCGCGAACGCCTACGACTGCCTGAAGGCCAACGAGCTGATCGATCAGGGTAGGATTCGGCCCGTGCTCTGGCGGACATTCGGTTTCGAAGGCGTCGGACAGGCTCATCAGCTGATGCGTGAGAACAAGCACCTCGGGAAGATCGCGATCCTCGTCGGGGCAACCGCCGAGGGCCGGGGGCGGACCGCCGAGGGACCCGGGGCGGTTCACGCCCAGGTCGGCGCCTGATGGCCGCCGGCGTCGTCCTCCTCCCGTGGTACGCGACCGGCTTCCGCGGAGACGCCCTCGCCGCCGAGCTGGAGCGGGTCTCGAAGATCTCACTCCGCTATGGCGCCAACTCGCACATCGTCTACCGCTCGCGCGACGATCGCTACCAGTTCCTCCAGGTCATCGACTTCGACGACAAGCTCGACTGGGAACGCTACTGGCTCGGGCCCGAGATGATCGACTTCCGCACGAACTGCCAGGGCTGGTACCAGGTGCCGATCACCTATGTCTGGCAGGACGTCGTCGTCGCCGGCGCCGGTCCGGGGGCGGACTCCGGGGCCGACGCGGCTGCCCGTGCCCTCGGCCGGTCCGCCTAGCCGCGGCTGCGGCGGGTGAGGCGGCCCGGCTCGCGTAGAAGAGCCGGGGGATCGGTGGACGACGGGGGCGACGGTAGGCTACGGGGGCGACGGGGGGCGACGGTAGACGACGGGGGCGAGCCGCGGGGTCCGTGGACCTACCGACGAGAGCCGGGCCGACCAGCGTGAGTCCTTGCATTGAAAAATACTTGCCGGAGTCCGGCAACTACTGGAGGGAAAATAGTCCCTTAGGCGCCTCGTTGGTTTAGCCGGCCAGGGACGCTTCCTGCAGCGTCACGTTGTGTCCGAGGCGCTCGAGCTGTTCGACGAGGCGTCGGGTCTGGCGCTCGGGATGGCGGTGGGCGTAGTAGTCGGCGCCGAGGTCGTTGTAGAGCTCTCCGGTCTTGAGCATGTGCCAGATCGCGCAGAGCATTGAGTGTTTGACGGCGCCGAGTGCGCGGGCGTGCCCGAGTCGAGACTTGTTGCGGCGGTAGAGCGCTTGGAGGTAGCCGCCGTTGGCGCGGGTTGCGGCTATCGCGGCGTCGGACAGCGTCTGGTTGAGCCACTTCGAGCCGTTGCGGGTTTTGCCCGACCGTCGTTTGCCGGCGGACTCGTGGTTGCCGGGGCGTTGGCCGGCCCATGACGCGAGGTGTCTAGCAGTCGGAAACTGCGCCATGTCGGTCCCGATTTCAGCTATCACGCTCTCGGCGGTGCGCGTTGCGACGCCGGGGATGCTGCGCAGCAGCTTGACCGCATGAGGAAAAAGGGGCGAGCTTCACCTCGATCGCCTCGGAGAGCGTCTCGAGGTGGCTGAGGATCGCACCGATCAACAGCCCATGCAGCTCGTTGAAGCGGCCCTCCAAAGCCTCCCGCAGCTCGGGGATCTTGGCGCGCATCCGGCCTCTCGCAAGATCAGCCAGGACGACAGGGTCATTCGTCCCGCGGATCAGGGCGTCGAGCATCGCCCGCCCCGACTTGCCGAGAATGTCGCCCGCGACGCAATCGAATTTGATCCCGGTGTCCTCCAATGCCTTGTGCAGCCGGTTCGCTTCCCGCGAGCGCTCCAGGATCTGCGCCTTGCGATACCTCGTCAGCTGCCGCAGCTCCCTGATCGGCTTCGGTGGCACGAAGCTCGCGCGCAAACAAGCCGGCCTCCGCCAGGCGGCACAGCCACTCCGCATCCATCACGTCGTCTTGCGACCCGGAACCTGCTTGACGTGTCTGGCGTTGACCAAGAGCAACTCGAAGTCGTCCTCAAGGATGTGCCACACCGGCTTCCAATACACGCCGGTCGCCTCCATCGTGACCTGCGTCACGCCATGCGCCTTGAGCCAGTCACGCAGCCCGAGCAGGCCACGAACCGTCGTCTTGAACGCCGCCAGATGCTGAACACGCGCGCCCTGCTCGCCCGGCACCCGCGCGCACGCCGTGACCTGCGCCTTATGGACATCCAGCGCCCCAGGACGCTCCACGATCACATCCATCTCGAAACCTCCCTCGACCGCAACGAACAACCGGGTTCGTCGACCGCCAGAGACCTCCAAATCAGACGAGTCTGAGGATCGTGCTCAAAGCAACAGTCCCGGAATCCGGGGGAGGCCCCCACGCCAAACTTTTCTCGGGCTCCAAGCACAAGTAGTTCGCGACGTCAGGCGGACGACACGCCGAAGCATCCCATTTTCACTCGCCCCAGACCGACGGCGCCAGCCGACGAGCAGAACTTTTCCTGGAGGTCTTCCGCGCTGCTGCCCCGAACTGCTCTCCTGCCCCGCCGAAGCGCTGAGATCTCGGCCCCGCGGACCGTCCGTCCGGCGCTCAGTCCTTCAGCGCGAGCTCGATCGCCCGGGCGACCTGCTCGCGGGAGCGCGCCCCGACCGCGCTCCCGAGTGCCTCTCGCCACCGCTCGGGCGTCACCGTCCGCCGGGGCAGCCCCAAACCGACGAGGACGGCCCCGGGATCCACGAACGGCGCCGTGTGCTCGGCCCGCCGCCTCGCCGCGACGTGCTGGGCCCGCGCCAGCGGCGTACGTCCGCCTTCGCCGACCAGGTTCAAGAGGTCCTCGGTCACCTGGGGAACCGCCCGCCGGGCGCACCGCTCCCACGGGGCGTCGGCAGCCGAGTCGACGACGACCTGACGGACGACCCGCCAACCCTGATGGTGGGACTCGCACCGGGCGACCAGGAAGTGTGCGAGCGCCTCGGCCACCGCGACGCTTCCGGGCTCCGATCCGTGGACATCGAGGTGGCGCAGGGCCTCGGCCACCCGCCGGCCGCTTCCCACGGCCCTGGCGAGCTGCTCAGCCGTGCGCCCAGGTCGTGACTGTCTCAGCGCGATCGCCCCAGGGTACCGGGGGTATCGTGCAGTGGGTGGCCGGACACCCGACGCCCGTGGGTCGAGACCCGGCGGCCCCCCCGACGATCTATGAATGGGGCGGCGGCCGGCTGGCGTTCGAGCGCTGGCTGAGCCACTTCTACGATCTCGTCGAGCGAGACGAGCTGCTCGCTCCCGTGTTCGGCGGCACGGTCACCGAAGCTCACCGCCGCAACGCCACGACCTGGTGGTGCGAGGTGATGGGCGGCCCGGCGGACTACACCCAGCGCCACGGCGGCTACGAGCACATGCTCGCGCGCCACATCGGCCTCGAGGTGACCGGCGAGCAGCGCCTGCGCTTCGTCACCCTGCTCAGCCAGGCGGCCGACGACGCCGAGCTACCTGACGATCCGGAGTTCCGCGCGGCGATCATCGGCTACGCCGAATGGGGTTCTCGCCTCGCCCTCCACAACTCGCAGCCCGGCGCCGACGTGGCGGCCCACGCCCCGGTACCCCGCTGGGGATGGGGTGTCGCCCCTCCCTATCTGCCGTGACCCAACCCGACCCGGCGAGCCCGACCCGACCGGGCCAGACCTCACCCCCCGGCCGGACCGCCGCCCCGCCCCCGGCCCCGCCCCTGCCCCCGGCCCCACCCGGGTCCCCCGGGCCTCAGTGCAACGCGTCGAGGTACGCCTGCGCCAGCCGCTTCGGCGCCCGGTCGAGCCAGGCTTCGGTGATCAGCTCCTCGAGATCCTCGACGGAGATCCGCTCGAGACGGACGAGAACCGCGGGATACCCGTCGAAGTGCGGGGTCGTGAAGAAGACGTCCGGGTCCTCAGCCAGGAGAGCCTCCCTCGCGCCGAGGTGCTCGACCCGGGCGCCGAGGATCGGCCCGGTCGGGGCGCCGTCGCCCAGCGCCCGGAGGTCGCCCGCCCGGAGCGGGCGCTCCCAGACGAAGCCCTTCCTGCGGACGCTCCACGACGCCTGACCGCGGGAGGTGTCCTCGACGGCCTCGGGAAGGGCCAGCGCGATCCGGCGGACATCGTCCCAGTCGGACATCAGCCGAGCCCGTTGGCCTACGCCCGCTCGAGCGGAGCCATCGTCAGCCCGGCGTCCCGCAGGCACTCCCAGTAGTGCTCGGCCGCCTCCTCGTGACCGGTCCAGACGATCGCGAGGCCCCTGTTGTGGATCGTGTCGGCCAGGGCGTACCCGGCGTCGAGGGTGACTCCGGGGAGCACGCGGGCGAGGGTCGACGCGACGTGGTCGAAGGTGTTGTGGCTGTCGTTGCGGACGATCACCTTCCACGAGCCGCCCATGCCGGTTCCGGGGCCGTCGGTGCGGGGGAGCTCGATCGTCGCCGGCATCAGGCCTCCGAGCTTAGCTCGACGGCCCTGGGGTCTCGACCTCGGCGCGCTTGGCCCAGTAGCGGGCCAGGCCGTGCCAGCTCTGACCCGGCGGGAGCGCCCCGTTGTAGCGGGTGGCGGTGACCGGATCGGTGGCCGCGGCGATCTCGGCGGCCATCTGCTCGACGAAGGCCTGCTCGTCGAGTCGCCGGGCCCGCTCCCCCCACCGGTCGAGCGCCTCGCGGATTGCCGCGAGATGGCCGGCCGGCTCCTCGACGCCGCCGAAGTGGGTCAGGCCGAGGCTGGCCGGCTGCCACGCCTCGATCGCGTCGAGCGACCCTCGCCAGGCGTCGAGATCGATGTCCGGCGGCGGGGTCGGTGGGAGGACGAAGTCCGACGGGGGGATCCGGACGCCGCAGACGTCGCCGACGAACGCCCGGCCGGTCGGCCCGTGGAGGTAGGAGACGTGGTGGGAGGCGTGTCCGGGGGTGTACGCGACAGCGAACGGGCCGAGCGTCTCGCCGCCCGTCAGGACCGTCACGTTGGCGGCGGGAACCGGGACGATCTCACCCCAGAGGCGCTCCATCTGCTCGCCGTAGAGCCGCGTCGCGCTGGCGATCAGACGGCTCGGGTCGACGAGGTGGCGGGCGCCCCGCTCGTGCACCCAGACCTCGACCTCAGGCCAGCGCCGGACGATCGCTCCGGCGCCGCCGGCGTGGTCGAGGTGGATGTGGGTCAGCGCGAGGGCTCGCGGCACAACCGGGCCGAGGGCTTCGAACAGGGCGTCCAGCGACGAGGTCGGGCCGGGGTCGACGATCACGTCGTCGACCAGCCAGGCGCAGATCACCCGGTCGCGGCCGAGATGGCGGACGTCGATGGGACGCGGATCGTAGGTCTCCACTGTCAGTGCCTCCGTATACGGTCAGCCGGGGAACCCTACAATCGCAGGCGTGAGTGGTGACCCCCACCCCCACCCCGACCCCCACCGCCACGCCCACCGCCTCGGCCGCCCCGATCGACCCTGGCTGATCCGGACGTACTCGGGACACTCGACGGCCAGGGCGTCGAACGAGCTCTACCGGAAGAACCTCGCCCAGGGACAGACCGGCCTGTCGATCGCCTTCGACCTGCCGACACAGACCGGCTACGACTGCGATCACGAGCTCGCCCGCGGCGAGGTCGGCAAGGTCGGCGTGTCGATCTCCCACCGCGGCGACATGGCCGAGCTGCTCGACGGGATCCCGCTTGACGAGATGAACACTTCGATGACGATCAACGCGACGGCTCCGTGGCTGCTCGCGCTGTACATCGTCGCTGCCGAGGAGCAGGGCGTCGGCCCGGCGGCTCTGCGGGGGACGACGCAGAACGACATCATCAAGGAGTTCCTCGCCCGCGGGACCTACGCCTTCCCGCCGGCGCCGTCGATGCGGCTGATCGCCGACACGATCGCCTACACGGTGGACCATGTTCCACAGTGGAACCCGATCAACATCTGCTCGTACCACCTCCAGGAGGCGGGTGCGACGCCGGTCCAGGAGATCGCCTTCGCGATCGGCAACGCGATCGCCGTGCTCGACGCGGTCGGCGAGCGCCTCGACGGGGACGCCGACCGGATGGCTGCCGTGTTCGGGCGAATCTCGTTCTTCGTCAACGCCGGCGTCCGCTTCATCGAGGAGCACGCCAAGCTCCGGGCGATGGCCGCCCTGTGGGAGGAGATCGGCCGGGAGCGCTACGGCGTGAGCGATCCGAAGCTCCTGCGCTTCCGCTACGGGGTCCAGGTCAACTCGCTCGGGCTGACCGAGCCGCAACCGGAGAACAACGTCCAGCGGATCGTCCTCGAAGCGCTCGCCGTGACGCTCGGCCGGGACGCCCGCGCCCGGGCGATCCAGCTCCCCGCGTGGAACGAGGCGCTCGGACTGCCGCGGCCGTGGGACCAGCAGTGGTCGCTGCGGATCCAGCAGGTACTCGCGTTCGAGACCGACCTGCTCGAGTACCCGGACATCTTCACGGGGTCGATCGTGATGGACGGGCTCGTCGAGGAGCTGGTCGACGGCGCGCGGACCGAGCTCGGGGTGATCGCCGAGCAGGGCGGGGCGGTTGCGGCGGTCGGCTACATGAAGGCGGCCCTCGTCGACTCCCACCGTGAGCGGATCCGGCGGATCGACGCGGGCGAGCAGACCGTCGTCGGGGTCAACCGCTTCACGGGGACCGAGCCGTCTCCGCTGACGGCCGACCTCGACGGCGGGATCCTGGTCGTCGACCGAGAGCTCGAAGCCGAGCAGGTCGCAGCGCTCGTCCGATGGCGCGCCGGCCGCGACCCGGCGGCCGTCGAGGCCGCGCTGGAGGATCTGCGGCGGGCGGCGGCCGGTGATCAGAACATCATGGTCGCGTCGCTCGCGGCAGCCCGGGCGGGCGTCAGCACCGGCGAGTGGGCACAGGCGCTGCGCGACACGTTCGGCGACTACCGGGCGCCGACCGGCGTCGGCGACGCGTCGTCGGCGGTGGCGTCGGCCGATCTCGAGGAGCTCCGCCGGGAGGTCGACCGGCTGTCGGAGGCGCTCGGCCGGAGGCTGAAGATGCTCGTCGGAAAACCGGGCCTCGACGGGCACTCGAACGGGGCCGAGCAGATCGCCGTCCACGCGCGGGATGCGGGGTTCGAGGTCGTCTACGAGGGGATCCGCCTGACGCCGGCCCAGATCGCGAACTCGGCCCTCCAGGAGGGCGTCCACGTGGTCGGCCTGTCGATCCTGTCGGGCTCGCACCGGGACCTCATCCCAGACGTCATCGAAGCGCTCCGCGACCGGGGGGTGGACGTGCCGATCATCGTCGGGGGGATCATCCCCGACCGGGACGTCGGCCCGCTGAGGGACGCGGGCGTGGCCGCGGTCTTCACGCCGAAGGACTTCCGCTTCTCGGCGATCATGCGGGAGATCGTCAGGCTGGTGGCCGAGCGCCATCGGGCGCAGGCGAACGCCTAAGTGAGCGGCGGGGACCTCGGCGCCCGTCTCCGCCAGGGTGATCTGAGCGCCGCGCCGGCGGCCCTCAACCTGCTCGAGAGCACGACTCCAGCCAACCGGGCGGCCGCGGCAGAGCTGCTCGAGGCCGTCTCGCCGGCCGCGCTCGGGGGTCAGGCGGCCGGCCACGTCGTCGGCGTGACGGGTCCGCCAGGCGTCGGCAAGTCGACGCTCGTCTCGGCGCTCGTGTCGGTCTGGCGGGCCCGCGGCCGGACGGTCGCCGCGCTGGTCGTCGACCCGTCGTCGAAGCGGTCGGGAGGGGCCCTGCTCGGGGACCGGGTCCGGATCGTCTTCGATCCCGCCGACCGCGGCGTCTTCGTCCGCTCGACGGCAGCCGCCCACAGGCTCGGGGGCGTGGCGCCGGCGACGCGGGCGGCCGCCGAGGTCCTGGCCGTGGCATTCGACGTGGTCGTCGTCGAGACGGTTGGCGTCGGCCAGTCCGAGACGGCGGTCGCCGGGGTCGCCGACACGGTTGCGGTCGTCCTCCAGCCCGGGTCGGGCGACATGCTCCAGTTCCTGAAGTCCGGGATCATGGAGATCCCCGACCTGCTGGTCGTGACCAAGGCGGATGTCGGGCGCCCGGCGCAGGAGACGCTCCGCGACGCTCGCGCGGCCCTCGCGGCGGCCGGATCGTCGGCGACACCGAGCCTCGCGGTCTCGTGCACAGCGCCCCCGCGCGGCATCGAGGCGCTGGCGGACGCGATCGAGGACCACCGAGCGTCGATCGACCTCGCGGCCCGGCGGACGCACGCGCGGCGTGCGGGAGCCCTGGCCGACTACCTGACCGAGCACGGCGAGCACGGCCTGCGCCGGTTGGGCGGACTGCGGGCGGCCGAGAGCTGGCTGGCGAAACAGCCGCCGGGTCAGGGGGTGCCGGGCCTCGTCGGATCCCTGGAGGACAGAGCGGGCGTCGTCGGATCCCTCGAGGACCGGGCGGCCGGGCCGGCCCGCGAGGACGTCGGGTGACTCAGGCGACGAGCTCGCCGTGCCACGCGGCATAGGCGACGAGCTCGCCGGCCGCGAGCAGGGGAATCCCGTAGCGGTCGGCGGCCCGCTCGAGACGCTGTCCGGACTCTTGCCGGTCGAGCGGGCTCCTGCGGTCGAGCAGGGCCAGCGGGCGGGCGAACTCGGCGCGAAAGCCGCGCTCGCACTCGACGACCCTCCCCCACGCGACGACGGCCCCCCAGACGGCCTCGGGCGCCGGAAGGTCGGGCTCGGCCGGAAGGGCGTAGTAGGCCGAGTAGCCGCACCCGCAGCTCGCGTGGGGAGCGTCGTGACCGCCGAGGGCAAAGCACTTGGCGTTGCGATCGTGACCCGGCAGCCAGGGCATCGGCAGGGCGCGGGGGGCGATCATCGCGAGCGCCGGGTTGTAGACGAATCGCCCGGCGACGAAGATCCCCGAATAGAGCCCGCCCTTGCGAGCCGCCCACCGGCGAAAGCCGACGAGCGGCTGGGCGACTGGTTCCGGCGTCACGCGGGGGTGGGCGATGGCCGGTCCGGGGCGGGCGCGACCTCGGGCGGCGAGGGCAGCCGGCCGGGTTGGGGGTCGGGCACGGGGAGCGGCACGGGCGCCGGGCGCTCGGTTTCGCGCAGTGGCTTTCCGACGTCACCCACGGCGCCTGATTATTTCAGCGCTCGGCGATCGCCGCTACGGGAGCCGGGTCGATCTCGGCGAGCTTGGCGCGGACGCGGCCGAGCCGGCCTTCGAGGTCCTCCTCGAGGCGGTCGAGATCCGCGGCTCGGAGGCGGACGAGCTCGAGTTGACGCTCGAGCAGGTCGCGAGCCTGGGTGAGGAGGGCTCGCCGGCGCTCGGGCTCGACATCGTCGCGGCTGAGCTCGTTGCGCAGGGCGGCGCGGGCGTCCTCGGCCGCGATCAGCTCCTTGAGCTCGTCGAGTGAGACGCCGAGCAGCGACTTGAGCCTCATCAGGTCGAGCAGACGGTCGAGATCGGCCTGTTCGTAGAGCCGGTGGGACCCGGCCATCCGGGCGCCGCCGTCCGGGAGGAGGCCGATCTCCTCGTAGTAGCGGATCGTCCTTGCCGTCGTCCCGGCGAGGCGGGCGAGATCGCCGATCCGGAGCGTCTCGGTGCTCATCGGCTGAGCACCTCCTCGACCTCGATCTCGCCGACCCGATCGCCGAGCGGCGCCGGCGGGGCGGCGTGTTCGGTGTGCGGCGTGGTCGTGGCGAATCTCGGACGCATCATGCAGACCATGGCACCCACGAAGGATGTCGCAGCGAGGACCCAGAGGGCAACGTGCATGTTGTGGATGAAGGGTGCCAGCTTTTGATCTGAGAGGCCCTGGGCGAGGCCGGAGAAGATCTTGAAGAGTGTCGCCTTGGGAACCGCCGATGTGACGATCGCCAGCACGAAGGCGATCGAGAGGACTGCTCCGGTGTTCTGGAGGAGCATCCGCGCGCCCGCTGCGATCCCCCGCCGCTGGGCGGGGACCGTGCCCATCATCGCGGCCGTGTTCGGGCTGTTGAACATCCCCGAGCCGACGCCGACGATCGTCAGCCAGAGCGTGCTCTGCCAGTAGGGCGTGCGAACCTCGAGCGTCGTCATCAGGGCGAGGCCGACACCGACGGTCAGCATGCCGAGCGCCGAGAGCGCGCGTGACCCGTGGCGGTCGGCGTAGATCCCGGCGAGCGGCGAGGCGATCAGCATCCCGGCGGCGAGCGGGATCAGCTTGATGCCCGCGGTGATCGCGTCGTCGCCCTGGGCGCCCTGGAAGTAGAAGACGAAGAGGAACATCAGCGCGAAGCGGGCGAGGCCGTTGATGAAGGAGGCGGCCGACGCGGCGGCGAACAGGCGGTTGCGGAAGATCCCGAGGTCGAGCATCGGCGCCTTGACGCGACTTTCGATCAGCACCCAGAGCGGGAGAAGGACGGCTGCGGCGGCGAGGCCGCCGACGACGATCGGGTCGCTCCAGCCGCTGAGGCCGCCGCGCGAGACACCGAGGACGAGGCCGGTGAGGCCGACGACGAAGGTCAGCGTCCCGAGGATGTCAAAGCCGCGGTTGCCGTCAGGCTTGGCGAGCTCGCGGAGGATCAATGCGCCCCAGACGGCGCCGATCAGGCCGAACGGGACGTTGAACCAGAAGACCCACTCCCAGGACGCCGAGACGAGTACGCCGCCGAGCACCGGGCCGAGGACGAGGCCGACGGCGGCGATCATCGTGTTCGCGCCCATCGCCATGCCGAGCTGCTCGCGGGGGAAGGCGTCGGTGACGAGGGCTGCGGCGTTGGCGAAGAGGAAGGCTCCGCCGATGCCCTGGACGATTCGCCAGAGGATCAGCTGGGTGACGTCAGCCGAGAAGCCGGCGCCCAGCGAGGCGGCGGCGAAGACGAGGAAGCCGGCGACATAGGCCTTCTTGCGGCCGAACAGATCCGACAGGCGCCCTGCGTTGAGGACGAGGACGGTCGAGGCGATCATGTAGGCGAGGATCACCCAGACGAGACCGAGCAGGCTGCCGTGGAGGCTCCGCTCGAGGTCCGGGAGGGCGATGATCAGGGTGCCGGAGTTGGTCGCCGCGAGCAGCATCCCGAGGCTGGTGCAGGAGAGCGCCCACCACTTGTAGTTGGCGTGGTCGGCCGAGACGCCAAGGCTCCTGCGCACCTTGGGGACCGGGCTGCTGCTGGGCTGAGCTGCCATCGGCGGATCCTTTGAGAGCTTACGTGAACGTAAGGTTCAGGATATCACGCGGATTGCCCGGCGAGTGTGCGCGACCTCACACACGTGCCGGCTCCTCGCGCATATCTTGACCGGGACGTCGCCGCAGACCACCCGAGGAGGTGTCCGGGGACGTCGGAGCGATCGACATTCCCTGGTCGGAGCTCACCCACTGCTCTCGCCCGGCGGAGTCTCAGTCCGTCGCGGGCGAGGACGTCAACCACTCGAAAGGATCCACGATGCCCGCAACCAACAACTGGCGCAGACTGACATGCGCCGCCGCGCTCGCCGCGACATGCTCGGCGATGACCGCGTCGACCGCGGCAGCTCTGAACCCCCAGCCGCTGCCGCCGCGCGTGTCCAGCCAGAGGTTCATCACCCAGCAGACGCTCTCGTCCACCTCGCAGATCGCGGCCTTCAACCCCCAGCCGGACCCGCCCGGCCGCCGCTGATCGGCGAGCTCGGGAGGACTATTTCCCAGGCGGAGTCGGACTGGTCAGGGAAGCCAGGCGCCAGCCCTTGGCGACCTTGACCAACCCGAGCGTCGTGTCGACCGGCTTCTGGTTGGCGGCGCCCGTGTGGACCTTGGCGACCGCGCTCTGGCCGGTCACCTTGACGCTCACGACGCTCAACGTCGGCTTGATCACGGTCCGGAGGTTGCTCCGGGCGAGAGCGGTCGTGCACGGCAGGTTGATCGACGCCATCTGCTGGAGCAGGTTCGGTGCGAAGAGGCTGCAGATCTTGGCGTAGTCCTTCGCCGCGACGGCGTTCCCGTAGGCGAGGACCGCCGCCTTGACCTGCGCCGACTGGTCGGCGCCGCCGCACCCGCCGAGGACGACCGCCGTCAGGGCAGCCGTGAGGGGGGCCGTGATTCGCCGCACGCGTGCAGGTTATCCATGCCGGGGCCGAGCCGCCCGGCGCGACGGCCCGGTGGTCGCGGCCAGCCGTGTTCATCGATTGGCAAGGTTCGATCGACTCGGCAGCCAGAGCGATCGCCGATGATGTGAAGCGATGCTGATCCTCATGCTCTTCGCCCTCGTCGCCGGCGCCGGGACCGCGCTCAGTCCGTGCGTCCTGCCGATCCTTCCGGCCCTCCTCTCGGCCGGCGGAGCCGGCGGCCGGCGCCGGCCGCTGGGCATCGTGCTCGGCCTGACGGCCACCTTCACGATCACGATCGTCGGCATCTCGAAGGTCGCCGGCGGCGTCGGCCTCGGATCGGATCCCCTGCGAGCGTTCGCGGTCGCCGTCCTCCTCGTCTTCGGGCTGACCCTGCTGGTCCCGGCCCTCGCCGAGCGCCTCGAAGGTCCGCTCGCGTTCTTCTCGCGCCTCGGTCCACGAACACGCGGCGACGGCTTCGCCTCGGGCCTCGTCGTCGGCGGCGCCCTCGGCTTCGTGTACACCCCGTGTGCGGGGCCGATCCTCGCCGGCGTGATAACGGTCAGCGCGGCCTCCGGTCGATCGGTCGCCGTCGGGCTCTCCTACGCCGTGGGTTCGGCGGTCGTCCTCCTGTGCCTGGCGCTCGGCGGCCGGCGCGTGATCGATCGTCTGCGGAGCGCCGGGCGGGGTCCCGCCGTCCAGCGGACGCTCGGCGTCGTGATGATCCTGACCGCCGCAGTGATCCTCACCCAGCTCGACGTCCGGCTCGACCAGCAGATCGCCAAGCACATCCCCCAGGCCAGCCTGACGGCGTCGCTCGAGGACAGCCACGCCGTGACCAGCCGGATCGCCTCGACCCTCCACAACCCGACCTCCGGATTCCTGTCCGCGGCCGCCCAGGCCGCGAGCATGTCGCCGAGCCTCCCCGATCTCGGGCCGGCCCCGGACTTCACGGGGACCGAGCGATGGTTCAACACCGCGAACGGCGCGCCGCTGACGCTCGCCGGGCTTCGCGGGCGGGTCGTGCTGATCGACTTCTGGACCTACACGTGCATCAACTGCCTGCGGACGCTTCCCTACCTCGAGGCCTGGAATGCCAGGTACGCCGCCCGCGGGCTGACGATCGTCGGCGTCGAGACGCCGGAGTTCGCCTTCGAGGCAGACGCCGGCAACGTCTCGTCGGCGATCGGCTCGCTGGGGATCAGGTACCCGGTCGTCCAGGACAACGAGATGTCGACCTGGAACGCCTGGGGCAACCAGTACTGGCCTGCCGAGTTCCTGATCGACGCCCGCGGTCACGTCCGGTCGGCCGAGTTCGGCGAGGGCAACTACTCCCAGACCGAGGCGAAGATCCGCTCCCTGCTGGCGGCGGCCGGGCGGTCGTCACTCGGCTCCGAGGCCCGGCCGGTCGGCGCGATCACGCCATCCCAGCAGGCGACGCCGGAGACATACCTCGGCTACGACCGGGCCAGCGGTTGGCTCCCGGCGAACCCGACGCCCGGCACCCACACGACTCGGGCGAGCACCGGAGCGATCCCCCTCAGCAGGTTCAGCTACGGCGGGACATGGACGATCGGATCCCAGCAGGCGGTGGCCGGAGCGGGCGCGCGAATCGACGCCGAGGTCGAGGCCAAGAACGTATACGTCGTGCTCAGCCCGCCGAAGGCCGGAGCGCTCGGGCGGGTCCGGGTGATGCTCGACGGCCGTCCCGCGCCGGACGGGGTCGACGTCCACGGCGGGTCGATCAGGGTCGACGCCCAGCGCCTGTACACGGTCGCATCCTTCCCCGACGACGTCCGCCACCGCCTGACGCTCGAGCTCTCGCCCGGCACCCAGGGCTTCTCGTTCACCTTCGGCTGAGCCCGGTCGCCCGAACGCCCCCAGGGACCGAGCCCGGGGCGATCGACGCCGCTCAGACGGGTCGTGTACGAGCTGCGCATAGAATCAAACGCGTGGACGCCGACCCCCGCGTGGACGCCGAGCCCCGCAGCTGGCTGCGTTGCTACCGCTGCTGGTCCCAGGATCTCGAAGTCCAGGTCCACTACGAGGGCATCCACAAGATCGATCCGGACACCGGCGAGCGGGCCGAGGTCGTCGACGAGCTCCAGGAGGCCGTCGTCCAGTGCCTCGACTGCATGCACGACCAGCCGCACCTCGGCTTCCAGGACGGCCGGGTCGAGCCGATCGAGGACCGGTGGGAGCGGATGGTCGCCGGGACGCCGTGGGTCGCCTCGTGCACGGTGACCGTCGACGCCGACGAGGTCGAGAGCTGCTCGGGTCCGGACGCCGGCGATGCACTGTCCTATGCGGCCTTCGGCGACCACGGGGTCCGGGAGTTCTTCACGCACGTCCGCTTCCACAAGCACGAGGACGACAACCGGATCGTCGTGCACCTGCTCGTCGAGCTCTACGCCCGTTCGCTCGACGAGGCCACCGAGGTCCTCGAGGAGGCTGCTCGGGGAGCCCTCGCGATCACCTCGCTCGCCGAGGAGTCCCGCCCGCCGGCGGCGACCCCCGGCGAGGACCCCCACTAGCGGCGATGGGACATCCCGTCCGCCGGTCCTGCCTCTCGGTGCCCGGATCGTCTGAGCGGAAGATCCAGAAGGCGCTCACACTCGAGGTGGACGAGGTGATCTTCGACCTCGAGGACGCGGTTGTCCTCGCCGCCAAGGACCAGGCCCGGGCCGATGTCCTCGCCGCGCTCGCCGCCAACCCCGACCAGGCCGACCGGATCGCCGTCCGCGTCAATGCGCCCGGGTCACCCTGGTGCCACCTCGACCTGATCGCCCTGGCGGCCGCCGACGTCCCGCCGGCGTCGGTGATCCTCCCGAAGACCGAGAGCCCCGACGACATCGCCTTCGTCGACCGTCTGCTCGCCGGCGTCGAGGCCGGGGCCCAAGCCGACCGGCCGGTGAGCATCCAGGCCCTGATCGAGACCGCCGCCGGCCTCCTCTGGGCCTCTGAGATCGCCGGCGCGTCAGGGCGGCTGGAGTCCCTGATCCTCGGCTACGCCGACCTCAGCGTCTCGCTCGGCCGTCGCCCCCCCGGACCCGCGCACCCCGACGGGTCGGCCTGGGACGGCGCTCGGGACGCGGTCGTCCTCGCGGCCAAGGCGAGCGGCCTCCAGGCGATCGACGGCCCGTACCTCGGGGTCGCCGTCGACGACCACTTCACGGCCGCTGCGACCCGCGCCCGGGAGCTCGGATTCGACGGCAAATGGGCGATCCACCCGGCTCAGGTCGGCTCGCTTAACGAGATCTTCACGCCGAGCGACGAGGACGTCGCCCGTGCCCGGGAGATCGTCGCCGCGCTCGAGAAGGCCAGCGACGGCGACGGCGCCGGGGCCGTCGCGCTCGACGGGGCGATGCTCGACGAGGCGCTGCGCCAGTGGGCGCTCGGCGTCCTCGCGAGCGCCGCGCGGGCCGCCGGGCCGGCCGGCTGAGCCGGTCGCCGGGGCCGCGCGGCTGAGCAGGATCAGCGGACGCGGAGGCGGTCGACCGAGCGCGACGTCGTCAGGCCCGCGTGGGGGCCGCCCTCGATCGCGAAGACGAGCGGACCGTCGGCGACCAGGCCGAGGCCGTGCCGGGGCCGCGGGAGGTCGGCGAGTCGCGTCCACCGGCCGGTCGCCGGGTCGAGGGCGTCCACCTCGCCGAACGTCGACGACGCGTCCTCGCCGCCGACGACGACGATCTTCCCGCCTGCGGCAACCGCCTGGAAGCTGCTGCGGGCGAGTGGCATCGGCGGCTCCTTCTGCCAGGCCGCGCCACCCGGCTGGAGGCGCTCGACGTCGGCGAAGTTGCCCTGGCCGAGCGCCCGGCCGCCGAGCAGCCAGACCGAGCCGCCGGCGGCGACCGCCGCGACGTGCTCGCGGCCGTGGTGGAGCGGCGGGCCGAGCGACCACCGGCCGGTGTCGAAGTCGAAGATCGCCGTCGTCGAGATCGTCGTCATCGAGTCGCTGCGCCCACCGGCGACATACAGCCGGTGACCGAGCACGGCCGCGCCGGCCGCTGCCCTCGCGAGCGGAGCGGGCGGCATCGGAGTCCACCGCCGGGTACTGGGATCCAAGCGCCAGAAGTCTCCGACAGCCCCGGCGCTGACGTCGGTCGGCCGCGAGTAGCCGCCGACGACGTAGAGCGAGCCGGCGTAGCCGACCGCGCTCATGTGGTTGAGCGGCTTCGGCAGCGGCGTCCCCGTGCTCCACCGACCGGTCCGCAGATCCAGCCGCTCGACCAGGTCGCTGGTCTGAAGGTCGGTCCCGAAGCCCCCCACCACGTAGGCCGTGTGCCCGACGAGCGCCGCGGAGACCTCGCTGCGTGCGTGCGGCGAGTCCGGCCGGGCGACCCACCGGCCGGTCGGGATGCCGGTCAGCGCCGGACCCGACGCGGGCCTGCTCTGCGAGGTGGCGTGGCCGGCCGTCGTCGGGCGGCTCGCCCCCGCGCTGCCCGAGGCCCCGCCGCCCCCGCCACCCCGGAACAAGCCGAGTGCCGCGGCGAGCAGCAGCAGCACGCCGACCACGCCCAGCCCGGCGACCAGTCGCCGCAGACCGTACCGGGGGGCGTCGTCGGAACCTTCCATCCGCGCATGCTCCCACGTCCGGACGACGGCAAGTCTCGGCACGCTCGGAGGAAGTTCTCAGAAAAGCTCCTTACCCGGACGGCGGTCCGAGCGTTTGATGCTCGAGGCAGTGACCTCTCGAAAACGGCAAACCCGTCGTGAGGCGGGGGCGCAAAACCCGGGACCTCACGCCGTGAGGCCGCCCAGTCGCCGCAGGAGGCAACCATGAAATTTCAGACCAAGACGCTAGCGCTGACCGCGGTGCTGGCGATGTCGGCAGTCCCGGCGTTCGCTGTCCCGTCGAGCTCGGGCGCCTCGCACGGGCAGGGCCACCACGTGACGGGCGTCACGGGGACGACGGGAACGACGGGGACGACGGGGACGACGGGCCTGACGGGCGTCAGCCGCGGCGAGGCCTACGGCCGGGCGTGCTCGCACGAGAGCAGGACGCACCTCGCCGGCCACCCGGGCACGCCCTTCAGTCAGTGCGTCGTCGCGATGGCGAAGCTCGAGGCCGGCACGAAGACCAGCTCGGCGAAGGCGTGCAAGACGCTGAGCAAGAAGCACGTCGCCGGAGTGCACGGCACGCCGTTCAGCAAGTGCGTCTCCGCGGCGGCCAAGCTCCGCGGCAAGTAGGTCGCGCGCCGGTGCCGGCGCCGTCCGACCGAGCGTCCAGAAGCAGTGCCGGGGCCGTCCACGCGTCGTGGGCGGCCCCTTCTGCGATCCTCAGGGTCCGGATCGCGCAGGCCGTCGATCGGCCGCGATCCATCTCCTGACTTTTGGCCCCGGAGCGCGTTGTCGATGAAGAGTGCATGGAATCGCTGAGCGCCCCAATCGTCGCGCCCGTCGTCCGTCCGCCGCTGGTCACCCTTCGGCTCGCGTCCGACGCGCGCCTGGCTCGTCTGGCCGCGGCCGGCAGCCAGGGAGCGGCGGCGGCGATCTTCGAACGTCACCATCAGGCTCTTTACCGCTACTGCCACTCGATCGTCGGCAACAGCCACGACGCGGGGGACGCCCTCCAGAACACGATGATCAAGGCGCTGCGTGCGCTGCCGGGCGAGACGCGCAAGATCGTCCTGCGCCCATGGCTGTACCGGATCGCCCACAACGAGTCGATCTCGCTGCTGCGGGCCCGCCGACCCGAGACCGATCTCGACGCCGCCGCGCAGATCAGCGACCCGGCGGCCGCGGGCCTGGTCGAGTCGCGCGAGCGGCTTCGCTCGCTGAGCGAGGACCTCGGAGCCCTGACCGATCGCCAGCGCGGTGCGCTGCTGATGCGCGAGCTCGGCGGACTGGAGTTCGCCGAGGTGGCCGAGGCCCTGGACTCGACGACGGCCGCCGCCAAGCAGAGCGTCTACGAGGCGCGCTGCGCCCTCCAGGAGATGCAGGAGGGCCGCGAGATGTCCTGTGAGGCCGTCCGCCGCTCCCTGTCTGACGGTGACCGGCGAACGCTCCGAGCGACGCGGATCCGCGGGCACCTGCGGACCTGCGCTGGCTGCCGCGACTTCGAAGCCGTGATGCGCACCCGGCCCGCTGCGATCGCGGCGATGATTCCGCCGTTGCCGGTCGCCGCAGCCGCGGCGATGCTCCACGGCGCTCTCGGCGGCACCGGTTCCCACGGCGGCGGCCTCGCCGCCGGCCTGCTCGGGACGACCAAGGCGGCAACCGGACTGTCTGTCGCAGCCAAAGCCGCCACCGTCATCGCCATCACCGCCACGATCGCCGGCGGCGCCGTCTACGCGGCCCCCGAGCTGCGACCTGGCGGACCAGCCCACCCCGTATCCCACCCGGTCGCCGCGGCAGCCGACGTGCTCGCCGCACGTGCGGGCAACGTCTCCACGAGCCAGGGTTCCCGCCCCCCCGCCAACGCCTCCCTCTCCAATTCGGTTGTCGGCGCGAGCCCGGCCGTGCAGGCCGGCGGGCTCTCCCCGGCGAGCGCCGCCGCGACCGCCGCCTCCCCGGCTTCTGCAGGGGCCCCCGGCTCGACCAGGCGGCGAACTCCGGGTGGTCGGCCTTCCGGCCCCATCGCGCATCGACACTCAAACCACGCATCTGGTTCGAGCCGCGCCACGGCGCCGGGTCATGCGAAGCTCGTGCCCGGCGCCGCCGCTCCCGCTCATCTCAAGCGGCTCCCGACCTCCGCCGGCCGGACGTCCCCCGCGCGCGTTCCCGGCTCGACCCGCGTCGTCGCGACACACCCCTCGAGTCGCCCGTCGGGTTCGACCGGCGCCGCGGTGTCAGGCGGTGCGCCGGTCAAGCCGGTCGGCTCCGGCTTATCGCGCGGCCCGCTCGCCGGCAAGCCCCAATCGAACGACGGCGCGGCCCCCGATCCGCTCGGCGCGATCGCACCGGCCAGTGGCGGCCCCGCCCCGGTCGGTCCCTGAACGGCGCCCGCGCCGCCCGGCCCCGCGTGGCCGTTTTCTCGCGCGGAATGCGGGGTATGGGTCGTGCCATGGCGAGAGCAGAGTCCCCGCCCCGCCGCGCACGGACCCGGCGTCTGCTGGCCGTCCCCACCCTCGCCGTGGTCTTTGCCGGCTTGGCCACCCTCCCCGCGACCGCCGACACCTCAGGGGGAGCCAACCACGTTGTTCTGGCGAGCGTGACCGTCGACGGGGCATCGGCGCTGCGCTCAGGGGTCCAAATCGCATCGGCCGGATCGCCCACGGTGGCCTCGGCCAACATCGCGCGAGCCCAGAGCCAGAGCTGTACCGGCTGCCGGGCCGCAGCGGCCGCGTTTCAAGCCGTCTTCGTGACTCACAGCGCCGACACGGTCGCCCCGCAGAACGCCGCGGTCGCCGTGAACTCCAACTGCACGAGCTGCGACAGCTTCGCCTTCGCCTACCAGTACGTCCTGAGCACCCCCGGGCCGGTATATCTGAGCGGCGCCGCCCAGCAGCAGATCGCCGGGATCCGCCAGCAGGTCGCCGACGCCATGACTTCCGGTCTGCCCGACGATCAATTGGACATCCGGCTCCACGACCTCGCCGGTCAGTTCAAGGCCGTGATCGACAACGGCCTCCAACAAGCCGGCGTCCCGGCTGACGGAGCGGCGAACGAGCGGGCGGACATCGCGCCGGCCTAGCAGCAAGCGCGCTACGTCGGCCGGCCGAGGGAGTCGACGGCGCTCGCACGCCGCCGATCCTCCGATCGCATCCCTCTAGGCCAGGCGCGCTTCGAGTGCGTCGAGTTGCTCGGTGAGCGTCTCCGGCAGGCGGTCGAACTTCGCGTAGTGCTCGCGGAACTGCGGCAGCTGCGCCCGCCACTGGTCCTCGTCGACCCGCAGCAGCTCGGCCATCTCCTCGGCCCCGATCCCCAGACCGTCGGTGTCGATCCCCCCGTCGGCGGGCATCAGGCCGATCGGCGTCCGCACCGCCTCGACGGATCCCGCGCACCGCTCGAAGATCCAGGCCAGCACCCGGCTGTTCTCGCCGAAGCCCGGCCACAGGAACTTCCCGTCGGCGCCCTTGCGAAACCAGTTGACATAGAAGATCCGCGGCAGCGTGTCGGCCTGCGCCCCGGACCCAAGCTTCAGCCAGTGGGTGAAGTAGTCGGCCATGTTGTAGCCGCAGAACGGCAGCATCGCGAACGGGTCGAAGCGGAGCTTGCCGACCGTCCCGGCCGCCGCCGCCGTCATCTCCGAGGACATCGTCGACCCCATGAAGACGCCGTGCTCCCAGTCGAATGACTCGCACACCAGCGGGACGACGCCCGCCCGGCGGCCGCCGAACAAGACCGCGTCGATCGGCACGCCCGCCGGATCCTCCCACTCGGCGGCGATCGCCGGGTCCTGTGACGCGGCAACCGCGAACCTCGCGTTCGGATGCGCCGACGGAGTCGTCGAATCCGGCGTCCAGTCGTCGCCGTGCCAGTCGATCAGGTGCGCCGGCGCCTGATCGGTCATGCCCTCCCACCAGACGTCTCCGTCGTCGGTCTTCGCGCAGTTCGTGAACATCGTGTTCTCGGCGACCGTCAGCATCGCGTTCGGGTTCGTCTTGTCGCTCGTCCCCGGCGCCACGCCGAAGAAGCCGGCCTCCGGGTTGATCGCGTAGAGCCGGCCGTCCTCGCCGAACTTCATCCACGCGATGTCGTCGCCGATCGTCTCGACCGTCCACCCCTCGATGGTCGGGATCAGCATCGCCAGGTTGGTCTTCCCGCAGGCCGACGGGAAGGCCGCCGCGATGTACTTCACATCGCCGGCCGGCGACGTCAGCTTGAGGATCAGCATGTGCTCGGCCAGCCAGCCCTCGTCCCGCGCCATCACCGACGCGATCCGCAGCGCGAAGCACTTCTTCCCGAGCAGCGCATTTCCCCCGTAGCCCGACCCGAACGACCAGATCTCCCGGGTCTCCGGGTAGTGGACGATGTACTTGTTGTCGGCATTGCACGGCCACGCCACGTCGTCGACGCCCGCGCCGAGCGGCATCCCGACCGAGTGCACGCACGGCACGAACTCGCCGTCCTCCCCGATCACGTCGAGCGCCTCCTGGCCCATCCGGGTCATCACCCGCATGCTCGCGACCACGTACGGCGAGTCGGTCAGCTCGACCCCGACGTGGGCGATCGGCGAACCGATCGGACCCATCGAGAACGGCACCACGTACATCGTCCGGCCTTCCATCGCCCCGGTGAAGAGGCCCTTCAGAAGGTCGCGCATCTCCTGCGGCTCGCGCCAGTTGTTGGTCGGACCCGCGTCACGCTCGTCCTGCGAGCAGATGAAGGTCCGATCCTCGACCCGGGCGACGTCAGCCGGGTCGGAGAGCACGAGCAGCGAGTTCGGTCGCTTGTCGTCGGCCAGTCGCTCCGCCGTACCCGCGTCGATCAGCGCCTGGCAGAGCGTCTCGTACTCCTCCTCGGAGCCGTCACACCAGTGGATCGCGTCAGGTTGCGTGAGCTCGGCGACCTCTGCGACCCAAGCGATCAGCCGCTGGTGCTTGGTCGGGGCGGTGGTCTCGATCACGGCTTACATAACTCCTCTGCGTTGAACGGGATAAGGCCCCACTCTACGGGGCTGTCGGCCACCTTGTCGGGCTCGGGGGGACCACCGGTAGATCGCGGGCGTCACGAAGCCCCAGGTTCACGGCGCGGGACCAGCACCAGGCGCTTGAACTCGGCGACCAGGACGCCGTCCTGGTTGAGCACGCGGGTATGGACGCGCACCGTCCCGCGGTCCGCCTTCGTCTTCGATTCCCGCTTCTCGAGAACCTCCGACTCGCAGTAGAGCGTGTCCCCGTGGAAGACCGGCGCCGGATGGCGCAGCTCGTCGGTCGCGAGGTTCGCGATCGCCTTCCCGCTGACGTCGGAGACCGACATCCCGAGCGCGAGCGAGTAGACGAGCGGCCCGACGACCACGTTGCGCCCCTGCTGGGAAGCCGACGCGTACACATCGTTGAGATGGAGCGGGTGGTGATTCATCGTGATCAGGCAGAACAGGTGGTTGTCGGACTCGGTGACCGTCTTCGCCGGCCAGTGCTTGTAGACATCGCCGACCTCGAACTCCTCGAGGTAGCGGCCATACGGATGGCCGCCGCTCGACTCGCGGGCCGCCTGGCCGGTCTCGACTTGGCTCATCGGGTTCTCCCTCTCACTTGACCGCCAACCGGCGGCCTAAGACAACGGACACCGCCACGCCGGCCCGGCCGCCTGAACGCCGGGCTTGCGCCCGCGGCGGCCCGCCGCGTCGAGCCAGCGGGACGCCGGGAGCATAACCGCACCGATCAACCGCTCAGCCGCCTGGCGCCGAGTGGCAGACGGCTGACTGAACCGAGCTGCTGTCCGAAGAACAGCGCTGGAACCTCACCAATGACTTCGCCGAAGACAACAACAGCACGCTCGCCGCCGGGCGGCCAGCCGTGGGATCAACGATCTAATAGCACGCGAACGCGGCCGAACCGGCCAGCGGACACGCGATCGCCCGGTTGAACTCCCGGGTCGTCGCGAGCGGGCACACATAGCCAGCGGCACACGGCGGCGGCGACGGGCATCCGCAGCCTGGTGGAACCGGCGGCGGCGTGGGAGTCGGCGTGGGTGTGGGGGTCGGAGTCGGCGTGGGGGTCGGCGCCGGGACCGCGCACATCGCGTTCGGTGGACAGCACCCGGCCGCGAAGCTCGTCGTCGAGCACCTGGTCACCGCCCGTCCGAAGGCCGGATCGAACGGCAGGCCGCAGGCGACGTCGTATGCCTCGGCGACGGCGGCCGCCGTCGAGAATCCCGCGAGCCCGCCCCCGGCGCTCAGCACAGCGCGGAGGTCGCTCGCTCCATGGCCCTGCCCCAGGCCGCAGAGCCGCCGGCTCGAAGGCGACCCGGCCGCCCGGGAGAAAGCGTTCGCGAGCTGGACGGTGGCCGGTGCTCCTAGCCCGGTCGCGCCCGTCACGTGGAAGCCGATCGTCGACCGATCCGGCGCGAGCGAGCCCCGTGGCCGCTCGTTGACGACGAGGACCAACGCCCGGGGACCGCCGGAGATCGGATGGCGCACGACGGCTCCCGCGACGAAGTAGAGGCCCGCCGGTCTCGTCGGCGAGAGCCGCAGGGTCTGGGTCCCCGGACCCTTGAAGCGCAACTCGGCGAACGTCAGGTCGAACTGCGCCGGCCCCGTCAGGCTCACATGCCAGGTGTGCGTCGAGCCGCCCGCCGCCCCCGAGGCCGGCCCTGCCAGGACCAGCCCGACGACGACGACGACGGCCGTGAAGAGCGCTCGCGCGGTCACACCACCGTCATAGCACGATGCCGGCCAAAAGGGAAACGCCCACAGCCACGTCCCGCCGCCGCCCCCCGAGTCGCTACCGTTTCGACGAGCTTCCGCCGCGACGACCAAGGACAACCGTCTTGCGCAACCCCCGCGCCTTCCTCCATCCCCTCGCCATCGGCGCCCCCGACCCGCTCCGCGAGATCCCCGTCAAGCCGTCGCGGATGATCCACTTCTTCGACCCCAGCAACGAGAAGATGGCGGCCAAGGTGCCCGAGATCGCCAGGCGGACCGACATCCTCCTCGGGAACCTCGAGGACGGCGTCGCCGTCGAGCGCAAGGACGCCGCCCGCCACGGCCTCGTCCGCATCGCCAAGGAGATGGACCTCGGGGCGACCGCCCTCTGGACCCGCGTCAACTCGCTCGAGTCGCCGTGGGCGCTCGACGACATCTCGACCCTCGTGACCGAGATCGGAGACCGTCTCGAGGTCGTCATGATCCCCAAGGTCGAGGGCGCCTTCGACATCCACTACGTCGACCGCCTGCTCGCCCAGCTCGAGGCCCGCGCCGGCCTCGACCGGCCGATCCTGATCCACGCGATCCTCGAAACCGCGCTCGGCGTCGCAAACCTCGAGGAGATCGCCGCCGCCAGCCCCCGGATGCAGGGCATGAGCCTCGGACCAGCCGATCTCGCCGCCTCCCGCCGGATGCGCACGACCCGCGTCGGCGGCGGCCACCCCGGCTACCGGGTGATCGCCGACCCCGACCCCGACGCGCCCGAGGCCGCCCGCCCGAGTGCCCAGCAGGATCTCTGGCACTACTCGATCGGTCGCATGGTCGACGCCTGCGCAGCCGTCGGCGCCCTCCCCTTCTACGGGCCCTTCGGCGACATCCGCGACGTCGCCGGCTGCGAGGCCCAGTTCCGGTCGGCCTACGTGATGGGCTGTGTCGGCGCCTGGTCGCTCCACCCCGTCCAGATCGACATCGCCAAGCGCGTCTTCAGCCCCGACCCCGAAGAGGTCGCCTTCGCCCGCAAGGTCCTCGAGGCGATCCCCGACGGCCGCGGCGTCCACATGATCGACGGCAAGATGCAGGACGACGCGACCTGGAAGCAGTGCAAGGTGATGGTCACCCTCGCCGACATGCTCGCCGACAAGGACCCCGAGCTGGCCGCTCGCTACGCGGGCTGACCGACTCCCCGCCGACCGACCGTCCCCCGCCGGGCGGCCGACGCCCGCGCCGCTTCTGCCCGCCGCCAACGCTCCGGATATCCTCAGCCGCTCCGAAAGACCCACCTGACTGGAACCAATTGCGATTCTTCGAATACGAGGCGCGTGAGATCGTCAAGCGCGCCGGGATACCGGTGACCAAGTTCGGCTTTGCCACGACCGCCGAGCAGGCCGTCAAGATCGCCGGCGAGATCGGCGGCGACATCGTGATCAAGTCGCAGGTCCTCACCGGCGGCCGCATGAAGGCCGGCGGGATCCAGTTCGCGGCCACCCCGGCCGAGGCCGGCGCCCATGCCGCGATCGTGCTCGAGCTCGAGATCGGCGGCCACAGGCCACGCGGCGTGCTCGTCGACCCGCGGGCCTCCGTCGCCCACGAGTACTACGCCGGCGTCGTCTGGGACGGCCTGCGCAAGCAGCCCGTGATGCTCTTCTCAGACATGGGCGGCATCGACATCGAGGAGGTCGCCGAGACCCATCCCGACCACGTCGGCCGCGGCCACTTCTCGAACATCCTCCCGTTCTCCGACTGGCAGGCCAAGCAGGTGATCGCCTCCGTCGGGGTGACCGGCACCCGCCTCAACCGGCTCACCCCAATCCTCGTCCGGCTCGCCAGGCTCTTCGTCGACTACGACATGACGCTCGCGGAGATCAACCCGATCGGCGAGCTCGCCGACGGGACGTTCGTCGCGCTCGACGCCCACATGGACATGGAGAACGAGGCACGCCCCCGGCAGAAGGCGCTCCTCAAGGACCTCGGCGTCGGCGACGAGGAGACCCGCCAGGCTCGGGAGGCGACGCCCTTCGAGATCGCAGGCGTTGCCGTCGACGCCCAGGATCATCGCGGCGTCGCCGGCAACGTCACCGAGTTCGACGGCAACATCGGCCTCGTGATCGGCGCCGGCGGCGGATCGCTGACCCTTTTCGACGCCGTCCGAGCCCACGGTGGCGCTCCGGCCAACTACTGCGAGATCGGCGGCAATCCCTCGGTCGCCAAGGCCTGCGGCCTCGCCAAGCTCGTCCTCCAGAAGCCCGGTGTCGACCAGATCGCCGTGATGATGTCGATCGTCTCCAACACCCGCGTCGACATCGTCGCCCGCGGCGTCATCAAGGCCTGCGTCGAGCTCGGCTACGACCCGGCCGAGAAGATCGCGATCTTCCGGATCCCCGGCGCCTGGGAGGAGGAGGGCTTCAAGATCCTCCGCCGCTACGGGATCGACTACGCCGACCGCTCCGTCTCGATGCACGAGGCCGCCCGTCGAGCCGTCGTGAAGATCCAGGGAGCCACCGCCGGCGAGACCGCCGCCACGGACCCCGACACCGCCGGCCAGGGGGTTGCGTCGTGAGCATCCTGATCGACGCGAGCACCACCTTCATCGTCCAGGGCATCACCGGCCGCGAGGCCGTCAACCTCACCCGTGAGTGCCTCGACTACGGCGCCGGCGCCAGGATCGTCGGCGGCGTCACGCCAGGCCGGCTCGGCCGCGACGTCCACGGCGTCCCGGTCTTCGACACCGTCGCCCAGGCCGTCGAGAACCACGGAGCGCCGATCGACGGCTCGGTCGTCACCGTCCCCCCCGCCTTCACCCGGGACGCCGTCGTCGAGGCGATCGAGAACGGTGTCAAGCTGATCGTGATCGTCACCGAGCGGATCCCCCGCCGCGACGTCGCCCAGATGGTCGAGCTCGCCACGCTCCGCGGTGCCCGCATCATCGGCCCCAACTGCCTCGGCATGATCGTCCCCGACATCGTCAAGATGGGCGGCATCGGAGGACCCGCGAAGAACGCCGCCCAGGCCTACTCGCCCGGTCCGATCGGCGTCATCTCCCGCTCCGGGGGGATGACCACCGAGATGTCCTCGACCCTGACCGCCGCCGGCCTCGGCCAGTCGACGGCCGTCTCGATCGGCGGCGACGCGATCATCGGGTCGACCTACGCCGAGCTGATGCCCCTCTTCGAGGCCGACCCCCAGACCCTGGGGATCGTGATCTACACCGAGCCCGGCGGCCGCATGGAGGCCGAGCTCGCCCGCTGGGTCTCCGAGAACGACTCCCGCCTGCCGATCGTCGCCTTCATGGCCGGCCGCTTCATGGACGAGATGCCCGGGATGAGCTTCGGCCACGCCGGGACGATCGTCGAGGGTAAGGAGGACACCGCGGCCGAGAAGATCGCCCGCCTCGCCGAGGCCGGCATCGACGTCGCCGAGGAGATCTCCCAGATCCCCGGTCTGATCCAAGCCAAGATCGACGAGAGGAGCGCCGCGTGAGCGCCCTCTTCATCAAGGTCGAGGCCGACGACGCCGTGGCCGATGACCCGCGGCTCGTCGCCAAGCTCGTCGAGGTCTGTCCGGTCGACATCTTCGCCGCCGAGGACGACGGCACCCTCCGGCTGGTCGAGTCGAACTTCGACGAGTGCGTCCTCTGCCGGCTGTGCCTCGCCGCCCTCGACCAGGAGGGCAGCCCGGCCGGCGGCGTCCGGGTGATCAAGCTCTACGAGGACGACCCCGAGCAGGCTGTTCTGCGCTGACGCGCCGGGCGCCGGCCGCCGGGGCCCCGGCCCTCGCCCGACGACCGCGGGTCCTCAGGCGGTCCGGGGACGGATCGATCCGTCGTGATCGACGTCGAAGTCCGGGAGCTCGTCCTCGGCCAGGGGGGTGTGTCCGGGCCGCGGCCGGTCGTGGATGGTAAGGGTGACCGCGGCCACACCCGGGGTGCCCATGTCCGTCTCGTAGCCCCGCATCACCGCCGCCCGGCGCAACCGCATCGCCAACCGGGGCGCCTGGGGCGGGAGGTGATAGCGGCCCGGGCCGACCTCGACGTCGAGCTGCCGCCACGCCGCCCGGCCGCCGTCGGGTTCGCTCACCCCGGACCCCAGAAGGGGTTGTGGACCGGCCGGGGATCCGGCGGGTGCTCCGGCCGCGGACCCGACCCGGTGGTCGTCCTCAGCGGCCCGATCGGTCCGCGTCCGCTCAATCCTGGGATCACGACCCGGACGGCTCCCCAATCGCCGGGGGACTTCTCGCGAACCAGCCACCGGGCACCCGGCTGTCGGTCGGACTCCGAGTTGCGCGCTGCGCAGTCCAGTTCAGCCTCGGCGCGTGTCACCGGCCAAGCGTAGCGCGGGCTGGACGGACGTTGGACGAATCGTGCGCCGACTCGTCCCGTCCGGCGGGGGCTCCGATTCCTGACCTGTAGCCAAGCGCCCCTCTCCTTCAGTCGAGAGCAGGCCAACCCCGCCGCCATCCGCGCCACCGGGTCGTTTTGTCCCTCATCCGGAGGTCTCACCATGCCTCGCTTCTCCCCGCGCCCACGTCGTGGTGCCCTGATCGCCGGTCTCGTTCTCAGCGCCACCGTGGCGAGCTCCGCCCTGCCGGTCGTCCCGGCGTTCGCGAGTCACCGCCGCGGGGCGAGCTACTCGGTGGCTCGGGCGGCCGCCGTCTGCGCCGACTCGAACCTCGTCCCGTCCTCGACGAACCTCGCCCGAATCGCCGCCGCGACCCTCTGCCTGATCAACCAGGAACGGACGGCGGCTCACCTCGTGGCGCTCCGGCCCAACGCCGCCCTCGACACCGCGGCATCCCAGCACTCGGCCGACATGGTCGCCAAGAACTACTTCGATCACGTCAGCCCATCCGGCAGCACGCCGCAGTCGCGCATGACCGCCGTCGGGTACCTCAAGCCGAATCGCGCCTGGACGATCGGCGAGAACATCGCCGCGGCGACCGGATCGCAGTCGACCCCCGCCTCGATCGTGACCTTGTGGATGAACTCATCCGGACACCGCGCGAACATCCTCAACCCGAAGTTCCGGGACTCCGGGATCGGGGCGACCGCCTCCGCCCCGCGGGTCGTCGGCGCGGGTCCCGGCGGGACCTACACCCAGGACTTCGGCGTCACGACCTGACGCGACACGCGCGTGGCAGTGGGGGTGAGCGTGGTAGCGGGGGTGAGCGTGGTAGCGGGGGGTGGGCGTGGTAGCGTCGGCGGGGTGATCGCGCACGTCGCCCTGGAGACCGCTCCGGCCGACGCCGCCGCGGCCACGGCGTTCTGGCAGGAGCTCGGCTTCGTCCTCGTCGACCCTCCCCCCACGCTCGCCGATCGAGCGGCCTGGCTCGAGCGCCACGGCACCCAGATCCACTTGCTCTGGACCGAGCACCCGACCACGCAGCACGAAGGTCACGTGGCGATCGTCGTTGCCGACTACCCGGCGACGGTCGGTCGCCTGAGAGCCGCCGGCCACGAGGTCGTCCCGCGCACCGAGCACTGGGGCTCGCCCCGGACGTTCCTCAGAGCTCCCGGAGGCCACCGGGTCGAGCTGATGGCGGCCCCCCCGGCATCCCCACCGGCGACCGGCGGCGCCGACCCGTCTCGGGGCCCAGCCGAGAACCCTCGCGAGGACCAGCCCCGACCGCCAACCGAGGAGCCCCGATGACGCCTCCGCCCCCGCCGCCCCCGCCGCAGCCGCAGCCGCCGCAGACACCCGTCGTGACCGGCGTCGACTTCATCTCCGTGCCGACCCGCGACTTCGAGACGGCCCGCGCCTTTTACGAGACCGTCCTCGGCCTCCGCTGCTCGGCCGTCTACGACAGGATCCCCGGCGCCGAGTTCGAAACCGGGAACCTGACGCTCCAGGTGATCGACCTCACGTCAACCGGCCGGAAGTTCCAGGCCCAGTCCTCACCGATCGCCCTGCGCGTCGAGGACATCGAGACCGCCCGGTCCGAGCTCGAGTCGCGAGGCGTCGTCTTCACGCACGCGTTCGACAGCGGCGTCTGCCACAACGCCGCCTTCCAGGACCCCGACGGCAACGTCCTGATGCTCCACCACCGCTACGCACCCCGCGGCGCGACCGACGCCTGAGGCGATCCCCGACCCCCGCCGCCCCAACCGGTTGCAAACTCAAGCAAGTAGTTTCGCCGGAACGTACGGCGTCTGCCTACTTCGCGTGCTTGGCCCGGCGGAGCCGGTTGCGCTCCTCCTGGAGCTCGACCACATGGGCCACGAGCTGGAGGATCTGCGGGACCCCGTGGGCCTTGGCCTGCCCATAGCGGAAGGCGTCCTGCCAGTCGGCGATCCTCGCGTCCTTGGCCATCTCGTTGAAGAACGCCCGCGCCATCTCGACGCGGACCTTCGCATCCGGCGCGGAGTCCTTGGTGATCTTCGGGCCGGGCAGCTCGACCCGGAACTGCTGGACGTCGCCGCGACCCCGCAACTCCATCGCGAAGATCAGCTTCAACGGCTTGAGCGCCGGGACCTCCTCCATGAAACGGGCGATCGCCGTCTCGATCTGGGTCTTGGCATCCGGGGCTGAACTCACCGCCGGCAGTCTAGCCGAGCCTTTGCGCCCACTCCCGGGACACCGCCCGAGCGCCCCGGCGCGACGTCATGCCTAGTGGTGCGTCTCGGTTTTGGTTGGTGATTGCCTCGCGCACGGCTGACTGCGGGGCTCGAGGCGATGGACTCGGCCAGTGCAACGCGCGAGCGCAGCTTGCGAACGCTGTTCGCGAACGTCGTTCGTGG
>JAXDHV010000067.1:0-27790 GCA_034664295.1 Solirubrobacteraceae bacterium | reverse complement strand
CTGGCGCTCTGGCGCTGGCGCTCTGGCGCTGGCGCTCTGGCGCTGGCGCTCTGGCGCTGGCGCTCTGGCGCTGGCGCTCTGGCGCTGGCGCTCTGGCGCTGGCGCTCTGGCGCTGGCGCTCTGGGACTGAGCTCTGGTGCTGGCGTCCCGGCCGTGAGCTGCGCTGCCGGCGCCTCGGTGCTGAGCTCCGGCGCATAGATACCGGCGGTCGGGCAACTCGCCGGGGCGGAAGCCAAGGGTTGCGGCGTACGGTCCGCGTCCCGGACCCACGCCGAGCGCCCGGGCCGCCGTCGGTGAACCGGTCGGGTCCGACTCGGCGGGTGCAGCCGCCCCCCGTGCGCATGCGATCACCCCGACGAATTCGGCTGTTCCCCTGACCGATCCGGCAGTCGCCCGCGACGGCACATCTGGGGCGGCGCCATGGCGATCTAGGTTCGGCACTCACTCCCCCTCGCATCGTCGCCCTCCCGCTCCCACCCACCTCTCCCGGCTCGCCCTCTCCGGCGGCTCTCGACCTCGCCTCCCCGCACGCCTCCGCCACTCGTCATCGATCGCCGGCTCGCAGCTCGCCAAGCCTTCGTCCTCCACTTCACGTCCCCGCCCTTGCCAACGCCAAGGCCTTCGTCCTCGACCGGACGTTCCCGCCCTCGCAACCAGCCCTCATCCCGCATCTCGACTCCCAGACCCCCCTCGGCTGCCGCGTCTTTCCACCCCACCCTTCCGCCCTCCATGCCTTCGTCATCCACGCACACCTCGTTCGTCGACACGGACATGACCGTCGCCGGTCCGACGAATCGACCTCGCGGGGCGTCCCGACGGCTGAGCCTCGGCGGAGTGATCGGCACCCGTCCCGTGAGACCGCGAGGAGAGAGATGAACCCGACGCTGACCCGCCCCCCGATTCCCGCCGACCCGGCCCCTCGGGATCCGGCCGCTCTGTTGGCCGACTACGCCGACCGCGAAGTCGTTCTCCTCCAAGGTGCCCACGGCTCCCGCCTCGTGGTCGACCGTCGTGTCGCCGACGCCGCCGACCCCCGCCTCGTCGCCCATCTCACCTCCGACGAACCCGATCTCAACGCCGTCGTCGTGACCGACATCTACCTCGCCGATCCCCGCCGCCGGGCCCGGCCGCTGACCGATGACGACCTCCGCCGCCGCCCGCTCGCTCCGCCCGAAGCACCAACCGGCGACCACGAACCGGTGCTCACCGACCCCCACGGGATCCGCTTCCATCTCGCCCCGATCGAGTCCTCCGCCGTCCACCTCCCCGAGCTCCGCTGGCTTCGTCGACCGCCCGCCGGCGCCGAGGGCCCCGGTGAATGCGTCAGCTCCCGGCGTGTCGTCGGTGCTCTCGAAGACTACGAGCCGGTCCGCTCGATCAACGCCGCCGCGATCGCCCGCCACCTCCGCGATCCGGCGGTCTCCGTCGCGACCCTCGGCCTCGAGCTCCGCCGCCTCGGCACCAGCCCGATCGTCCTCAACCGCCGCCTCCGTGAGGCCGTCGTCGATGCCAGCATCCGTCGCGGCCTGTCGCTCAGCGCGATCGCCCTCGCCTGCGGCCGGGTCAAGTACGACCAACGCGGTCGCCGGTCCGGCGAGACAAGCTGGCTCGCCCGACGAGTCGGTCTCCTCAACGACGAGGGCACCCGCCGTCCGACCCCGTGGGTCCATACCGACGTCCTCGGCCTGATTGCCCGCAACGGCCTCGGCCTCGCTCCTCACGAGGTCGAACTTGGCTGACCCGCCACATCCCGGACGCATCGTCGTCGTCCATCCGGATCCGCGGCTCCGAGCCGAGATCCTCGATGCCTTCGCCGCCCGCGGCTACTCCGTTCTCGCGGGCGACCGGGCAATCCTCGACCCGGAACGCCAGATCCCGGCTGGCACCGTCGTGATCGCCGATCACACCCAGCTTCCGATCGACTTCGACGGCCAGCTCCTCGTCCTCGTCCCCACCGACGAACACGGCGCGATCCTCGCAGCCTTCGCCGCCGGCGCCGACGACGTCCTCGCCGGAGCGCTCCGTCCGACCGAGCTCGTCGCGCGTGTCGCGATCCTCGCCCGCACCGCCGCGCACACGATACGACTGACCGTCGGTCCGATCACGATCGACACCCTCGCCCGGACCGTCACCCTCGCCGGTCAGCCGCTCGATCTGACTCCCGTCGAGTACCAGCTGCTCACCCGGCTGGCCAGCGCCCCCGGACGCGTCTTCACCAAGCTGGAGCTTCTCCAGGCGATCCCGGTCGATCCTCGCGTCAGGCCTTCGAATCCCGGCTCCGCTCGACCACACCGACGCGTCGACACCCAGGTCGCCCGTCTCCGTCGCCGGCTCGGCGACCACCGCGGCCTCCTCGTCACCGTCTGGGGTGTCGGCTACCGGCTCGGCTGACCTCCGGCCACCCGCCAGTTCCGCTTCGCCCCGCCGGCGCCCCCAGCCCGGCCACCGTCCGATTCTCCTCGGCGCCCCTCCGGCGCCCTCTGCCTGATGGGATCCGCGTCGCCCTGACGGGACTCGCCCCCGCCCGCCCGGCCGGCTCCGGCATCCCCCAGCAGCACCTCACTCCCCAGATCTCGGCGGCGGCAGCCGCCCATTAAGTCGTTCCCCGCCGTCGCCCTGCGACCGGCCGTGCGGAGCGCCAACCGAGCTTCCGTGGGCTTTGCGCCCCGGTTGATCCACCGGCGTGCCCGTTCGGGCCGCCGCATTCCCGACGACAGGAGTCCCAAATGACCTCGCTGCTCACGATCCCCCTCGCCGCTCTCGTACTCGCAGTAGTCCTCCGCTGGGCCGGTCTCCGTTGGACCTGGTCGCTCGCCGCCACGATCCTCGCCTGGCCGGTCACCCAGCTCGCCGCCGTCTGTGCCATCGCCACCCTGATCGGCGCCCGCTGGCACCGCGCCGATCTCAACGACGGCGGTGACCTCGCCCAGCGGGCACTCGCCCGACGCGGGCCCCTCGACCTCGTCTCGGCTCACCTCTCCCGCCGCCGTCCGACCCTCGATGCCGGCGGTCTCGCTGTCGGCCTCGACGCCAACCGCGCCGTCGTCCGCCTCCCGCTCGGCACCTACAGCGGCACCCACACGCTCGTCGTCGGAGCCACCGGCTCCGGCAAGACCGTCACCCTCGCGTGGGTCCTCGCCCGCGCGATCGACGCCGGCCACGGCGCCGTCATCGTCGACCCCAAGGGGGATCTGCTCCTCCGCGATCAGGCTCGCGCGGCCGCCCTGCGCAACGGCCGCCGCTTCGTCGAGTGGACCCCGTCCGGGCCCACCGCCTACAACCCCTATGCCCATGGAACCGACGGCGAAGTCGCCGACAAGGCGCTCGCCGCCGAGAACTACACCGAACCCCACTACCTCCGTCAGGCCCAGCGCTATCTCGGACACGCCGTCCGGGCCCTCCGCGCAGCCGGCCGGACGCCGACACCGTCGGGTCTCGTTGACCTGATGGATCCCCAATCGCTCGAGGTCCTCGCCAGACGTCTCCCCGACGAGGCCGACGCCCGGCGAATCTGGGACTACCTCGACGCCCTCGACCCCCGTCAGCGGGCCGGTCTCTCCGGGGCCCGCGACAGGTTGGCGATCCTCGCCGAGTCGGAGCTCGGTCCGTGGCTCGAGCCGGACGATGACCGTCCCGCACTGGACCTCCTCGAAGCTGTGGGCGACCGGGCGGTCGTCTACTTCCGGCTCGACGCCGACCGGCTTCCCCTCCTCGCGGGGATGCTCGCCGCCGCCATCGTCGGTGACCTGCTCACCGTAGCCGCCGGCCTCCAGGACGACCCGACTCCCACCCTGGTCGTGATCGACGAGTTCTCGGCGATCGCCGCAGATGGTGTCGCCCGCCTCTTCGGACGGGCTCGGGCCGCCGGGTTCAGCCTGCTCCTGGCCACCCAGGAGCTCGCCGACCTGCGGACTGCCGCTCCCGGTCTCCTCGACCAGGTCCTCGGCAACATCGCAGCACTCGTAGCCCATCGCCAGACCGTCCCCGACTCGGCCGAGTTGATCGCCCGCGTCGGTGGCCGGGCACCCGTCTGGAGCACCACCCGGACCGTCGAGCGCAACACCCCCAACGGCGACGGCAGCCGGACTCGTGATCGCGAGTACGTCATCGATCCCGACCTGATCAGGACGCTCCCCACCGGGACTGCGGCAGTGATCGACGCAGGCCGCGGACGGGCCGCCATCACGCAGATCAACCACCCCTGACCCAACCGCCGCGGCCGTCCTGATCGGCCGACGGATTCCAGCTGAGCGCGACGCGTTGCCGCTCCCGCCCGGACTCCAGCGCGCCGTCACCGGCGGGCTGGGGTTTTCCGGGCTGATCCATGCAGCCACTACGAAAGGACCACAAGATGACCACCGATGCGACCACCCAGGACGCGATCCTCGACTGGATCGCCCGGATCGGCGCGGCCGCTGCCGCTGAGGTCAGCGAACGTTTCGACCTCTCACCGGCCCGCGCCCGCGCCCGACTCCAGGCCGCCCAGCGAGCCGGCACGATCAACGCCGTCCGCTTGCTCCACGGTCAGCCGGCGCTCTACCTCGCCACGACCGCCGGCCTCCGCGCCGCTGGACTCACAGACCTCCCCCTCGCCCGCGTCAGTCCCGGCGGCTTCCTCCACCTCCGCGAGGTCGCCCGCACCGCCGTCGCCCTCGAGCGAGCATATCCCGACCTCACCGTCGTCGGCGAGCGCGAGCTCCGCCGCTGGGAGTCAGACTCCGGTCGCCCCCTCGCCAGCCCGGATGTCGGCCGTGGCCCCGACGGACTCCCCGCCCGCCATCGGCCCGACCTCGTGCTCTGGCCGGCCGGTCAAGTCGGTCAGCCCGGCCCCGAGGCCGTCGCGATCGAGGTCGAGCTCACCGCCAAGGCGCCCCGCCGCCTCGCCCTGATCGTCCGCGGCTGGGCCCGGACACGGCTTGTCGGAGCCGTCGTCTACTACGCGACCCCCGCCGCGACGCGCGCCGTCAAACGTGCCGTCGACGACCAGCAGGCCGCCGAGATCGTCCATCTCCTGCCGATCGAGGAGATCGGTCGCCTCCCGCCGGGGGTGATTGTCGCCTCCCGTCCGGAGTGATCGGTCGCCGATCGACAAGTCCCGTCCCAAGCCGGGCGTAGGTTCGCTGCGACCCTGCATTCGACTCCCAGGAGGCCCAATGTCAGCTCCGACGATCAACCGTGTCGTCCTGCTCGGCAATCTCACTCGCGACCCCGAGCTCCGCTCCCTACCGTCCGGGACCAGCGTCGCCAGGCTGCGCGTCGCCTGCAACACCCGCCGCCGCAACCCCGACACCGGCGAGTGGGACGACAAGCCGAATTTCTTCGACGTCTCGGTCTTCGGCCCGTCGGCCGAGGCCTGTGACAGCTTCCTCGAGAAGGGTCGGCCGGTCGCCGTCGACGGCCGCCTCGAATGGCGCGAGTGGGAGACGACCGACGGCCAGCGCCGCCAGGCCGTCGAGATCATCGCCGACAGCGTCCAGTTCCTCAGCTCCCGGGTTCCGGTCGACGATCCCGAGCTCGAGGCGGTCGCCGCCGGCAACGGCGACGGGCTGGTCTTCTGAAGGCAATCGACAACCGCTCGGCCCGGGGGTTCCGACCGCGAGCCCCCGGGCCCCGGGGCCGCTCTCCCCGCCGCGTAGACTGGGCCGCCGATGCCGGTTCAGACGCAGGCGGTGGGCAAGACGTTCCCTCCGATGGTCTACGCCGTCGGCCGCGAGAAGATCCGCGAGTTCGCGAGCGTCGTCGGCGAGACGAACCCCCTCCACTTCGATCTCGACGCCGCCCGGGCCGCCGGCCACGATGATCTCGTCGCGCCGCCGATGTTCGCCGTCGTCTACGGCCTTCCGGCCGTCGGACCGGCTCTCTTCGACCCGGAGGTCGACGTCAACTTCGCAATGCTCGTCCACGGCGCCCAGGAGTTCGAGTGGGGGCCGCTCGTCCTCGCCGGCGACGAGATCTCGACGACGGCCTCGGTCAAGGCGATCGACCAGCGCGGCGAGCTCGGCTTCTACGTCTTCGAGACGGTCTCCCACAACCAGCGTGGTCAACAGGTCTGCCTCGGCACCTGGACCAACATCGTCAGGGGGGTCTGATGGCCGGATTCGATGTCGGCGACCAGATCCCCGAGCTCAAGGTGACGCCCGATCGCTACGTGACGGTCCGCTACGCCGGCGCCTCCGGCGACTTCAACCCGATCCACATCGACGAGGACTTCGCAAAGTCGGTTGGTCTCCCCGGGCGGATCCTCCACGGCCTCTACTCGATGGCTCTCCTCGCCCGCGCCCAGACCGACGCCTCCGGCGGCCCGGACAAGCTCAAGCGCCTGTCGGTCCAGTTCCGCGGGATGGGCCTTCCCGAGCAGGAGATCACCGTCACCGGCAAGGTGACCGAGGCCGGCGGGGATCGTCTCGTCGTCGAGGCGGTCGCCGTCCAGAACGGCAAGCGGATCATCCGCAACGCCGTCGCCGAGCTCGAGCTCTGAGCACAGCTCGGTTCGAGGCCGCAATCGGCCTGCCGGGTCGATTCGTCCTGTGGCGCGCTCTGATCCCAGGTCCCACGCGGGGGCCGGGGATCGACTTCGTCTTGCCCGACTTGCCCGGCGGAGAGAGCGGACGTTGACGTTGTCCTTGCGGAAGTACTTGCTTAAGTTAGCAACTACTTTCGACGGCGATTCACCACACGGGCTCCTCCGGGCGCCGTCCGGACTCCCCGCTGGCGAGCCGCCCGTCGCTCCGACTCCGGCTCGCCCCAGTCGCATCCCGCCGGCAGGCGGAGTTCTCGGGGATCGCTTCTCCTTGCGCCGCGGTCGTCGTCCCTGCAACCCGTACGGTCCGGCTCCTACAATGGCGAGGATGCTGACCGCCCGCCAGGAGACGATCCTCTGCAAGGTGATCGAGGCGTATGTCGAGGGCGGCGCCCCCGTCGCGTCGCGGACGATCGCCGCCGATCCGGCCCTCACCTGGCGTCCGTCGACGATCCGCAACGAGCTCGCCCAACTCGAGGAATACGGCCTCCTCGCCCACCCCCACACCTCTGCCGGGAGGGTTCCAACCGATGCGGGTCACCGGTACTTCGTCGACCGGCTCCTCGCCGACCGCCATGTCGCCGTCGCCGCGGCACCGGCGATCGAGCTCTCCCTGATCCGCCGGGAGCTCGACGAGGCGGTCCGCGTGACGACGGAGACCCTCTCGGAGGTCACCAACCTCCTTGCGATCGTGTCGGCCCCGTCGGTCGACACCGCGACGATCCGCCACATCGAGGTTCTCGCCCTCCAGCCCCGGGTCGTGATGGTCGTGATCATCAGCTCGTCCGGCGGTGTCTCGAAGTACGCGACGAACTTCGAGACCCCCGTCGACCCCGGCCTGATCGGCTGGGCGGCCGAGTACCTCAATGACCGCCTCAACGGCCTTGGCCTCGGCGCCCGGATGATCCACAAGCGGCTCGCCGACCCGACCCTCAGCACCCGCGAGCGGAGCTTCATCGACCAGCTCGCGCCGGCCTTTCGCCGGCTGGCCGGAGCAGTCGAGGACACCCTCTACTTCGAGGGGACGTCCCGCCTCCTCGGCTCCCACAGCCTGACCGATGTCGACGTGCTCGGCGAGCTGCTCGAGCTCCTCGAGCAGCGTGTCGCTCTCCTCGACGTTCTCCGCCGGGCCCTCGGCCAGACCGGTGTGTACGTCGGCATCGGCCACGAGAACGGAGTTCCCGCGCTCACGTCGCTGTCCGTCGTCGCCGCCGGATACGGGCTCGCCTGGCGCAAGCTCGGCACCGTCTCGGTGATCGGCCCGGTCCGGATGGACTACGGGTCGGCGATCGACACCGTCCACGCGGCGGCCCACCAGCTATCGCGTTTCGTCGACGACGTCTACGCCGAGGGGTAGAGGTGCAACGCGATCCCTACGAAGTCCTCGGCGTCGGCCGAGAGGCGGATGCCGGCCAGATCAAGAAGGCCTTCCGCGGCCTCGCGCGCGAGCTCCACCCCGATGTCAACACCGACGACCCCGAAGCCGAGACCAAGTTCAAGGAGTGCGCGGAGGCCTACGAGATCCTCTCGGACGCAGATCGCCGGGCGACCTATGACCGCTACGGTCACGACGGCCTCCGCTCAGGTGGCTATAGCCCGAACTTCGACGCCTTCGGATCGATCTCGGACATCTTCGAGTCGTTCTTCGGGGGCGGCGGTCGGCAGGGCGGCCCGGCATCGGGAGGAGATGTCGCCACTGCGATCGAGCTCGACCTCAAGCAGGCCGCGACCGGCGGGGCCTTCGACGTCTCCTACGAGGCGGTCGACCGGTGTGACCACTGCAAGGGCAATGGCGCCGAGCCCGGCACGCCGATCGAGACCTGCGCCCGATGCGGGGGTGCCGGCCGGCTTCAGGCGGTGACCCGGACGCCGTTCGGTCAGATGATGCGAACGATCGCCTGCGATGTTTGCGACGGCGACGGCCGCACGGCATCCAGCCCGTGCCACGACTGCCGCGGTCGCGGCCGTCGGCTCGGTCGCCGCAAGGTCAGCATCCAGGTTCCCGCCGGGATCGCCGACGGTCAGCGGATCCGGATCGGCGAGAAGGGGCACGTCGGCGAGCCCGGCGCTCCGGCCGGTGACCTCCACGTCGTCGTCAGCGTCGCGGCCGACGACCGGTTCATCCGGGAGGACGACGATCTGATCACGATCGTCGACATCTCCGCTCCCCGCGCCGCCCTCGGCGCCACGGTCGAGGTCCCCACCCTCGATGGCCCGACCCAGCTCGACGTCGAACCAGGCACCCAGCCCGGTGAGGTTCTCACCCTCCGCGGCCGGGGGATGCCCCACCTTCGCCGGGGTGGGTCCGGAGACCTGCGGATCGTCGTCAACGTCGTGATCCCCCGCCACCTGTCCAAGGACCAGCGTCGGCTGTACGACCAGCTCGCCGGGACGATGACCCACGAGAACCTCCACAGCGACGAGTCGGTCTTCGCCAAGCTCAAGCGGGCTCTTCGCCCGCACGCTGCCTGACCGGCCTGTGAACCGTTCGATGGTCCGGTCCGTCCGGCTCGCGCGCGGCGCCGATTCCCCGCCGAGTGACCCGTGATCCGCCTGGCGCTCCGCCTCGACCGAGCCCAAGCCGAGGTCGGCCTCGCCGACCTGCTGACGCTCGTCCCGACCGGCGTCGAGGAGGTCGAGCTGGCCGACGGATCGATCGAGTACGCCGTCTACGCGGCGCCCGGCGACCTCCCCGATCTCCCGGACGTCAAGGCCGTCCTCGGCGACGCCCTGCTCGACGTCTCGACCACGACGGTCGCCGACGACTGGGCCGATCGCTGGCGGGAGTTCCATCAGCCGTCAGAGATCGCCGGCCGCCTCCGGATCCGCGCACCCTGGGAGCCGACGCTTGCGGCTGGCGAGGGGTCTTCGTGCGGCGGTGCCCGGCTCGGGCGGCTCGACGCCCCGCGCCGGCCAGGCATGATCGAGATCGTGATCGACCCGGCCCAGGCCTTCGGGACCGGCGCCCACCCGACGACCCGTCTCTGCCTCGAGCTCCTCCTCTCACTCGAGGCCGACGGCCGAGCCGCTGGTCGTCTGCTGGACATCGGCTGTGGGTCAGGAGTCCTCGCAATCGCCGCCGCCCAGCTCGGTTGGCAACCGGTCGTCGGGGTCGACCATGACCCGGAGAGCGTCGCGGCGACCCTGACGAACGCCGCCGCCAATGCTGCCCTCGTCGACGCTCGCCTGCTCGACCTCCGCCGCGACGAGATCCCACACGCGACGACGATGACCGCCAACCTGCTCGGTCCCCTGCTCCAGGATCTCGCCGTCAAGATGACCGAGCCGCCGACCCGGCTCGTCGCGAGCGGCCTGCTCCACGACCAGGTCGACGCCGTCACCGCGGTGTTCGCCCAAAGGCACCGGCTGCTCGAGCTCGACCGGCGCCACGAAGGCGACTGGGCGGCGGTCCTGCTCGGGGTGGACCGATGACGGACGCACTCGCCTCCTCCGGCGGGTGAAGGCGATCGCCGCGGGTACACCAGAAGCCCTGACACCGACAGACGGGAAATCATGGGACTCACCGACAAGCTCAAGGACCTGACCGACATGGCCAGGGAGGCGGCCGCCGAGCACCAGGACGAGGTCAACCAGGCCGTACGGAAAGCCGGGCAGCTCGCCGACGAACGGACCGGCGGCCGCTACCACGACCAGATCGCCCAGGCCGGCGCCAAGGCCGAAGCCCTCCTCGAGGACCTTCAGCGCAAGACGAAGGATCCCGACCCACCCGCGGGCACCTAGGCCGACCGGGACGCCCGGCGCGTGGGGACTCTGCCCGGGCTGCTGGCGCTGGTCGCCGGCGTGGCGTTGGTTGTCGGTGCCGCCGACGTCTTCGTCGACGGCCTGCTCGGCGTCGGCCGGCGGTTCGGCGTCGCGCCCTTCGTCCTGGCGGTCGCCCTCTCCGGCTTCGAGACGGAGAACCTCGCCGCGGGGATCGCGATCAACGCCAAGGGCCTGCCCGAGGCCGCCGCCGGCACGTTCCTCGGCGGCGTGACGTTTCTCGCGCTCGGGGTCGCCGGCCTTGCTGGCCTGATCGCGCCGATCGACGTCAGCCTGCCGCGCCGCTTCGCCGCCTGGACCGCGCTCAGCCCGCTGCCGCTGCTGGTCTTTGCGATCGATGGAAACCTCTCACGGATCGAGGGCGGCGCGCTCCTCGTCTGGTTTGCGATCGCCCTGACAGGCGCCGCGCGATCGGGCCGCGACCTGCTCGCCGGCGGCGAGGACGACGACCGCGTCCGCCATCCACTCGTCCGTCTGGTCGCCGGCCTGGCGATCCTCACAGGCGGCGGGCTGCTGCTCAGCGAGGGATTGCGCACCGTCGTCGGACACCTCGGCATCGCGCCGGCCCTCGTCGGCAACACCGCTCTCGCGGCGACCGTCGAGGCCGAGGAGCTCGCACGCGTCGTCGTTCCGGCCCGCCGCGGCCGCCCCGAACTCGCGCTGGGCAACATCGCCGGCACGATCATCCACTTCGCGAGCTTCAATGCCGGCCTCGTAGCCCTCGTGGAGCCGCTCACCCTCGGCCGCGCCACGACCCACCTCTACCTGCCGGTCGCCGCCGCCAGTCCCGCGATCCTCGCGGTCCTGCTCCTCGTCCGCCGTCGACTCGGACGGATCGAAGGCGCCTGCCTCCTCGGGCTCTACCTCGCCTACCTCGTCGCGGCGATCTGGCTCTCCCCGTAGCGGCCGGCCGGATAATGTCGTCCTCGCCGCGCGTATCCTTCAGACATGACCATTGCCGAGACCGTCAGGACCGACCTCGCAACCGCGATGAAGGCCCGCGAGCGCGACCGCGTCGGCACGCTCCGGATGGTTCTCTCCGAGCTTCAGAAGGCCGTCAAGGAGGGCAAGAACGACGAGCTCGCCGTTCTTCGACGCGAGCGCAAGCGTCGGGTCGAGGCCGAGCGGGCCTACCGTGAGGCGTCCCGTCCCGAGCTCGCCGAGGCCGAGCTCGCCGAGGCACAGCTGATCAGCTCCTACCTGCCGGCCGAGCTCGCCGACGACGAGCTTCGCCAGATCGTCGGCCAGGCCGTAGCCGCGTCGGGAGCGACCGGGCCGGCAGACATCGGACGGGTCATGCCCCTCGCGATCGCCGCGGTCGACGGTCGCGCCGACGGTCGACGGATCTCCACCCTCGTCAAGGAGGCGCTCGCCCGGTGACGCAGCCCTGCCTGTGAGGAAGCAGATCGAGCTCCCCAACGCGGTTGCCGCGGCGCTCGCCGACAGCCAGGATGCGACCCTCCGCGCCCTGGAGGGTCAGCTCGACTGCCGGATCTACCTGCGCGGCAACCTGATCACCCTCGACGGCGACACGCAGGCGGTCGCCGACGCCGAGCGAATCGTCCGCGAGCTCGACGGCCTGGTCGCCGGCGGTCACGCCCTCGAAGGTGAGACGATCGCTGCCGTGCGAAGCGTGATCGACGCCGACGCCTCCCCGTCGGCCGTCCTCGACGACGTCGTCTGGCGCCACCGGTCGACCCGGATCGCTCCGAAGACCGTTGGCCAGAAGCGCTACGTCGACTCGATCCGCGAGAACACGATCACCTTCGGGATCGGCCCGGCCGGCACCGGCAAGACGTTCCTCGCCGTGGCGATGGCCGCGGCCGCCCTGACCCGTCGCGAGGTCAACCGGATCATCCTGACACGCCCGGCCGTCGAAGCCGGCGAGCGACTCGGCTTCCTGCCGGGCGACCTGATGGCCAAGATCGATCCGTACCTCCGGCCGCTGTTCGACGCGCTCCACGACATGCTCGAACCCGAGCGGATCACCCAGCACCTCGAGCGTGGGGTGATCGAGGTCGCGCCGCTCGCGTTCATGCGCGGGCGAACCCTCAACGACTCGTTCGTGATCCTCGACGAGGCCCAGAACACCACGCCCGAGCAGATGAAGATGTTCCTCACCCGGCTCGGCTTCGGCTCGAAGATGGTCGTCACCGGCGACGTCACGCAGGTCGATCTGCCGAAGGAGGAGCGCTCCGGGCTGGTCGTCGTCGGCGACATCCTCGAAGGGGTCGAGGGGGTCGACTTCGTTCGCCTCGGCGGAGCTGACGTCGTCCGTCACCGGCTGGTCGCCCGGATCGTCGAAGCCTACGAGCAGCACGCTGTCGACCGAGCACCCGAGACGGCTCAGTTCGTCCGCCCGGTCGATCGCAAGCGGGCCTGACCGGTGGCTCTGCAGAGCACCGACCGGCTCGCCGGAGACCGGTGATGCTCGACGTCGAGGTCCTCTCGGCTCAGGCGGCCACCGGCGCTCCGCCGCAGGCCGAGATCGAACGCCTCTGCGCCCTCGCGGCGGCGACCGCAGGTGTCGAGGACGGGCACGTGGCAGTGGCCTTCGTCGATGCGCCGCGCATCGCCGAGCTCAACCTCGAGTACCGGGGCAAGGCCGGACCGACCGACGTCCTGTCGTTCCCGATCGACGAAGACGGCGACCCGTTCGGGCCCCGCGAGCTCGGTGACGTCGTGATCTGCCCCGACCACACAACCGACCTGCGGGAGGCGATCGTCCACGGCGTCCTCCATCTCGTCGGGATGGACCACGAGACCGACGACGGCGAGATGCTCGCCGTCCAACGCGAGCTGCTCGCGTGGTGAGTCGGGCCGGGTTCGTCGCGCTCGCCGGCCGCCCGAACGTCGGCAAGTCAACGCTGACCAACGCGATCGTCGGGACGAAGGTCGCGATCGTCTCCGACCGGCCGCAGACCACCCGGCGAGCGATCCGCGGCCTGGCTCACGGACCCGACTGGCAGCTCGTGCTCGTCGACCTTCCCGGCGTCCAGCGCCCACGGGACGCGCTGACCTCGAGGATGCAGGGAAGCGTCGTTCGCGAGGTGGCCGACGCCGACGCCGCGCTCCTGATGCTCAACGGCCAGGAGGGCGTCGGGCCGGGCGATCGGTACATCGCCCAGGCCCTGATGGGCGCGCGCGTGCCGATCACGATCGCCGTCAACAAGATGGACCGCCTCAAGCCCGATCGCCAGGCTCAGGCCCTGATCGACGCGGCCGAGCTCGTCACGGGTGAGGCCGAGATCTTCCCGGTCTCGGCCCGCACCGGCGCCGGGATGGCGCAGCTCGTCGCCCACCTCGTCGGTCTCCTCCCGCCCGGGCCGTTCCTCTATGAGACCGACAAGGACTCAGACATCCCGCTCGACGAGATGCTCGCGGAGCTGATCCGTGAGCAGGTTCTCCGTCGGACGTTTCAGGAAGTTCCGCATTCGGTCGGTGTCGTCCTCGAGACGCTCGAGCTCGCCCACGACGATCTCCACCGCGTCCGCGCCCTCGTCTGGGTCGAGACCGACTCCCAGAAGGGCATCCTGATCGGGTCGGGCGGCCGCATGATCAAGGCGATCGGCACGGCTGCCCGCAAGGAGATCGAGCGGATGCTCGGAACCCGCGTCCACCTCGACCTCTCGGTCCGCGTCCGTCGCAACTGGCGGGCCGATGACGGTCTCCTCGACCGGCTGGGGATCGACCGCATCCAGTGATCGATCCGGCTTGACCCTCCCGGGTCGAGGTCGCTCGCCGGCCCGTCTGCCCCGAGATCGTCGCGCCGCTCGATGACGAGTCGGACTCTGTGTGACGAAGATCACACATTCGGCCGGACCTGTAGGTTAGGTTCAGCCGACTTCCACTGATCGGAGACGGCGTCGCTTGGGGCGGCGACCGACTTTCCGGCACCGGGTGCCAACGGGCACCGCACGAGGAGAGAAATGACAGATCGCCACGGCAAATGGTGGGACCGCCTGAACGGTCCGGTATCGCAGATCATGGAGGGTCGCTTCACGCGCCTGTTCCCGTCGCTCGAAGGCGCCGTCTTCGCCGACGGTGACATGCAGAAGCTCGCGGATGCGATGACCGCGGGCCCAGAGCCCCTCCCGACCGGCGAAGGCACGCCGGATCCCGAGGAGAACTCGGGGATCGTCGCGGCCTACACGTATCTCGGCCAGTTCATCGACCACGACCTCACGTTCGACCCGACCTCGAGCCTCAAGCAGTTCCTCACCAAGGAGCAGCTCAAGCAACTCGTCGACTTCCGGACGCCCCGCTTCGACCTCGACAACCTCTACGGGCGGGGGCCGAACGACAACCCGTACATGTACCAGGGGGACGGGATTCATCTCCTCCTCGGTGAGCCGATGTCCGGCAACCCGCATGACACCGGCGCCGCCGGGCTCCCGCGGGCGGCGAACGGCCGGGCGATCATCGGCGATCCCCGCAACGACGAGAACCGGATCATCTCGCAGCTCCACGCGACGATGTTGCGCTTCCACAACAAGGTCGCCGACGCGATGCCAGACGCCGCCTTCGAGACGGTCCGCAGTGAGGTCCGGTGGCATTACCAGTGGATGGTCGTCAACGACTTCCTCCCGACGATCATCAACGCCGACACCGTCCATCGAGTGTTCCCGCATCTGGCGCACGGCGGGAGCATCGCCGACCACCCGCCGCACTTCTCGATCGCGAAGCTCGAACAGGCCCACCGGCTCGAGCTGATGCCGGTCGAGTTCTCGGTCGCCGCCTATCGCTTCGGCCACTCGATGATCCGGCCGATCTACCGGCTCAACGAGACGATCAGCCGGCTGCCGATCTTCTCCAAGGAGACGGCTCCCGCCGGCGACCTCGGCGGGTTCCGTCCGGTGCCCAGCGACTGGGCGATCGACTGGCAGTTCTTCATCGACATCGAACGAGGAACACCGGCCCTTCCCGATCCGAATCCGCGCGATGCGATCACACGCAAGCCGCAGCTCTCCTACAAGATCGACTCGTCGTTGGTCAACCCCCTGGCCTTCCTGCCACCCTCGGTCGCCTCGAACCCGTCGTCGCTGACCTTGCGCAACCTGCTCCGCGGACGGGACTTCGAGCTCCCGTCAGGTCAGGCGATCGCCAGGTCTCTCGGACTCCCCGTGATCCCCGACGGCGACCTCGTGATCGGCAAGGCGACGGCCGACCCGGCCGATCCGAAGCGGCCGATCACAGACATCGCCGCTGACTTCGCCGACAACACCCCGCTCTGGGCATACATCCTCTCGGAGTCGCAGGTGACGTCCCTCAACCGGCCGCATCCAGGGATCACCAATCCGGACCTGATCCCGATCAGGCTCGGACCGGTCGGGGGAACGATCATCGCCGAGGTGTTCGCGGCGCTCCTGCTCGGCGACAAGACCTCCTACCTGCGGGCGAATCCGCACTTCAAGCCGCGCGCGGCGTTCACTCACGGGGGGAAGTTCGGGTTCACCGAGCTGATCAACGTCGCCCTCGGCCGGCAGCCGTAGAGCGCCGCTGGGCTCGGACATAGTCTCACCGGCGGTCGGCGCGTGGTAGGCGCCGGCCGTTTCGGTATGTGTCATGTCGGTTACCCCGCCTTCGACCGCACCCAGCCGACGCTGGCGCGCGTGTCATCGCTGAGTGCCCCGCATCCGCTCCTGCAACCTGCCCTCATCCCGCGAAGCGTCGGTTGGCGCGCGCTGAGCAGCCGCATCCGCTCCGCCAACCTGCCTGCACGGGCGAAGCCCAGCCCGAATCTCGCCGGCCAACGGGACTCGTCCCGGCCCCGGCCGGGAGCCTTCAGGGTGCTGGACGGTCGGTGTTGGCGTGCCGTCCGTCCCCGTCACCCCGACCGTCGCGATCGTCCTCGGCGTCGTCCTTGCCGACGGTGACGGTCGTCTGTCAGGCTGCGGCGTTTCCGGCCCGGTCGCTGTCTCGGTAGGCAGGATAGGCCGGCGGTAGCGCCGTTCGGCCCGAAGCAGGCCGGTCGTGTCGGGCATCCCGAACGCCAAGCCTTGGATGTCGCCGGCGCGATCGCCTTCCGAGAGCCGCCGTCGGGCTGGCTGCTGCGCACCGACATCAGCGTGCCGGCCGCACCCGACCCGCCCGTCTCGTCGGTGACGTTCACCGCGGTCGTGATCGGCACGAGCCTGTGGTCGTGGGACGTCAGCCTCGCCGGCGCGCCGAGCACGTCACCAGCGGCGCCGTCGTGTCCTTGACCACGATCGTGATCGTCTGCGACACCGACCCAGCGGTGTCGTAGCTCCATTTCCGGGCTGATCGGCTTCGACGGCGCACGCCCCCGCGAGGGTGATCGTTTAACGCGGACCCCGCTGACCGAGCAGGGACCGCTCACGGCTATATCGTCGACCGCGAGTCCCGACCACCCCGTCGCATGCAGCGTGACGGGCGCCTGACCGAAGGCTGTGCGGGCCTGCGCCGGGAAGTCGGTCGGCTCAGCCGCCTTGATCGTGAACCCCGACACATTGCTGGCGCGCTCGCCGGCGGTGGCGTGCAGCAGGCCGCTCGGCCCGGTAGCCACCGGTCGCGGCTGGCTGGCGGTCGTGAAGGAGGAGTCCGGCGGTTGGGGGTGAGGGTGCCTCCCGGAGCGACCGGCGACGCCGACACGGAATCGGCGCCCGAGTGGCCGCGATCAGCCCGTCGCTCGGACTGAATGCCATCGACTTCGGCTGGCTGGCGCTCGTCAACGGGGCCCCGATGCTGGGGTCAGCGCACCGTCCGACCCAAAGAGAAGACCAATACCGCACCAAGGGCGTTGGCGGTGGCGAGCGGGTCAGCCGGGCGTCAAGCCCGACAGCCCAGCACGGTGGCGATTCGCTCCCCCGAGCGATCGGCGCACCGTACTGGGCGGGAACTGCCGGACGGCGGTAAGTCGGCTGAGGTCAGGCATGCTGGCTGCGCTGCGCGCTGCCGATCGACCGCTCCGTCTCGACATCGGCCGAGGCCGTCGCCGTGCTCAGGCGGCCACCGCGGAGTGTCGTGGCGATCACCATGGCGGCTGCGACGAGGACGACATCCTTGAGGACGTACTGGCCCTCGAGCGTCGGGGCGTTGTGCGACCCGCTGAACAGGCGCGCGCTCAGCAGCACGACGGGCGACAGAATCCCGACGAGCTGACCCGCGAGCATGTACATCGCGACCCGCATCCCCTTACCCGCGATCAGCAGGATCCCGATCGTGCACTCGAGCAGTCCGACGCCCACAAGGGCGATCGGTCCGGGAACCAGGCCGAGGAACATCGCGTGGGTCGTCGCCTCGACGAGGTTGGCCGCCGGGCTGACCCCCAGGAGCTTGAGCGCCCCGAAGCCCAGGAAGATCGAGCCCAGGCTGACCCGCAGGATCGCCATGCTGTAGACGACCAGCCACTCGTGGATCGCCAATTCGGCCCGCTCGAGGCGCGCTTCGGCTGAGTTGAGCCCCTCGCGCAGCTGACTTGCCAAAGGCCGCCGGACGGCCGCCGGACGGTCGACGCGGGTGATCGGACGCCTGAAGGCCGGACTCTGGACGGTGCTGACGGACGGTGCGGTATCGAGCTGAAGCATGTTTCGGTCCCCAATTTGTTGTTGTCGTTCTTGCGCTGCCGGGTGTGTGCAACGGAAGATAGGCATCTATTGGGTGACTGTCTGTGACTATGGTCACAGACGCTCTCACCTTGTGCCGATACGTCGTATGTAAATCACCACATTGACATTCCCGATCCAGGCGGTGACATCCAGTCGAGCGGAACCCACGCAGTCGCCTATGGCGAGGCGGCCACGGCGAAATTACCTCTATGCAGGACTTTTATCTTCACGGAGAGGCCCGCTCGCGCGGCCCGAGTCCCGATCCGCCCGTTGGCGGCCCGACATCGATCTACTTCTGGGATGTCGTGTGAGAAGCGTCACACTCCGCGTGCCGCGACAATTAAGTAACGGTGTGACAACCACCCGCGGCACCGGCGGGGGTGTGTCGAGGAAGGCCCCGGCGCACGCGGCGACGCGACCGCCCTGCGCCTCGGCCCGTTGCCCCCCGCAGGCGTCTCGCTCGCCCTCGAGGCGTTCCTCGGGTGCCCGCTCGGCCTCGTCGGGCCCGAGCAAGACGGCAGCCGCCCGGCCGACGCCGGTTGGCCGGCCCACTCCTGACTGCGCCGCCCGGACAAGGGTTCGACCGGGCTGGAGGTCATACGGGGGTCGCGCGTTCGGGGCCACCCGCGTGATCGCGCGCGCCCGCCAACCTACCGGGTGGCCCTCGATCCGATCAGGTACGGGAGGGTTTCCTCAAGGGCCGCCGGCCGGCCGAGGTAGTAGCCCTGCCCGTAGCCCACGCCGAGCTCCTTGAGCAGCTCAAGGGTTGCGTCGTCGCCGACGAACTCCGCGATCGTAGATGTCTCCAGCCCGTCGGCGACCGTCACGACCGCCTGCACGACGAGCTGGTCGGTCGGCGTCGAGCAGAGATTTCGAATGAACTCTCCGTCGATCTTCAGGTAGTCGAAGTCGAGGTGCTTCAGATAGTAGAACGACGCGAAGCCCGCTCCGAAGTCGTCGAGCGCCAGCTTGCAGCCGAGCGCCCGGAGCTTCGCCGCCAGGTGGTGGGCGCTCTCGATGTTGATGATCGCCGCCGTCTCGGTGATCTCGATCACCAGGCGATCCGGTTGAATCGGATGAGCCGCCAGCAGCCGCTCGACGTACTCGCCGAGACCGGGGTTTCCCATCGTCTTGCCCGACACGTTGACGGTCAGCATGAGGTCCCTGCCGGCAGCGTGGCTGCGGCTGAGATGGCGGACCGCCTGCCTGAGCACCCACTGGTCGATCCGGTCGATCAGCCCGGATCGTTCGGCGTCGGCCAGGAAGCTGGCTGGATGGACGAGGTCGCCCGAGGTGTCCGGCAGCCTGACGAGGAGCTCGAACGCCGGCCCGCTCCTCGACGCGATCGACACGATCGGCTGAGCGTGGAGGACGAACCGCTCGGCGTCGAGCGCCTCCCGCAGGCGTTGGTTCCAGTTGTGGTTGACCGACATCCGCTCCCGCCGGCCGGTCGTCCGGTCATAGAACACGAACTGGTCCTTGCCGCGGTCCTTGGCCTCATACATCGCGATGTCCGCCTCGACGACGACCTCGTCGGCCGTCAGATCGGCCTTTCCACCGAACTCAGAGATCCCGATCGACGTCGACACCCGAGCCTGGCGGTTCTTGCTGATCGCCAGCCCATGGCGGCGGACCGCCGCCAGCAGCTTCTCCGCCACCACGCCCGCCGATTGCGTGTCACACCGCGGGAGCAGGACGGCGAACTCGTCGCCCCCGACCCGCGCGAGGGTGTCCGTCTCGCGGACGCTCTGGGCGAGCAGGCGGGCGACCCGGATGATCAGCTCGTCACCTGCCGCGTGACCCAACGAATCGTTGACGAACTTGAACCCGTCGAGGTCGAGGAACAGAACCGCCCCCGACTCGGCGAACCGCCGCGACTGCTTGAGTGTCTGCTCGAGCTCCTCGGTGAAACGCCGCCGGTTGAACAGCCCCGTCAGGGCGTCGTGGTCGGCGAGGTGCTGGAGTCGCTCGTCGAACTGCTTGCGGTCGGAGATGTCCATCACGTGTGTCACCGCCACGCTCGGCGGTCCGTCCGCGTCGCTGACCAGCGTGGCGATGACCAGGACCCAGACGAACCGCCCGCTGCTGTGGGCGAACCGTCGCTCGATCTCGACATGCCCCCGCCGACCATCGGCCATCTCGGCGAGCGCGGTATCCAGACCCTGACGATCGTCCGGGTGAGCCAGCGTTGCGATCGCCGTTCCCGTCAGCTCGTCGACCGACCGGCCGAGGATCTTCCCGACCGCCGGGTTGACCTGGAGCAGTCGGCCGGCATCCTCCTCGCCCAGCGAGATCAGGCAGACGCCGATCGGCGCCCGGTCGAAAGCCGTCCGAAAGCGCTCGTCCGCCTCGCGGAGGCCCGCCGTCTGGCGCGCCTGGCGCTCGCTCTCCGCGAGCGCCGCCTCCACCCACTTTCGCTCGGTGATGTCCCGGGCCGACGCGTAGATCAAGCCTTCCTCGGGCGCGACGATCGCGCTCCAGTGGAACCAGCTCCAGCCTCCGTCGCGCTTCTCGTAGCGGTTGACGAAGTCGACCGTCCCCCGTCCGGCAGCCAGCCGCCCGATCTCCCGCTGCGTGTCGTCCCTGTCGTCGGGGTGGACGAAGTCGATCAGCGGACGCGCCTTCAGCTCCTCCTCGGTCCACCCAAGGGTTCCCGTCCACGCCGCGTTCAGCTCCTTGAAGTACCCGTCGAAACCTGCCGTGCAGATCAGGTCGCGCGAGACCTCGAAGTACCGGCTGCTCCGTCGCAGCGCCGCCTCCCGGTGTGTTCGCCGCGTGATGTCCTGGAGGGTCCCCCGCATCCCCGTCGCCCGTCCCTCGACGCCGGTGATCACCTCGCCCCGGCCATGAACGAAGCGGACGGTCCCGTCCGGACGGAGAATCCGATGCTCGACCGAGAAGGGCTTGCCGTCGGCGCGGGCCGCCTCGATCACCGATCGTGCCCTTTCGCGGTCGTCCGGATGGTCCCACTCGCGAATCGCGTCGAGACTCAACTCGCGGCTCCCCACCGCCAGGCCGTAGATCCGCCAGAGCTCGCCCGACCAGTCGAGCCGGCCGCTGGCGATGTCCCACTCCCAACTGCCGACCCGCGCGACCGCCTGCGCCTCGGTCAGCCGGCGGCTCTCCTGCTTGAGCGACGCGACGAGGCGCTCGACCCGGAGACGAAGCAGACGAACCAGCATCGTCGAGACCACCACCGTCGACATGCTGATCAGCCAGTAGGCCGCCGGACTCGACCCCGACCCCACGCCTGCGAGCACGACCGCGTAGGTCAATCCGGCGAATCCGACCTGCACGGCGCTCTGGTTGCGCGTGAAGAAATACGCCGAGTAGATCCCGACCCAGAGGAAGATGAACGCGAACGGACTTCGCCCGTCGTTGCTCCAGAAGATCGCAGCCCCGATCAGCAGGCTGCCGAGTCCGACGGCCGGAAGTGTCAGCGCAACCGGGAGGCGGTCTGCGCCGATCCAGAACACCACGCCGGCGGAGAATGCGACCACGAACACGGCCAGCAGCCCGAGCTTGTCGGCCCCGCTCGACTGCGCGAACAACGTACCCACGAGCTCGAGGACGGCGCCAGCCAAGAACAGCGCACCCATCGTGCGAAACTTGAAGCCGTCGGACTCCGGTCGGCCCGCGTCTGGTGTTGACCCAGATGTGCGTGCCGGCAAGTCGCCGCCTGAGGTCTGATGGTCGAGGGCGTCGATGGCTGCCTACCTCTCTTCCAAGCATGCTAGTCAGCGCCGCCCGAGAAACGCGACACAGCTTCTCGTCCGGGCCCTCGCCCGCCGAGCCCGGCCCATAGAATCGGTCTCCGATGGACGCCGACATCTCATATGACGCGCGCGGCCTCGTGCCCTGCGTGATCCAGGACTGGACGACCGGCGAGGTTCTCACGCTGGCCTACATGAACGAGCTCGCCCTCCGGCGGACCCGCGAGACCGGCGAGCTCCACCTCTGGAGCCGCTCGCGCGACGAACTCTGGCACAAGGGTGCCACCAGCGGCAACACCCAGGCCGTCCGGGCGCTCCGTCTCGATTGCGACGGGGATACCCTGCTCGCACTCGTCGAGCCGGCCGGCCCCGCCTGCCACACCGGCGAGCGGACCTGCTTTCACCGCGGCGAGCTCGAACCCCCCGCCCCGCACGAGACGCTCCCCGGCCTCGAGCGGACGCTTCGCGCCCGGCAGGCCGACCGGCCGCCCGGCTCCTACACCGTCGAGCTCCTCGACAACCCCGACCTCGCCGGCGCGAAGGTCATGGAGGAGGCCGAGGAGGTCGCCCGGGCAGCCCGCGAGGAGTCAGACCAGCGGGTCGACGAGGAAGCCGCCGACGTGATCTACCACCTCCTCGTCCTGATCGCCGCCCGCGGGCGCCGGCTGGCCGATGTCGAGCGGGTCCTCGATGCCCGCCGCCGCTAGCCAGAGCGCCCAGCTGAAGATCGAGCCGTCGCTCGACGAGGTTCGCGACCTCGCGCGCGACTACAACCTGATCCCGCTGCGCCACAGCTTCATCGCCGACTGCGAGACGCCGGTCTCGGCCTTCTTGAAGCTCCGCGGCGGCCAGCCGGCCTTCCTCCTCGAGTCGGCCGAGCAGGGCCAGCGGTTCGGCCGGTACTCGTTCATCGGCCACCACCCCCGCGAGATCATCCGCTGGTCACTCGGCGACGACGGCGACCCCTACGCCGTGGCTGCCGACGCGGCCGAGCGCCACCGTCAGGCTCCGCTCCCCGAGCTCCCCCCGTTCGCCGGGGGGGCGGTCGGCTTCTTCGGCTACGACCTCGTCCGCACGGTCGAGCCGCTCGGTCCACCGAACCCAGACATGCTCGGCCTGCCAGACATGGCCCTGATGTTGAGCGACTCGCTTGTCGTCTTCGACCACCTCAAGCACACCGTCACGATCCTCGCGAACGTCTACGTAACCGACGACGGCGACCTCGACGACCGGTATGCCGAGGCCGTCGCGGCGATCGCCGACGTCCGCGCCGCGCTGGCCGGACCCGTACCGTCGCCGGAGACGCCCCGTCCGCCGCGGCCGCTGCCGGACTTCGAGTCGAACATGACCCGCGCCCAGTTCGAGGCGAACGTCGCCCGGATCATCGAGTACGTCTACGCCGGCGACGCCTTCCAGGTCGTCCCGTCCCAGCGGTGGTCGGCCGCGGTCGACGTCGACGCATTCTCGATCTACCGTGGACTCCGGGCGATCAACCCGAGCCCCTACATGTACTTCCTCGACTTTGGCGACTTCCAGTTCGCCGGGGCCAGCCCCGAGTCGCTGATCACCGTCACCGGCCGGCGGGTCTCGACCCGGCCGATCGCCGGGACCAAGCCCCGCGGGGCGACCGCGGCCGAGGACGTGCTCCAGGCGGCCGAGCTGCTCGCCGACGAGAAGGAGCGCGCCGAGCACCTGATGCTGGTCGACCTCGGGCGCAACGACCTCGGCCGGGTGTGTGAGTACGGCAGCGTGACCGTCGACTCGCTGATGGAGGTCGAGCTCTACAGCCATGTCATGCACATCTGCTCGACTGTGTCCGGCCGCCTCCGGCAAGACGTCGGCGCGATGGACGCCCTGCGGTCGGTCCTCCCGGCCGGGACCCTCTCGGGTGCGCCGAAGGTCCGCGCGATGCAGATCATCGACGAGCTCGAGACCGTCAAGCGCGGCGGCTACGGCGGCGCGGTCGGCTACCTCTCCTACGCCGGCGACCTCGATACGGCGATCCACATCCGGACTGTGATCGTCAAGGACGGCGTCGCCCATGTCCAGGCCGGCGGCGGGACCGTCGCCGACGCCAAGCCGGCCTACGAGTTCGCCGAGTCGGAGGCCAAGGCCCGGGCCGTCCTCCGGGCAGTCGAGTTGGCCGGGCAGCAGAGCGACTGGGAGTAGGCCGGTAGTGATCGGGCTACGCGACGACCTCCCAGGTCACGATCTCGTCTCCGACGGGCTGTCGGACTTGGCGGATGGGCGTGAGACGACCGCTGCGTTGCTCGTGGCGATGGCGGCACCGCGACTGCGAGCACTCGGCGTAGACGTCCCCGAAGGAGGCGGGGACCGGCCATCTCACCGCCTCTACGATCTTCTGGCCGAGCGGGGCGACGGCGCACACAGCCAATACAACGCCCTGGTCGGACGCCTGACGAGTTTTGCGCGGGCGGCCGAGCATGCGGCCTCGGGTTGACGCGCCCGGCATCCGCGCGCTGGCCACGGCGCTGGGTCGCGTCCCGACCGGCGGACGGGTTCGGATCTATTTGACGGGTGGCGCCACCGCCGTGCTGGAGGGCTGGCGTGAGTCGACGGTGGATGTCGACCTCCGGTTCGAGCCTGAGTCGGATCTCCTCATGCGCAGGCTGCCAGACCTCAAGCAGAGGCTGGGAATGAACATCGAGCTCGTGTCCCCACCGGATTTCATTCCAGAGCTGCCGGGTTGGCGCGATCGCAGCCCGTTCGTCTTCCGCGACGGCAACGTCGACGTGCACCACTTCGATCTGTACTCCCAGGTACTGTCGAAGATCGAGCGCGGCTTCGCCCACGATCTCGACGACGTCCGGTCAGTCGTCGCGAGCGGCTTCGTGGAGCCGACGCGACTCGTTCGTTTCTACGAGGCGATCGAGCGCGATCTCTATCGCTACCCGGCGATCGACCCGCCGTCGTTCCGTCGACGGCTCGGCGCCGTTCTCGAGACGCTCGATTAGCGGCGCTCACCAGGTCCGCGGGCGCTCACCAGGGCAGGGGCGAGGCCAGCCCGAGGAAGCCGAGGTAGCTCGGGTAGCCGACGACGAGGTCGACGAGGTTCGAGTCGTACCGGCCACCCTTGACGTCGCCGTCGGTGATCAGGCGCGGCTGGACGAGCGGGTGGCCGTCCTCGTTGGTCGAGATCAGCAGCGGCCGACCGCCGACGTGCGCCTCGGCCGGCGTGACGGTCGCGACGTACCCGTCTGACCCGACGCCGGCCACCCAGCTGACGATCTGCGACGGGATGTGGGCGGCGGCGAGCACCTGGTCGAGCGTCGGCCCGATCTCGGTGTGTGTCTGGGGAACGGGTCCGCCGGCCAGGAAGTGGACCTGGAGGGTCTGGGTCGGCAGGGCCGCGAGCTGGGCCGCGCTGAGCACGGTCGTGAAGAGCCCGGCGTCGATCTTGAGGTCACCGGCGTGCGCCGGTGGCGTCGGCGAGGGATTCTCGACGGCGATCGTCAGCTGCTGGACGCCGTACGCGGTCCGCGCGTCGTTGATGTCGCCAGGGACGACGAGCTTCGGCGCGAGCAGGGGAGTCTGCCCGTCCTGCTCGAGGACGAGATACGCCGGGTGGTTGCCGAAGTTCGCGTCGAGCTCGCCGACGGCGAACGTCACCGGGAGACCGGCGAACGGCACGACCGTGACGGTGATCCGCAGGAGGCCGCTCTTGACGCCGGCGGGGAGGACGGGTTGGGCGCTCTGGACGAGCTGCTCGACCGAGACGCCCTGGTCGGCATGGGCCGGAGCCCCGCTCCGGGGCGGGACGCCGAAGCTGACCTGGGGGAGAGCCTGGAGCTGGGCGAGCGAGTAGCTGGCCGGCATCGCGACGGATCCCCCGACGGAGACCCCCTGAGGAAGGCCGGCGGCCGAGGTCGGGGCTGCGATGCCGAGCGTCGTCGCGATCACCAGCGCCGGAAACCAGTTCGCCATTCTCATCGGGTGCGGTCTCCTCGGATCGTCACGGTCGGTCGGGTCAGGACGCGCAGCCTATGCATTACATCGATGCCGCGTCAAGCGCGCGGGGGAGTGGGCTCGGCGCGGACGCCGCCGCCGGGACCGCAGCTCGCGGCGGGACGCCCTGGGGCTCCGGTCGTGGTATCGCCGCGGAGTCGTCCTCAGCATCCTCGGCCCCCTCTGGCTGTGCACCTTCGGCTTGTACGACGCGCTGCGCAACTTCTGTATGTGGCTCGCCCGATCCTCGCCCGCGATCTTCGCAGCGGCACTCGCCGGCGGTTGCTACGCCGTCCTCTCGCAGGACGTCGCCACCTCGGGCGGGCTGACCGCCCCGCTCGTCGTCGGCGTCGGCTACATCACGTGGCAGGGGCTGTGATCAGCCGGCGGAGCGCTGTCGACGGCTGCGTCGGCGGTCCCGACCGGCGGTGTCTGCGATGCCGTGACCCGTGCTCTGATGCCTATGAAGTACCGCGATTTTACTTGCGGCCGCGCTTCGGCCTGGGCTAGACTCCTGCCGCCGACGCGGAACGGCACGCCACTTCGCCCGCGGCGCGGAATTCAGCGCGACGTCAACAGAGGAGTCCGATGAACCACAGACTTGCGCTGACGCTGGCCGTCGTGGCCTGGCCCCTTTCGGCGACCGCAGCGCTGGCGACGATGCCGCCGTCGAAGGCCAACGGACTGAACGGCGGCAACGGCGGCTCGGGCGGCAACGGCGGGAGCTGCAGCGGGTCCGCGTACCGGCTTGTCTCTCCCATCCCGCTGGCACTGCCGCCGCCGCTGGTGCCGGAGCCGCTTCCGCCGGCGCCAACGACCGGACCGATCGGACCGACCGGTTCGCCGGGATCGACCGGAACGACAGGTCCGATGGCCGGCCGCGCTGCCACGGCCGCTCGGAGACTCGCCCCACGTCGCCCGGTCCACGCGGGCGTGACGGACTGTCAGCCGTCCCACGGGGGCAGCGGGGCGCCCGGCGGGCCCGGCGGTGACGCCGGCAGCGCGCTCAGCGCGACCGCTGTCGCCAAGCGTTATGACGGGGGCCGCGGCGGTCGGGGAGGCAACGGCGGCAACGGCGGCAACGGCGGCAGAGCCCTTCAGCCGCACAGTGCGAGTCGATTCGTGAACGGTGGTGCGTCCCTGACGTCGTCGGGCGCCGTCGCCAACCCCGGAGCTGACGGGAGCCCCGGCGCCCGCGGCGGCAGGGGGGGTAACAGCGCGGCGGGCAGCGGTGGTGCCGGCGGGAACGGCGGGACCGGCGGATCCGGTGGCTCGGGCGGACCCGGGAAGCCCTCCGAGTGCGTGGCCCGGGGCTTGCCCCCGGCGGCGTGCGTCAAACTGCGGGTCGCGTCGGCCCCGGGCGAGGGCGCCGACGGTGGGAGCGGGGCGAGCGGCGGGAATGGCGGCAACGGCGGCAACGCCCTATACACGGCCCGCGTTCCGGCCAACGGCGGTCGCGGCGGCAACGCCGGCCGGTCGGGCGTCGGAGGACCCGGCGGCGGCGGCTACGCATCCGGCGGAGATGGCGGCAACGGGGCGAGGGGTGCGGCCGGCGGCGCGGGTGGGTCGGCGGTCGTCGGCAACGGTGGTGACGGTGGGAGGGGCGCCGACGGCGGCAAGGGCGGGAATGGCGGTGGCGCGGTGGTGAAGGGCGGCAACGGCGGCAACGGCGGCAACGGCGGGCCCGGGGGCAACGGCGGTTCGACAAAGTCCGGGAGGGGCGGCAACGGCGGCGCCGGCGGGAACGGCGGGTCAGGAGGCAACGGAGGCAATCACTCCGCGGCCGCCGGCACGCCCGGGACCGGGGGGCTAGGCGGAAGCGGCGGCGCCGGCGGCCGCGGCGGGAGTGGGACGACCGCGGGCGGCGCCGGGGCACCGGGCGGTCAGGGCGCCGCCGGCGCAGGCGGGTCGGCGGGCTTCTAGTGCCGTGTCTCGTCAATAAACGGGCATTGCCGCGGGAGGAGGTGGCCTGGGTTCGGCTGGGTCCGTGCGGATCGAATCGGTCGGCGGTCGGGGGTCGGCGGTCGGGGCGGGTCCGGTTCGAACGTGATGGCCAGTCGACGCAGCGCCACGGTGAACAACGACGACCGACGACCGACGACGTTCGCGAACAGCGTTCGCGAACAGCGTTCGCGAACAGCGTTCGCGAACAGCGTTCGCAAGCGGCGCTCGCATGTTGCACTGGCCGAGTCCATCGCCTCGAGCCCCGCACTCAGCCGTGCGCGAGGCAATCACCAACCAAA
>JAXDHV010000019.1:0-42865 GCA_034664295.1 Solirubrobacteraceae bacterium | reverse complement strand
GCGTCACCTTCAAGGTGATCCCCCAGAGTTGGCTTCTCGTGCTTCGACAACTCGAAGAATCCCCGCTCCGGCGGACGTTCAGCGGCCCCGACCACCGGGGCCGCCGATCGTTAACGCAAGATCCGGGTTAGTCAGCCTGAAATCGGCGGCGACGTTTGACGGCCGCGGACCTTCAGCGAGCAGCGCAGCGACTTGTGCGGCCGCTCCCGTATGGGAGAAAGGGCTGACTCCACGCGCAGCGGACGCTGTCCTAGCCAGGATCTCGCCCCGCCTGTTTCCGTCGTCGTCGGTCACAGCCCGATCGACCGCACCGCGCCCCTATTGGCCGTCTGAGTCTGAGATGGTCTCGACCCAGCTCCTTCAAATTTCGGGGGCGCGATGCGGCGGCGGTGAGCGGCGCGCTGCGGAGAACGCAGCCCGGACTCTGCGTCTCACGAGCAGCCGGGTGCGTCTCGCTGCAGCTGATGCGCGAGCTGCTCATCCGGCCCCGGAGTGAGCTGCCGCTCGGCGCTCTCAGCGCCGGCGGGCGAGCGACTCCATATGCTCATCTATGTCGCTTGATCCGCGACCGTTGCTCGGGATCCTTGCGGCAAGTGTCGTCCCGCAGGACGATGACGATCTCGGAGGCTGTATGACTGATGTGCTGGCAGACACACCGATCACCGAGCATGAACTCGGGGACCTTCGCCTCGACCCAGAGAATCCGAGGCTTCATCGGTTCACCCTCGAAGAGGGCCTGCTTGATGAACCGGCGATGGTGGAGGCGCTCTTGGCCCGGTTTGATCCGGAGCCGGTGGGCCGGTCGATCGTGGAGTTCGGGTTCTTCGCCACCGAGCCGCTGATCGTGTTTCCCGAAGGCGGCGCTTACGTCGTCGCTGAGGGCAACCGAAGACTCGTCGCCCTCAAGTTGCTACTCGACCCATTGCTGCGAGAGGCCGTCGAGGCCGGCGATGAGTGGAATCGCTTGGCGGCGGCGTTGCAGACTCACCCGGAGCGCGTTAGCCGCCTCACGACCATCCCGTGTCAGGAGGTGCCTGACCGTCGGGCGGCAGCGCCGATCATCGGTTACCGTCACATCGTCGGCATCCTGAAGTGGGACGCCTTCGAGAAGTCTGCTTTTGTGGTCAAGCTCCTAGAGGATGACCCCACACGCGGGTTCGAGCAGGTCGGCGAACTTGTCGGCGAGAGCCCGCGACGCATCCAGCGCCGCTTCCGTGATTGGCTCGTCCTCAAGCAAGCCGAGGAGGCGGGCGTGCGCATCGCGGAGGCGCAGGCGGAGTTCGGCCGGTGGGAGCGAGCGATGAACGCCAAGGGCGTGCGGGAGTACATCGGAGCGCGCTCTCCCACCGTGATGCAGCCAGCGTCAGACACAGCGTATGACGCCCCAAGCGAGCAGATGGCCAAGCTCCTCTCGTTCTTGTATGGCGAACCCGGTGGTCCCGACCGGTTGTTCACGGACACTCGCAAGATCGACGAACTATCGGTCGCGCTCCAAACGGACGATGGCGTACGCATCCTTGAGACCGATCGGGATCTTGAGCGTGCGTTTGAGGCGGCCGGCGGGCGACGTGACTTCGTGCTCAAAGGGCTCGCCAAGGCGCTCACGGGGCTGCAGCAAGCGGCGACGGACTACCCGGAGCATGCAGCCGATGAAGCCGTTCAGATGGCTATCCTGGCGATCCGGGAACAGCTGGACCAGCTCCAGGTTGGAGTCGTCGCCGACGGCGCGACTGCCGAGGGACCGGAGGAGTTCGAACTCGTGGATGAGGACGATGGCGATGATGTGGAGTTCGGCGAAGAGGACGACGATGACAGCGAAGGAGTCCCAACGTGAGCGGTCCCACGCTCAGCGATCTTGCTCTCGCTGTGGACTGGTTCGAGCTTGCGTGCCTCGCGGAACAGCGGCCGTTGCTGCGGCATAGCAAGATTCAACTGATCGTGGCGGCGGCGGATCCCGACATGGACGTCGACCAAGTCGAGACGGCGGTCAGCGACATCCTCGCTGAGATCCAGAGACGCACGGTTCGTGGGGGGGCACTCTACCCATTCACGAGCGGCCTGCGAGGTCTCCACCGCCGGGGGGTCGCGCCTGGGGTCGAGTTGCTCTACAAGTTCCTCGCGCTCTGCTCCGTCGTTCCTAGTTTCCGCCGGAACCAGGTAGGGTTCCAGCCGGGCCGAGCCTTCGAGCGGATCACCGCCCCCGCGATGGCGGAGTTCGTCGCTGGTCGGTCCGTGGTCTTCGCCGACATCGACGAACCTGGTGTGCGTGCGCGGATCCGTTCCCTCGGCCGGATGATGCACATCGCAACTCACGAGGCTAAGGCGCGGCCGAGCCGCAACGACCATGGACTCGACGTTGCATCCTGGAGACCCTTCGACGACCGCCGCGCCGCGCATCCCGTGGTGTTGTGCCAGTGCACGCTCAAGCGCATGCACACCGACCTGATCATCAAGGCACGAGAGATCGCGCCCGGAGAGTGGGGGAGGCTACTTGACGTTCGCGAGGGCGCATTCAGCGCAGCGCTGGCGATTCCTCACGCCCTGGAACCCGGATACGAGCACTGGGACGAGCTGCGCTCGAACACCGACCTTATCGTGGAGCGCGTCCGCCTCCTGAGCCTGCTCGAGAACATCGTCGAGCCGTGGCAGCCGTTGCTGGCCGAGCAGACCTTCATCCACGGCGGATTTGCGCGCTGGAAAGCGCACATGCCGTAGCCAAGCATGAGCGAATGATCTCGGGGCTCTCGCTTTCTACCTCCGCTCTGTCGGCGCCCGTTGACACCTTCGACGACAAGGCGGCCGTTGCGTCGCTGGCGTGCCTCGTGACGATGCTGCGGATTGCAATGGCCCCCGAAGCATCGCCGCCTCCCTCGCCGACCACGCACGCACTGGGCACAAACAACCAGAGCCGCGAAGGTGGAGCAATGAATGCTGGTGGACTTACAGGGATCGGGGGGCGGACCAGGCGCACCGACCGACGCCTGCTGATCGGTACCGAACCAATGGAGCGAAGCGATCACTCTTAGGACGGGTGCCCGAGGCCATGCGCTCTCGAGAGCTCTTCGTGCTGGGACTTGACGCGGCACGGCTACGGGACGCGGCCGTGCCGCTCGGGTAGACACGCATGGTCCACTTGACATGTTTCGTCCTCGTGCCGCGCGCCCTGGCTTGGCCAGACGGCGCCGCCATGACGGTCGTCGGCGCGTCTGAGATCGAGGTCCCCCCGTTCGCGCTCCGCGCCGATTCCCCCGTCATCGGACCTCCCGATCGCTGGTGGGTCCAGATGGTCTTCCACCAGCGCGCCGTGACGGCGCGTCGCGATGACGAGGCATTTGACCTCGTGCATGCCGTTATGCAGGAGCGCACAGGTGCCACGATGGGTACAAGGCCCACGGGGATGGTTCTGTTCGGCCCGACCAATCACCGTGAGACCGTCGTCGAGCTAACTATGCCGTTGCTCGAAGACGATCTGCCGCATCTTCAGGTCGCTATAGATCGCGGCCTGGACGCTCTCCGTGACGCTGATCGCGCGACAATCATCGCGAGCGACGCGGCACAGGCGCCCTTAGCTCCAGCAGACGTGTGGCCGATCGTGCCTTGCGTGCGTCGCGATGCAGCCACCGGCCAGCTCGTGGACTTGCCAAGGATCATCGTCCTCGAGAACAATGAGCTTCGAGATCGACCCGTGCCCGACGAACTCAACGCCGAAGCCATCACTCGTGTCGAGTCGACCCTCGGGGCGATGCAGGCACGCCAGCCGTTCGTTCGATGGAGGGAGTGGCTCCTAGCGGCTGAAGAGGCCCGGCTCACCGCGCATCCCGAGGATGCGATCCTGCGTCTGTCGATCGCGGTCGAGGTCATGCTTGATGCGGTCTTCGCCCTCAGCCTCTGGGAGCGGGGGGACAGTCCGTGCGAGGCCGCTGCAGTCCTGCGGCTCGATCTCGGCGTCCGAATCAAGCGCCATTTCTCCGCGCTGCTCGGCGGGTCTTGGGATCGCGCACGTCCGCCGGTCCAGCCATGGTCGCATGACCTGGCTTACCTGCGGGGACGCGTTGTCCACCGAGGCCACCGCCCATCGTCCGCGGAGGTCACGGCCGCATTCGGCGCGGCCCAGATCCTCCACGACTCCATCGTCGATCGCGTAGTCAGTCGCCGCTCGCAGATTCCCAAGACGGCATTTCTTCTCGTCGGGCCTCAAGAGCTCGAGCAGCGGGGCGCCTGGGATGGTGCCGTGCGGCGGCTGGGTCGAGATGGAGGGCTCGCCGACGACGATTGGCTCTTGTCGTACGACCGCTGGCGAGGCGAGGCCGACGCGATCGTCGCTTGTTGAATTCTTGACCCGATGCTGATCAAACGAAATCCACATCCGCCGATGGCAACTCAGCGCGGGTCGCCCCACCCCCGGTGGGCGTCAGGCTTGAGGACCACGCGATCGAGCGACAAACACCGGGCGTTGACGGACGGGCGAGCTCGTCCCATCCGCCATCTGCGAAGCTTGGGCAGTCATGAAGCCGGGCGACCCGAACTGGCCCGCCCCGATTTCCGCAGCGACGTCAAACGTGATGCGGGGGAATCGCGGGCGCGACACGACGCCGGAGACGGCTGTCCGCTCGCTGGTGCACCGGCGGGGTCTGCGGTTCCGCACGCGGTACACAATCAGGCTCGACGATGGCCGCTGGACGAGGCCTGACATGGTGTTTACCCGGTCGCGCGTTGCGGTCTACGTCGACGGCTGCTTCTGGCACGGCTGTCCCGATCACGGGACCCGACCGACCTCAAACGCGGATTACTGGTCGCCGAAGCTCGCGAACAACGTCGTGCGCGACCTTGATACCAACGCGCAGCTCTCACTGCGAGGGTGGCGCGTGTTGCGAGCCTGGGAGCACCAGGATCCCGAGCTGGTCGCGGAGCTGGTGGCCCACGTCGTCGCGGAGCGGCGCTAGTGTCTGGGGCGATCACGGATGCCGTCCGGTGTGCGAGCGACAGTTCGCCTGTGTCCGCGGTTTCGGAACCCGATTGGGAGTCTCTGTGTGGACCTTGGGGCGGCGAACGTCCCGGCCAAGGCCTGCGGGTGCTCTCGTTGTACTCGGGGGCGGGGGGCTTGGACCGCGGGTTCATGGATGTCGGCTTCCAGGTCTCGTACGCTGTCGAAGCGAACCAGTCCGCAGTCGACACCTACACGGCCAACCTCGGCAATCACGTCGTTCTCGGCGACCTGCCCGGGGCTCTCAAGAAACTTCCGCGCCCCGGCAAGCTTAGTCCGGACGTCATCATCGGGGGTCCGCCGTGCCAGGGGTTCTCGGTCATCGGCCTGATGGACCCGCAGGATCCGCGCTCGCAGCACATACACGCTTTCATGGACGCGGTGCGCGCATTTCAGCCGGTCGCATTCTGCATGGAGAACGTGAAGGCCCTTGCGACCAGCGCACGCTGGAAGCCGGTGTACCACGGGCTCATCGCGCGGGCGGTGCGGCTTGGGTACAACGTGGAGTCGGCGGTGCTGAACGCCGGGGACTACACGGTCCCACAGGCACGCGAGCGGATGTTTCTGATCGGCGTGCGCGACGGTTACCCACTGTTTCCCGCGCGCGTGACGGCAGCTCGACCCCTGACGGTGCTCGAGGCCCTACAGCGTCTGCCAACATTCGGCGAGGTGGGTAACGACTCGAATTGCGCAGCGAGGGTAGTGCTGGCCAAGAAGCCTGTCATGCGGGCCAGCCCATACAAGGGTAGCCTGCTCTTCAACGGCTCAGGCCGTCCACTTGAACTCGACGCGGTGGCCCGCACACTGCCTGCGTCCATGGGCGGCAACGGCACGCCGATAGTCGACTGCGAGGAGCTGGCGGTCCGGCTTGCCCAACCTGATGCTCTGATCACGCCGTGGGTCTTCCGCCACCATACGCGACTGGCCGCCGGAAAGCCGAACCTCAAGCGCCCCCACCCGCTCCGGCGCATTACAGTGGAGGAGGCTGCTGCGCTCCAGAGTTTTCCCGAAGGCTGGGTATGGAAGGGCTCTCGGAACGCCCAGTTCCGGCAGATCGGAAACGCTGTGCCTCCTCGGCTCGCGCGCTACGTTGCGCTCTCGGTCGGACACGCCTTGCAGGGCAGGCAGGCGTTGGTCGAAGATCTGCCCCCCGCTTCGCTGCCACCACGGCGGATATCGACTTCGCCCCGATCGATAGCGCCGCGGCGTCGGCGAGCCAGGGCCGCGTGACGTATTCCTCCCCAAACGGGACGACGGCAGCCGCGTCACGAGCGGCGTGACGCTGGCTACGCTAAAGGGTCTCCGTCCGGGGAGGGTAGCGCCGCTCAACGCAGTCGGGCATACAGCTTGGCCGGCTGCTGACGACGTCGCGTTGCGTCGAGGGGGGTTCGTCTCGACTACCGCGATCGGTAGGCCGTCGTCCCCGCGGGACATGGGCGACGAAACTTGGCGCTGGGAGTTGGGCATCCCGACGAGGAACTCGGGGTCATGTGCTTCGTCGAGCGACCATCCCGCGTCGGGCAGCAGCAGATCGATGTACCGGTCGCGCGTCGCCTGCTCGTCGTCATAGTGATCATCGGGACGCGCCGCGACCACGGCCTTTGCCCCAGGGCCTGACCGCACAACTCGACGAGCCCTGCCTGCAGCGTCGCGCTGTCGGCGCGTCCGGGCAACCCACGCGTGCGCTCGGCGCTCCCAGCCTTTGTCCGCGCAGCCCTCGATCAAAGCCTCCCGCCCGTCAGCCGTCGGTGGCCACGCGGTGGACGCGCCCTTCGCGGTTGCGCCCGTGGCTGCGTGCGATACACAACATCACGAAAGCCCGCCACCCCGGGCCGCTTGGGCCTTGATCGGTCGCTGACTGTGCGCCGCCGTGCTGCCCGGCCGGCGGACGAAGTCCATCTTCTTCCGAATGCGCCGGCCTAAAAGTGACCGGATCCGACACAGTCAAGACTGGTTTGACCTTCACCCTTTCCACATGACGACCATCACTGGTCTTGTGCCGGGACTGGGAGCGCACTAGCGGGGCGGCCGGCGAAGCCTCCGTGGGTGCGTTATTATCGCAGCTCCCTTGGGCGGCGAAAGCAACGACGTGGATCTTCAGAAGGCCGTGTCGCAGTACTTGGCAGCAGAGTTCGCCCACTCGGTGGGTGCATATGACTGTGCGCTCGGGTTGCTCGACGACACCAGCGCCTCCGCAGACACGACCCTTGGGACGACCCTCCGTGCGCTAACGCGAAACGCTCGCAGATTCAACCGTCGGCTGGCGCTCGAGCGATGGGCCGCGAGCGAGGCGCCGCAGCTTCGCGAGCCGTCACCGCCGGCGCCGGCGACGATCGGGGCTGCGATGACTCGTTCTCGCCGGTGGAACGAGGCGCAGGGCGTGTGCCTGGACTATTACGCGACCGTGAACGCATCCCTCGCCGAGGGACGTCTGGCCGGGGCGGCGCTAGAGATCCGGCGCGCAATCCTACTGGACGTCCATGACGACGCCACACGAGTCTCGGCGCTGCAGGCACGCTTCCTCAAACGAAACGAGTTTTTGAGGCAACATCTCCAGATCGCGGCGGACAGCACCCCAACTCCTCGGCCCGAGTACTTCTGGAACGCCCACATCGCGGCAGGGCCGGCAAGCCAAGTGTTGGATCTAGCTGCGGAGGCTCATGCGTTATCGCACCATGTCGTCCACGAACGCTCGGGTTGCGTCGGCTCGATTATGGAGCGCGTCGCTGACGGTCAGTTCGAAGAGGATCGGAAGCTCCTGCAGCGAGCCAAAGCTCTGTATACGTTCGCTTTCTCTATCCCGCTCGCGATGCCTTGGATCTTCGCGGCCGACTCCGCCGAGCGTGAAGCCGTGGTCCTAGGCGGCCTCGGCGCCGCGCGGAGGACGGTCGCTCCGTTCGCGACGATGTGGGTGGCGCGACAGATCATGCTCATCACGCTTTATCGTCGCGCGGGCGTGTGGGCTCTACTAGGAGAGCACGCGCGTTCATACAACGACTACTGGAAGACGCAACAGATCGTCCGGCTCACAAGGGCCGGAGCGGCCCGACTCCCCCCCGACGCGCTCGCGAGCCTCAATGTCTTAGATGCACTCGCTGAATACAAGATCGGAGAGCTGTTTAGGGCTGACCACGACTACCGTCAAGCCTTGGTCCACTGCTGTCGCAGTCACGATCGGCTTCTGGCGTTGCCGTCTGACGCCTCACCCGGAGCGACCAGTCCCGTAGGCACGCTGCTTGCGAACTCGTATTGGCGCGTCTCCCTGCTCCTGACCAAGGGCAAGGCGTTTTATGAGCAGGGCCAGATGAAGCGTGCCTGCAAATGGTATTTACGCGCTTGGCAGGCAATGGGCGACATCGCGGCCACTTCAACGAAAGTCACCAAGCGAAGACTCCCGAATATCCTGACTCCCGAGATGACGGCGCAAATTGAGTCGGTGACGGCGTGGCTCACCGAGATTAGGCACGACCCAGATTTCGTGAAGACCGTTCTCTTGGACAAGATCGCGCCGGTCGTCGCGAAAATTGGCCCCGAGTACATACCAAAACATCTCCGTGCTCTCGCCGCGGACATTCTTGATCGACTCGGTCACACCTTGATGATCCTTCGACTACCGGATAACGACGCGCTGGCGGAGCGGTGCCTAATGGTCGCCGCGTCCCTCGACCCGTCGAATCTCCTCGTGCGATCAGATCTACTTCAGTTGCTTTCGCGCGGCCGCCAAATTTCGGACCCAGAGCAACTACCGCCTGTTCTGGCTTGTTGGCCGTCAGGCGGTACGGTCGTAGATCAGGTCATCAGAGTGGCTGAACATCACACACGTCGGCACCTCAGGGACTGCGTACCTCTCGTGGACGAAGGCGCGGTGCCTCAGGACAGTCGCCTAGTGGCCCGCGCCCTGCTGACCGACTTCCTGACCCACACGGACAGTATTCACGTAAGGTCCGGCTTGTTCTATCAGTTGCTCGCGCCCCATCGTGAGGGGCAAGTGCTAGCGCCACCGAAACCGGCGATGGAGTTTGTCTGCCTCCGACGCTATGGGTCATCCTCACCGTTCCTAGCGCGCCCGGCCTCCGTCCCGGCGATTGGCGGAGGCTACTTGATTCGCCTGCTAGGGACGACGAGACAATACAACATTCTCGTGGACCCAGGTGAGGGCGTCGTCGCGAATCTTTATCGGGTTGGCTTTGCGATTACCGATATCGACATGATCATCATTACTCACGACCATCCTGACCACTTGGCTGGCCTAGATCCGATCCTTGCCCTTCTGAAAGAAGCAGGGAAACTACTCGCCGGACGGTCTCAGCCCGAGATCTACGGCAATGCGAGCGTAGTACAACGGTACGCTGAGGTCGCATTCACGCGTGGCCGTGGAATCAGGCTGCTGCCGGCGTGCGGGGAGTCGCTCACGTTCGCGGTGCCGACAGGCGGCTCGGTTAGGATAGAGACTCTCCCAACAGCTCATGTTGACCTCGGTGGGCACCAAGCTGCAGGGTTTAGGCTCGTCTTCTCCGCGATCGACGGCGAGGCAGTCGGAAGCCTGGTGTTTATGTCGGACAGTCGCCGCTCCGCCCTCGCCGATCCCCGGCTGCAGAGGGTTATTGCGACAGATGACGTGATCGTCGCGCACATCAGCAATGCGTCTGTTCAAGAACTCGGCTCCATCACCTTCCCGAACGGCGTGGAGAGTGTGGAGGCTAGTGTTTTCGAGCGGGAGCTGGCGAGCTTCGGTCGCAGCAAATCTCCGTTTGCCAAGGCAGAGCACAAGAAACTCGCCCACGCGCTCGGCAGAGGCGGTCCGGAGGAGAGCCAACATCTCTTGCTTCGTGGAGTTCTGGACGTGGCTCGCACCATGGCCGGTGGTGTGTCCGAGCGGCCGGACAGCGCACGCGTGTTGGTTGTTGGCGAGTTTCGAGAGCAGCTCGGTCCCTTTCGCGGGAAGATCGCCCGTCACATCACGGACCACATTCTCAAGGACGCTGGGCACGTGTGTCTTACGGCCGACATCGGGTTGCGACTGAGGATTGACGTTGACGGTGTGCAGACTCTGTGCTCGCGCTGTACGCTTAACAACGACCGGCTGCCATTGGAGCAGTACCATGATCCGCGGGAGATCCGAGAGGTTTGCGTCAAGGGCGACTTCGAGGGGATGAAATGGAACTGTGCACGCCACGATCCCGGCAGCTCCCAAGGCTCGGTAGGGGCTAGGTTCGTCGAGCGGACCGCAAGTTACGACGTATTCGGACCGGGTGGCCTATTCCATGGGTGACGGCCAACGCTCGGCGAGACCGGCGCCATGCAGCGTTGGGATGTCGGCCACGAGCATCCGTTTGGCAAGGCGCCCGGCCAGTGAGCGTTCCCTCGCGACCCAAATGGAGACTCGGCTCGCGGGCGTGTCGACGAAGATGATCGCCGTCGCAGCGGTCAGTGCCGCCTCGATTTGGGGATCGAGCGGGCGCGTGATGTCAAGGCGCTCACTGTCTAGCCAATACTCCGCCCGCTCGGCACGAAGCCTCCTGCAGAGGATTTCGACGTCCGGCCGGTCCTTCCACGAATAGCTGACGAATATCATGGTGTGGTAAGCATCTTGCCGGTGCCGGCCTTCCGGTCTTTCACAATGACAGCATTGGGGACGAACTCAAGGGCCTCGGAGCTCGTCCACTCCCCGTCAAGATTCTGATGTTCCGCGGACACGAGCACGAGGCACCCGCCCGGCACCTCCATTGCCTTCGTGCTTTTCACTAGCCTTGGCCCAGTGACCTTGAACAGGAGTTGAAAGTGGTCTGGGTCGCCGAAGACGGCGTTAACGCGCCCACGCCTCTTCTTGGCCTCCTCAGTTGACGTTATGACCGGGGGCGGCTCTGTGCCGCCAAGTTCGACGAGCCCGGCAAGGCTGAGTCGGTCCCCCTTACGAATACGATGAGCGACGGCGCCGAGGCAGCGCGCAAGCGACCCCCGAAACAGGAGGGCGACCGCGATGATCGTCAGGTAGAGCGGGTAGCCGCTGAAGGCCTTCAGGAACTCGTCGAAAGAGGAGGCACCAAGCATGCGGCAAGCCTATCTCGCTTGATCGCTAGAGTCCACTGGACGCGCGGCCCGCAAGGAAGTGTCGTGGCCGTGTGGCCGGAACCTGGCAGCGTCCGTTTCCTCGAACGAACTCGAGGCCGGTTGCGCCGCATGCCTTCGTGCCGGCGGTGGGATACTTCGGGGCGAGCGACCAGTCGGCTAGCGGGGGGACCGTGAGGAGCGTTGGGACGAGGACGAGAACAACGCCGGCTACCACAGCGGTCGATCGGCGCATCACGAAGCGCGTGCTTCGGATGGTAGGCCTAGTAGGTACCCTGCGACGTCGGTGGCACCGGCGATCTGCGAGAGATCAATCTCGGCGACTCGTGGCTCGACGGACGCCCCGAGCGGCGCTCGAGGCCGAGGCGCGGAGCTGGTCACCAGCGTTGCGGACGAGGGTGCCGAAGGCTGTTCCGTGAGATCGCGCGACACGCTGCTCGAGCTGGGTGTACACGTCGAGCGTCATCGGCGAGTCGACGTAGCCGACCTGGCTCGTCACCGACGTGACGTCGAAGTTGTTTGGGCCACGAGTTCGATCGAGATGCAGGTGCGGCGCAGGCTCTGGGGCGTCGTGGGGGGGAGTGGCGGGAGCGAGCCACGATCCTCGGTCGCCTGTTCGGCCGGCGCCAGGACGATCTGTCCGGCGCTCGCCCGCCATCGGCCCACCGGCGCCGTTTGGCGCCGCGGAGGCGTCGGGGGCGATCGGCACCAGCGCGGCGGAGGCGATCGATGCGCTCGATGAAGGCCTCGACGAGGTGGGGCTCATCTGAACTTCGCGGACGTCGGCCTCGGTCTTCGAATCGGGACTGCGGAACCTGGCGCCGTCGACGTTGAGTGAGACGGATGTACGAAGGTCCGGCCTCAGCGGCGGATCGGGCCTCGGGAGCGATCCTGTGATCGAGGGCGGTCGCGGCCCCGGCTCAGCACGAGCGCGCCGGCCGCGCTGACCGAACGGCGTTCGCAGACCGTGGAGGTGGTGAGTGCTCCCTAGGAGTGGATGCCGATCTGCGCCGGAGTGGCGCTGGGGTTGACGCCGAGGGTGATGCGACCGACGATGCCCTTGCTGAGGCTGCTGGCGACTTTGCTCATCTTCATCCGCGCCTGCGAGCCGTGCTGGCCCTTGTAGACGAAGTCCTGGGCTCGGGGGACGATCTGGGCGGTGTCCCCGATGTAGGGGGACCGCTTGTAGACCTCGGCGTTGACGGCGTCCGTGGAGAAGAGGTTCCCCGTGTGGGCGACGTGGCCACCGGCGAGCCTGCCGTTCTGGTCTGTCGCGCCGCTCGTGTGGACCTTGACGTGGACGTGAGTGGTGCGGCCCTGGTAGTGGCCGGGATATATACCGTGGAAGGTCGCAAGGCCATGGGCGTCGGTGAACTGCACGCCGCGTAGCCACGTTTGACCGGTGGTGCCTTGCGATGCCTTGTCTGAGTACAGGCCTGCGGCGTTGGCGTACCAGACGTCGACGGCGGCGTTCTTGAGCGGCTTGCAGGTCTGGGTGTTGAGCACCGTGATGGCGAGCCGGAAGGGCAGGCCCTTCTGGCCGCCGATGATGTCCGAGCGGACGGTGTCGACGGCGACGTAGTAGGGCCCCTCTTCCTGCTCGGGGGTCAGCGTGCACGCGGCGGCGGCGCGGGCGATGTAGTCGTTGGCGTCGCTGGTGCCGACCAGGGCGGCACCGCCAAAGCTGCCGGCGCTGGCGATGAGCAGGCCGCCTCCTCCGAGCAGTTGCAGGCTGCGACGACGTGTGATCAGGCGGTGCGGCTCGTCAGACATGGGTTCTCCTCGCGAGCGATTGTCGTGGCGGTGAGACGGTGCATCACCCAACCGGCCGCCTCGTGCTGCGAGGCCGAGCGGGTGGGCGCGCGTCGGTTTCAGCGAGCCGGAGATCGATCTCAGGAAATTCCCACAGTTCTCACGTGGGCGGCTCATGGGGACCGACCATCGTTGGGCCATGCCCGAAACCTTCGAGAAGCACATCCATGTCGAGTATGTGATGGGGACCGTCGTGACCTTCGATGTCCGCGGCGTGCGCCCGCCTCGAGGGACGATCGAATCGGCGGTGAGCTGGCTGCACGATGTCGATGCCGAGTTCAGCACCTATCGGGAGGACAGCCCGGTCTGTCGCTTCGGTCGCGGTGAGCTCCCACGGAGCGCGGCGAGCAATGACCTGCGCTGGGTCATCGACCGGTGTGAGCGGCTGCGGCAGGAAACGAGCGGGTTCTTTGACGCGTACGCCACGGGGCCGTTCGACCCGTCTGCGCTGGTCAAGGGATGGGCGGTCCAGTGCGCCGCTGACGGCCTGCGTGCCGCTGGGATCGACCGCTTCTGCATCACCGCCGGCGGCGACATCGTCGCGCACGGCCGCCCCGACCGCGACCGCCGTTGGCGGATCGGCATCCGTCATCCCGATGATCCCCAGGCCGTGGCGAGCGTCATCGAGGTGGATGGCGATGTCGCCGTCGCGACCTCGGGTCGTTACGAGCGCGGCGATCACATCGTCGATCCCCAGTCAGGACGCGGTGCGGCCGGAGTGCTCTCGATGACCGTCGTCGGACCCGACCTCGGCCTTGCTGATGCCTACGCCACCGCCGCCTTCGCGATGGGCCTCGACGGCGCACAGTGGACCCTCGGTCTCGACGGCTACGAGGCGATGGCCATTCTCGAGAACGCGAATGTCCTGACGACCCCAGGTTTCCCGGCGCTGACGGCATGAGCCGCCAGTCGCCCGCACGCCCCCGCGCGCCTCAGCACGCCCCCTGGCCTCACCGCGATCCTGGACCCGCCGGCGGTGGCGCCGTCGCACTGCCGGCCGCCGCGCGGGACATTGCGCCACCAACCGCACGTCGTCGACCGGCGCGCCAGCGGCCGCCGGTTGTGGATGCCCTGGCGGCTCTCGCCGGACTTGGGCTCGGCGTCACGATCGCCTTGGCAATCTCAGCCGAGAGCGCTGGGTCACTCGGTGCTCCGGGCGGCCTAGCAACCGCGATCGGGCGCATGACTGGTCTGCTGGCCGCTTATGCGATGGTCATAGTCGTCCTCCTCGTGGCGCGAGTACCGCCGCTGGAGCGCGCGATCGGTCAGGACCGTCTCGTCGGGTGGCATCGTCGCCTCGGGCCGTGGCCGCTCTACCTCCTGGTCTGCCACGCCCTCTTCATCACCGTCGGCTACGCCCAGGCCGCGCGCGATGGCCTGCTGCACCAGGCCGGCCAGCTGCTGTGGACCTATCCCGGCATCCTGGCGGCCACCGCCGGCTCGATCCTCCTGATCGCCGCCGGCGTCAGCTCCTACCAGCTGGCGCGGCGTCGGCTGGCCTATGAGACGTGGTGGGCGGTGCACCTCTACACCTACCTCGCGCTCTTCCTGTCCTTCTCCCACCAGATCGACACCGGCGCCTCCTTCGTCGGTCATCCCGCAACCCGGGCGTGGTGGACCGTGCTCTGGGTTGGGACCCTCGCGACGGTGATCGGCGCGCGGATTGGTCTGCCGATCTGGCGTACGCTGCGCCACCGGCTGCGCGTGGTCGCCGTCTCCCCCGACGGCCCGGGAACGGTCTCTGTCGTGATGACGGGACGCGGACTGGATCGTCTGCCCGTCGTCGGCGGCCAGTTCTTCCAGTGGCGCTTCCTCGTCCCCGGCATGTGGTGGCAGGCGCACCCCTACTCGCTCTCCCGCGCCCCGGACGACGACCATCTGCGGATCACCGTCAAGAACCTCGGAGACCACAGCGCGGCGCTCGCCCACCTCAAGCCGGGAACCCCTGTCGCCATCGAAGGCCCATACGGAACCTTCACGCCCGAGGTCCGACGCAGCGACAAGCTCCTGCTCGTCGGCGGCGGAGTCGGGTCTGCGCCCATCCTGGCGATCCTCCAAGACCTCCCAATGGGCGCCGACGTCGTCGTCCTGCTGCGCGCATCGACCCGAGCAGAGCTGATCCTGCGAGACGAGATCGCGGCCGAGGTCAGCCGTCGCGCCGGACGCCTGCTGGAGCTGCCCGGGTCGCGCCACGACTGGCCGCTGGATGCGGCCGCCCTGCGCACGCTGATCACGGACGTGCGGCGACGAGACGCCTACGTCTGCGGTCCCGAGAAGTTCACTGCATCCCTGGCCGACGCCCTCACGCAGACGGGTGTGCCGTCCGACCGCATCCACTTCGAATCGTTCGCCTTCTAAGGAGCCATCAGAGATGAAACGCGCCCCCATCGTCGTCTCGGCCACCCTTGCCGGCGTCGCAGCCGTGCTCGGCTTCCAAACCCAGTCACCCACTGTGCCGATCGCAGCGGCAACGTCCAGCGCCACCGGATCAACGCCTTCGGGGTCGTCCGGCAGCGCCACGACGACCGCGTCCACGCCTTCGGCGGGCACATCCGCGGCATCGTCGAGCTCGGCGAGCAAGACAGCGCTCGGGGATGCGATGTCGACCCGCTACGGCGCCGCCCAGGTCCGCGTCACGGTCTCCAACGGCAAGATCATCAAGATCGAAGCGATCCAACTGCAGAACTCCGACCCGAAATCAGCGGCGATCTCGAGCTCCGCCGAACCGGTCCTGCGCGAGAGCGTCCTGACCAGGCAAACCGCCGCCGTCGACGCCGTCAGCGGCGCGACCTACACAAGCCTCAGCTACGAGGGATCCCTGCAATCAGCGCTCGACAAGCTGAATTTCACGGCCGCCGACGGGTCGGTGGCGAGCACCGACATGTCCCAGCTCCAGTAGCCGGGCGCCAACCACGCGCTCACCTCAGGCTTCTGATCTGCGGCGTCGGACTCAGCCAAGTCACAGACGCTGCCGACGAGAAACTCAAGGGGCGCTCATAACGTGCCGGCCATGAGCACTCGACGCTTTGCCGCCCATCGCGGCCTGCTTGGCGGTCTGCTCGCGTTCGCATTGTTCGCGGCGTCTGCGATCGGCATTACGACCGCTGGGACCATCAACAGCGCTGGCAGCCCCGCGCAGCCGGTCCTGACCGCTCAGGCGACCGTCCACCGTGCCACCACGCAACCCGCGCTCACGCCCACTGTCAAGGTCAACCACGAACACGACAACGACCGGCACCACCGATGACGACGGCGATGACCACGGCAGTAGACGCCACGCGGGGCGCCAGCAGCTTCTTCGCGCGTTCGATCCACCGACGACTGCTGCTCGCCGCGTATGGCGTGGTGCTGCTCGGGCCGCTCGCCCTGATCGTCGGCGTAATGAAAGCCGGAGCGCAGGGGAGACTTGTCGTCTTCGCCGACGTCCTCGGCTTCGCTGGACTGTCGCTGCTTACCCTGCAGATCGTCGTGTCGGGCAGATGGGCGACCACGACGCGATCGTTCGGGCTGCGGTCGGTGCTCTCGCTCCACCGCAAGGCCGGCATTGCGATTCTCGTCCTCGTCGTTGCCCACGTTGTGCTGCTGTTCGTCGACGACCCGTCGCGCCTCGCGCTGCTCGATGCGAGAACCGCACCACCGCGGGCCCAGGCTGGCGTCATGGCTCTGCTCGGGCTTGTCGCCCTTGCCGCCACCTCCGCGGGCCGGCGACGCCTCGGGCTGAACTACGAGCGTTGGCGTGCGCTGCACCTCGCGCTCACCGGGTTGGTGATCGCTGCCGCCTTCGCTCACGTGATCTGGGTGCACGCGTACACGTCCGTTTCAGTCGTCCGGTGGACGGTCCTGGCGCTGATACTCGCCGCTGGCGCCGCGTTCTTCTGGATACGCGTCGCCAAGCCGTACTCAAGCGCGCTGAGGCCCTACCGCGTCCAAGCGGTCAGGACCGAACGCGGTAACGCCGTGACGCTCGAACTTGCGGCCAAGGGGCATGATGGGCTGCGCTTCGAACCTGGGCAGTTCGCTCGGCTGCGAACCGCTTACTGCCTGTACGGCATGGACGACCATCCGTTCACCCTGAGCTCGAGCGCCCAGCGCCCGCACCATCCCTCGTTCACGGTGAAGGCGCTCGGTGACTTCAGTGCGTCGCTCGGTGAGCTGTGCGTCGGAACGGAGGTCCTCGTCGACGGTCCACACGGCGAAGGCGCCCACCTCGCGCCGTCCGTTCGCGGTCGCCTCCTGCTCGCCGCGGGGATCGGCATCACACCAGCCCTCAGCGTGCTCCGTACCGCCGTCGATCGGGGCGATCGGCACCCGGTCCTTCTGCTCTACGGAAGCCGGCGCTGGGAGGACGTGACCTTCCGGGAGGAACTCGAGGACCTCGAGCGAGACCTCCCGAACCTCCAGGTGGTGCACGTCCTCTCGCGCCCGGAGCCCGACTGGCACGGCGAACGCGGACGCGTCGGCGAGGAGATCCTGCGCCGGTACGCTCCGCCAGACCTGGCCTGGTGGAGCGCATTGATCTGCGGTCCCTCGGCGATGGTGGCCGACACCGCGGCAGCGCTGCGGCGCCTCGGCATGCCGCAGACGGCCATCCAAACCGAAGGCTTCGGCTGAGCCGCCGCCCCGGCAGGCGCTGGCACGCGGCACCCGCTGGCACGCGGCCCGACCCGCGTCGTCGGTGGATCCCCCGCTCGTCATGCCGATCGCTGGTCGTCGCGACGTCTGTAGGGTCCCGCGCTCGTACCAGAACGTGGCGACCAGGTCCCCAACGGCTTCCACCGCTGGCCGGCTCTTGGCGCGTCGGCCCTCAGCGATCCACGGGCCTACTACAGGCAGGAGATGGCATGTCGATTTCCTTACCGCACCAGTCGCCGCAGCAGCGCAGGATCGCTCTGATCGCGGGCGTGTTCTTTGTCATCACCTTCGTCGCTTCCATTCCAGCGGTCGCGCTCTACGCGCCGTTGCTCAAGCACGCCGACTACATCCTGAATGCCGGCGCCGACACGCGCGTGGAGTTCGGCGCGCTCTTGGAGATTATCCTCGCGATCGCCAACATCGGCACCGCCGTCGTGCTGTTTCCGATCGTCAAGCGGCAAAACGAGAGCCTCGCGCTCGGCTATGTCGCCTCGCGCATCCTTGAGTCGACCGTCATCGTCATCGGCCTGATCAGCGTCCTCTCGGTCGTGACGCTGCGCCAGGATCTGGCGGGAGCTGCCGGCTCGGACCCGGCCACCCTGACGATGATCGGCCGCTCGCTCGTCGCGATCCATGACCAGACGTTTCTGCTCGGCCCCGCCTTCTGTGCCGGCTTCGGCACAGGACTCCTGCTCGGCTGGCTGATGTACCGGTCCGGTCTCGTCCCACGCCGCATGGCCCTGCTCGGCGTCATCGGCGGCCCGATGGCCTTCGCCACGGCGACCGCCGTACTGTTCGGCGCCTACGGGCAATCCTCCGCGACGAACTTCCTCTTCACAATTCCGGAGATCCTTTGGGAGGCATCGCTCGGCATCTACCTCATCGTCAAGGGGTTCAAGCCTTCTCCGATCCTCGCCCCATAGTCGTCCCGAGAACATCCGCGAGCCGGCGACGCCATTCCCTGGCGACCCAGGGAGCGTTGCTCGACGCGACGACGTCAATCCAAACGGCGACGGGAACGACGATGAACGCGTCGAAGGAGAAGCAATAGCGCCCCGATCGCGGACTGCGCGATCAGCTCGATGTAGCCGAGACCGAGGTCGTCGGGAGAAAGCCCAAACGGCGCGTAAAAACGGACGTAGGCCACGCGCAGGGTCGCGTAGAGCACGAAGCCCACGACCGCCACTGCCGTCGTCCCTTCGGTCGCCTTCACTAACGGGCGAGGTGCGCGGTCGACATTGCCGGGAGGGACGGGCGCATCATTCGCGGCGCTGCACGACGATCCTCCACGACGAGACCGTAGAGTCGCGCGCGGACGGCCGGCTCCGTGACACGGGCTGGCACGAGGATCCCTGCAAGGCCGATCGAGCTCGCAGCGGGCCCTGGTCCGATATTCCGGCCGATCGGCTCGCCATTTGGCCCGGCGCTTAGCCCGCCGCAGCAGCCAAGCCTTCGCGCAGGGGGCGTACCCGTCCGACGGCCACTGCCAGGGTCGAGCCCCAGTTCCGGTCGCGGCCGTTCTCGGAACCTTCCGTCGGACCCGCAAGATCGGCCGGATCGCGGCAACGCAAATCGGCTCCAGCAAGACTTGGATGCTGGCCAAGTGGCGCTGGGCTTCCTCGGATGCAGGAATCCTGCCCGGTCCTGAACTGAATGTTGACCCGGGCAAAGACCGTCGGTAGGGTTTCGACGGTGAGCGACGAGGAGGCTACCGGCCACGAGCCCGATCTTGTCCGGCGAGCCTTTCTCAAGCGCATGGTTGCCGCAGGCTTCGCGCTCCCGCTGGTCACGGCACTCGAGCCCGCTCGTTCGGCGGCCGCCGCGTTGGCCGTTCCGCTGGCGGTGACTACGACTGCCGCGACGACGACCATGTCTCCGACGACGACCGTGGCTTTCACGACCACGATTCCGCCGTCGACCACGGCGGCTCCGATGACGACCACCGTGGCTCCGATGACGACCACCGTGGCTCCGATGACCACCACGGCGGCCCCGATGACGACGACCGCGGCTCCGACGACAACCGCCTCGCCCACGACGACGCCCCGACCGGACGAAGACGGGGACATCGACACTCCACTCGACGTCGTCGAGGATCTTCTCGAGGACCTCCTCCGCCGGACGATCTTCCGGCGCTGAGCGCCGCGCTCCGCGACCCGCTGTCCCCGGTCTGTCCGCCGAGCGTCAGGCGCCGGCTACCCCGCGCCGCTCCCCCCGGTGAGGGTGAGGAGCGGCGCCGGACCTACGGTCAGTTGAACAGGATCGAGAACGGGTGGTCTTCGAGGGCGCCGGCGTCCTTGCGGATCGTGACGAGGGCCTGGGTGCCGGTTGGGCAGCCGAACCCGGCGTTCGGGGTGCCGAGGACGACCCGTGGTGCCAGGGCCAGCGTCTCGCCCACCGGGAACGGCTCGACCAGCGTGACCTGGGCGTTGTGCGGCGTGAACGACAGGCCCGAGAAGCAGTAGAACCCGGTCGAGGTGGCCGGCTTGCTCACGTTTGCCGTCGTCACGTTGAGGGCTTGGGAGACACCCCCGGTGCTGTTGACCGTCGCGTAGGCCACCGCCGTTCCGGGGGCACCGTTCGTGCCGTTCGTGCCGTTCGTGCCGTTTGTGCCGTTCGCTCCAGCTGGGCCTCGCGGCCCCTGTGGGCCGGTCTTGCCCTGCAGGCTCTTGCGTGCCTTGGAGTTGATATCGCTCAACTGGATCGTGCCGTTCTTGATCTGAGCGCTCGTGATCAGCGAGGCCGCGACGGCGGACCCGGATGTCGCGAGCACGAGTGCAGTGAGGGCGACGATCATCGAGGGACTCGGCTTACGGACTTTCTTCATTGGGGCCTCCGCTCGCGAGACGATTGTGTGGGTCGACTATCCCAGTCGGCCCCCGCCCCTGCAAGTCGGCTCGTCGGTCGGCTGGCGAGCGGAGACCTCGTGCTGAGGAGGGTTCCCCCGAGACCTTCGCCGCCGTCGGGCATCGGTGTCGATAATAGTGCTGGCTCGACGCTGCCGATGACTTTTCGCCGGCGCGTCGTCTGAGCCTGAAAGACCCCGAGCACGAAGGAGATCGACAAGGTGCCCGACCTGAGGACCGACCGCAGAAGGTGGCTGGCGCTGTATGTGCTGTGTGCCGGTGCCCTGATGATCGTGATCGACGCGACGATCGTCAACGTCGCGCTCCCGTCGATCCAGACGGATCTCCGCTTCACTCAGAGCAACCTCGCCTGGGTCGTCAACGCCTACCTGATCGCCTTCGGTGGGCTGCTCCTGCTCGCCGGCCGGGTCGGCGACCTGATCGGACAGCGGCGGGTCTTCCTGGTCGGACTGGGGATCTTCGTCGTCGCGTCGCTCTTCTGCGGCCTGTCGAACACCCAGGGCCTCCTGATCGGCGGCCGCTTCGTCCAGGGCGTCGGCGGTGCGCTGTCGTCGGCGGTCGTCCTCGGGATGATCGTCACGATGTTTCCCGACCGCCGGGAACAGGCGAAGGCGATCGGGATCTATGGGTTCGTCGCGTCGGCCGGCGGGTCGATCGGCCTGCTCGCCGGCGGAGTGATCACCCAGGCGATCAGCTGGCACTGGATCTTCTTCGTCAACCTCCCGATCGGCGTTGCGACGGCCTTCTTCGCGGTCCGCCTCGTCGAGGACGGACCCGGGCTCGGACTGCGGGCGGGGGCCGACCTCCCGGGGGCGGGCCTGTTGACGTCGGGGCTGATGCTCGGCGTCTACACGATCCTCGAGGTCGGTCGCTACGGTTGGGGGTCGACCCACACGCTCGGCCTCGGGGCCGTCGCGCTGGCCCTGCTCGGCGCCTTCCTCGTCCGGCAGGCGCGGATCCCCAACCCCCTGATGCCGCTGAGGATCTTCCGGTCGAGGAATGTCGCCGGGGGGAACCTCGTGGTCGCGTTCGAGGTCGTCGGCATGTTCAGCATGTTCTTCCTCGGGGCCCTATACCTCCAACGGGTGCTCGGCTACAACGCGCTCCACGTCGGGCTGGCCTTCCTCCCGTCGACCGTCGTGATGGGGACGATGTCGCTGCGGATCGCCGGTCCGCTGACGATCCGCTACGGCGCGAAGCGGATGTTGATCCTGAGCCTGGTAGCCGTGGTCGCCGGCCTCTTGCTGTTCGCCCAGACGCCGGTCGTGGCCGACTACTGGACCGACATCCTCCCGCCGATGGTCCTGGTCGGCTTCGGCGCCGGCCTGGGCTTCCCGGCGATCATGACCCTGGCGATGTCATCGGCGACGCCGAGCGACGCCGGGCTCGCGTCGGGGCTCATCAACACGAGCGTCCAGGTCGGCGGGGCGATCGGCCTCGCGGTCCTGGCGACCCTCGCCGCCAACCACACGAAGGGCCAGCTGGCGGCCGGCGTCGCCCCGCCGGCCGCCCTGACGTCGGGCTTCCACGTCGCCTACTACGTCGGGGCCGCGGTCCTCGCGTCGGGGATCGCGATCGCCGCGGTCGTCTTTCGCTCGCCACCGCCAAGCCCGATGCCCGGGCACCCGGGGGACTTCGCCGGCGAGTCGATACCTGCCGAGACGAGCGCCGACGACTTCGAGAGCGTCGGCGCCGAGGCCCGGGACTAGTCTGCGGGGTCGGGCTCGGGGACGGCGCCGGGCTCTGGCGGGGCGATCGGCGTCGCCGGCTCCACGGGGCCCGGAACGTCGGCTGGGACCTCCGGCGCGGCCGGAGTGCCGGGGTCCGGCGAGATCGGTGCGATCGGCGAATCCGGGACGATCGGCGTGGGGGCTTCCATCGGCTGTGGGACTTCCATTCGCATGTAGTTCATCTGCACGGCCTACCCCCACCCACGGCCGGGCAATCGTCGCGCGGATACGATGGCGGCTCGCCGTGGAGCTCTGGCAATGATCGTCGCCAACCTGGTCGTTCGCTTCGTCGTTGAGCTGGCCGGTCTCGCCGGACTCGCCGTTTGGGGGGCTGGCGCGACGTCGAATTCGGTCGGGCAGGTGGCTCTGGCGATCGCCGCGCCGCTGGTGGCCGCCGGCATCTGGGGCGTCTGGTCGGCGCCGAAGGCGACCCGGAGGCTTCCGGGGACCGGGCTGCTCGGTCTGGAGCTGGCGCTCCTCGCGGCGGCGGTCGCGGCGCTCGCCGCCGCCGGGCATCCGCTGGCCGGCGGGATCCTCGGGGTCGTCGCGATCGTCAACGGGGCGATCCTGCGACGGGCGTACGCTGCCGGCGAGGCGGGTCCGCAGTCGCCGCGGGCCGCTGGCCGGGAGGGTAGGTTGTCGACAGACAACCGATCAGGAGACGAAGGGGAGGGGACATGAGAAGACGCTTGACAATCGCCGCTGCGGCGATCACCACCTGCTGCTCGGTGTGGCCGGCAGCCCCGGCGCTGGCCGCCGGAGGGCTGACCGGGAAGTTCGCGACGACGATCAAGGGCGACGCGTCGCTCCACGGGGTGCTCAACGGCCGGTGGGTGCTCGGCTTCACGAAGGCCGGGGCCTACACGATCACCTTCAACGGGGCGACGGTGGTTCGCGGGCGGTTCTCGACCGCCGGGTCGACGATCTCCTTCGGACACGAGAGCGGCCCGGCGAGCTGTCCGACGCCTGGTCGGTACACCGTCAAGACGAGCGGCCGGACGCTCAGGCTGAAGAGGATCTCCGACGCGTGCAACGGACGGATGGGCGTCCTCGCCCACACGCTGACGAAGATCGGCTGACCGGCAGGCGACGATGGCAGCCGCGGCAGGGGAGGCGGAGCCCTCGGGCCGGCTCTCCGGTCGCGCGCTGAATCGGGCGCTGCTCGCCAGGCAGGGCCTGCTCGAGCGCTTCGACGCGCCGGTCGCCGAAGTCGTCGAGGCGATCGGCGCGATGCAGGGACAGGCGTGGTCGGCGCTGGCGGTCGGCCTCTGGTCGCGGATCTCGTCCTTCGTCCCCGGCCGGCTCTACGCGGCCCTCTCGTCGGGCGAGCTGGTCTGGGGGATCGGCCTGCGGGGAACGCTCCACCTGGTCTCGGCTCGGGAGCATCCGTCTTATGCGGTCGTCGCGGCCGGCGTGAGCGCGAGCTGGCATCGGGCGCTCGGGGAGACGACTGCCGGCATGGACGAGCTCCGGGCGGCCGTCCTGTCGTTCGCGGCCGAGTCCCGGACCAGCGAGGAGATCCGGGACTTCGCCGAGGCCTGGGTAGCCGAGCATCCGGCGGCGATCGATCCGGCGGAGGTCGACGCCCAGCGAAGCGTGGGCTGGCGGCCGATCTACCGGTGGAGCGCCCTGACCCGGGTCCCGAACGGCGGCGTCTGGGGGACGAAGGCGCCGCCCGATCACCTGGCGGTCGCGATCGCGCCGACCAGCGAGCTGGCGCCGGGCGTGGACCAAGCAATAGAGGACGTCGCCCGCCGCCATCTGAGGGCCTTCGGCCCCGCCGCGGTCGAGGACATCGCCTGCTGGATCGCCAAGCCGACGCCGGTGGTCCGGGCAGCGGTCGACCGGTGCGGCGACGAGCTCGTGAGCTTCGAGGACGAATTCGGCCGCCGCCTCTACGACCTGCCCGGCGGGGCACGGCCGGATCCGCAGACGCCGGCGCCGGCGCGGCTGCTCGGGGCGTTTGACAGCACGCTGCTCGCGTACGCGTCCAAGCGGCGGGAGCGGATCATGCCGGAGGGCATGCGGGACGTCGTCTACCAGAAGGGTAACCTCCAGATCCGCCCGTCGTTCCTCGTCGACGGCCTGGTCGCGGGCACGTGGTCGAGCGAGCTTCGGCGTCGGCAGGCGACGCTCACCCTGCGGCCGGTCGCCAGGCTCCCGAAGGCCGCGGCGGCCGAGCTGACCGCCGAGGGGGAGGGCCTGATGGGGGCGCTCCACCCGGACGCGAAGGCCCACAACATCGTGATCGACTGACGCTCGAGAGGAGAATGCCGATGGCCACGCCGACCTACACGGGTTCGGGGACACCCGAGGATCCCTGGAACCTGACGACCCCGCCGGGGAAGTCCGCCTACCAGATGCACCGCGACGAGACGGCCGACCCGCCGACCCTCGTCTGCCAGGTCGGGTCGACCCGGCTCGGCTACCAGCTGCGGTGCATCGAGGACCTCCACGAGATGTTGAAGGCCCACGGCGACTGGATGGCACTGGGGAACGCCGACGAGCAGAAGCCGGCGGCCGAGGGAACCGTCGAGGCGTGGGCGCGGTCGCCGGAGAACCCGGTCGGCGGGTGGTACGGGGTCAAGAAGGGCCTGCGTGGGAGGTTCGGCAACTACGTGCCCCCGGTGCTCGAGGTGCTCGGCCTGGCCGAGGTCGAGCACAACCCCCGCAACAACCGGATGCGGGCGATCTGAGCGGACGCTCGCCGGCGCGCGACCGGGGCGGAGGCGATCGCGACTGGTCCCCGGCGACGCGACCGGGGCGGAGGCGATCGCGACTGGTGGCCGGCGATGCGACCGGGGCGACTCAGGCTCAGTGGCCGGCCCCGAGCCGGCGGGCGATGGTCCGCCGGAGGTAGCGGACGTGGGCGCCGGTCCCGACCGGCGGCTTGGGACGCAGGAGAGCGGCCTGGGCCGCCCGGTCGCGGGCGTAGGCGCCGCTGAGCTCGTCGATCAGCGATGTCGCCTGGGCCTTGGCGCGGGTGTAGACGGTCGTCGCGGTGACGCCGAAGGTCCCGAGGATGCCGAACACGACGTTGTGATCGGTGTTGCCGGCGTTCGCCGCCAGGCGGGACGCTCCGATCACGAGAGCGGCGACCGCGACCAGACCGATGATGATCTGGAGGTAGAAGGCCCGCAGGACGGGGACGACGACGCCGAGCGACTTGATCTTCCCGTGCTCGGCTGCGAGATCCTGCGGGCGGCGCTCGCCGCGGATCAAATCGCGCCAGATCAGCCCCTGGCGAAAGAGCTCGCGCCGGGCATCCGGGTGGGTGCGCCAGGCCGGCTCGGCCGCGAGGTGGGCCCAGGCATCGAGCGTCTTGTTGACGACGGAGACGACCAGCGGGTCGAGGTGGTCGCTGAGGCGGCCGGCCAGCCGCTTGAGAAGCCCGACCCGCCGGGGTCCGAGCAGCTCGGTCCACGCTCGGGGGTCGTCGGCCGCGTCGATCGTCGGGTCGAGGACCCAGTAGGTCTCGGCGAGGCCCCGGCCGAGCTGGTAGGCCGCCGCGAGACGGGGCCGCAGGACGAGGTCATCCTGGATCGCCGAGTCCCAGACGTAGAAGACGTGGGTCAGCTTGGCCCAGAGGTCGGCGTCGGTCGGGTCGGCCTCGAGTCCGGCGAGCAGGAGACGGAGCTCGTCGGCCCGGGCCGTCTTGCTCGGTCCGTCGGGAAAGTCGAGCTCGAGGGCGGCGCTGAGGCCGCGAACGACCATGAACAGCTCGACCCGCTGCTCGACCGCCGTCCGTTCGGCCGCGAGCGGCAGGGCGTTCTGGGCTCGCCTGGCGGTCGGCGCCGTCTCGACGTGCTCGATTCCCGGCCGGTAGCGGCCGCGGAGCTCGGCGATCGCCCAGCCGAGCCTGAACGCGCTGGTCACCTCCGGGGCGTCGGCCGGCGGCGGCCTGAGCGGGGCGAGGACGGTCACCGGCGGCGGACGGGACGGGTCATCGGCGTGACGGGGGAACGGGCATCGGTGCGACGAGACGATACGCCCCCGGGGTCGGGGAACGTGAGACGTGTACGAGCCGGGTAGGAGCGGCCTCGCCCGCCGGCCGCGGGCGTGAGGGGGGGCGGCGAGGCGGCGAGCCGGTCGCACTCGGTGAGCTCCCTGACTGCCCGGGGGGCGTACCTTGCCGACGTCTGGCCGGCGATCAGTCACGGCTCGAGGGTCCGAGCCAGGACAGCGGATCGCTGAGCGGTGCCGCGCGTAGGCGGCTGGATTCACGCCGAAAGCGGCAGTCAGGCGACTACCACGTGACGAGTACGTGGGTGCCTTCAGACTTGGCGAACGGCAGGGCCGCGAGTGCGTCGAGCCGCGCTTGCTCCACGTCATCACCACCCGCTGAAGGCGACCGAAACGCCCCTGCGCTGATCGGAACCTCCGTTACCCCGCCGTCGGGGAACAACGTGCGGGCGTCCAAGCCGAGAATCTCGTGTCCGGCAGCCGCGAGCGCGTTGATCGCCGCCTCGGCGTGGTCGTTGGGCCAAGCCACTTCACCGTTGTGGAACACATGAGCCGTCGCTCGCACCGAATCAGGCAGTGCCGCGACGTCGGTATCCGGGTCACCTGAGGGCACGGCCGGAGGTTACGCCGACGACTACCGCATTGAGAAGGAGTCGTCCGGTCCGGGCGCTCCCGCGGCCGGCGCAACCGTCGAACTCCTCACCCGCGTCCGCCATTCAGGAAGTTTGAGTCGATAGAGAGTTCGTACGGAAACCCGGCAAAGGGTCCGCCGACGCGACTCAGGCGATAAGCCGTCAGACTGAGTCGCGATGGAGGGCTTCTGGTCGCCGAGCTGCCGCCGAGAAGCAGCTCGACTACGAGCGATCGGCGTGCAACGAGGGTCCTAGTGGACATCTAGACCCGTTCCATGGGCCGGGAAGCCGACCCTTTCTCCCCGGCCGTCGCCGCGTCCACGGGCACACGCTTATCGATCTCCCATGATCTTCGGGCAATAGCTTCACGCCTGGCGTTGACCTCTGCCCTCAGTAGCTGCACGGCGCGACGCCGCAGCCTGCCAACCTGTCGCTGTTGCCTTGGCGATTTGCGACACCCGCAACGCTCGTGGGCTTCAGTCCGCCCGACACGCCACCGGCGAGCCGCCGACGGAGCCGGGCTCTACTTCGCGGCGCCGTTAGACGGCCGCGGCGACGGAGGCGATCCGCCGCGTCCCTCTTGAATGCCGATCGACGTCGAGGGCGTCTTGATCTGGTCGGGCGGTAAGGGCTTGGGAGCCATGGATCTACTCTACCGCGAGCGCGACGAGCCACGAAATCGTCTGGATGATCATCAGGACAGCGAGGCTTCCTGACAGCCAAGACATGATGCGAACTCGCTTGGCGTTCTCCTCGCGTAGTGCCTGGTAGCCGAAGCCAGCCGCGGCAAGCCAGCCGAGCGTGTCCGCGTCGGCTTCAGCCGCGGCCTGTGGGTAGAGCTGGTCGTAGAGGTCGCGAGCATCAACCGCGAACTTCATCTTCCAAGGAGCCAGCAGCATGGCCGCGATGCAGAGGCCGAGCACAAGGGCCACGAGCGCGATCCAACCGAGGAACTCCAGACCCTGAGCACGAATAGTCGCCGCTCCCAAGAAGGACGCGACCAGTGCGTGCGCCGCCAAGAGCGTGCCGGTTCGCTGCCTGATCCCCGACACGAGCGTCTCCTGGTCGGCCAGAGCGTGGCGCCCCGCCTCCTACGCAATGTCCTCGAGCCGAGGTATGGCCCAACCGTAGGCGGCACGCCGGACGACGCACGCGCTTGCTGAACAGGCCGGATGGACGCCGCCCAGCGCCCCGGAGACCACGCAGCCGATCGCCTCGCTGGCGGTTCGCGCGCGGCGAGCGTCCGTGGGACGGCTAGGCCCGCGTGTGCTGACCGTAGCGGTGTTCGTCGATGACCAGCTGCCAAATAGCCGTGCACGGGACGGGTAGCGCGGAAGTGCTCGAAGTCGAATGTCAAGACCGGTAGGGCATCGCGCTCGGTGATCGCCATGACTGCGGCGTCGGCGTATCCGAGGTCGAGATCCGTAGGCCTCATCGATTTCAACTGCACGCCGCAGCAGGGCGGGCGAGACCTGCGCGACGGAGTGCTCGCCGGCGGCCAGGGACTGGAGGAACAGGCGAGCCGCGCGGCTGCCCACACGCGAGCGCAGGAGGTGATCGACCTCGACGATGACCGGCTCGGGGACGAGTAGACCCCGGCCGAGCTCGCTGACCAGGCGTGCGGCCAGGGCGTGCGCCTGGTCACGGCGGTTCGCTGCGGCGAGAAGCGGTCCGGTGTCTGCGACGACTCTCAGGGAGTCTGCACTGGGTCGCTGAGGTAACGCTCAGCCATTAGCCCGAGATCCTCGGGCCCGACACCGGTGGCGACATAACGCGGTCCGCGCAGCGCTCCTCGCTCAGCCCGCGCGCCTTGTTCGATCAGACGCGCAACCGTCGCCGAGAACGACTCGCCCTCGTGGGCCGAGGCGCGTGCGAGCTCGTCGACGGCCTGCGAAAGGCTGATGGTTCTGCGGGGCACGAGGATCCTCCAACGCAACAGTATGAATGCAACGATCATACGACCGCCGACCGCAAGAACAGAGGGCCGTGGTGGAGCGGCAGGCGCCGGTCAAAGACGCGCTTTGACCGGGTGAGCACCGTCGTCGTTGGGGTATAGAGGGCACCCTCCCGGTCGTAGCTCGTGCGTGTGGAACGCGGAAACCCCGTCGTGGTCCGGTCGAAGGCTGGCCGGTAGGCCGACCGTGAGGAGAGCTGAATCCCGCGGCGGGAAACGATGACCAAGAAGCGAATCCCCAGAACCGCGCGAGCACGAGGCGTATGGCAATCGCGCTCGCTCGTAATACGCGGCGTCTGGCTGTCCGTCGGGTGCGTGCGGCAAACCGTGGCGCTGCCCGACGTCGTTCGTGCCTGCTCATCAGTTCCAGGTGGGCCTTGGCAAGCTCGGCGGGCGCGGCATCTCGGCGGAGGAGGCAAGCGACCTTGAGCGCCGTGTAACCGCTCACACCTTGCGGGGTTGAGCACCCGGCTCCCCCGCGCTCGCGTGGCTAGAGCGGCGTGGCGATCTCGACGAGCGTGCCGAATGGGTCGCAGACGAAGGCGACCCGCTGGCCGTGGGGCTTGTCCTCGGCCGCCGCGAGCAGCGTGCACCCGCCGTCGAGCGCTCGGGCGAGTGCCCCGTCGACGTCGGTGGCGACCAGGGTGATCTCGACGTTCGGCGGCGGCGCCCCGTCCCCGTCGGCCGGGCGGACCCCGCCGGGAAAGTTCCTCCGGCCGAGCTCGTAGGACGCGAAGGCGAGCTTGGTCGCGCCGGTGTCGAGCTGGGCGTATGACCCCTCGGCGGCGACGAACTCCCCCCGCAGGCCGAACGTCCGCTGGTAGAAGGCGCTCGCCACGGCCGGGTCGTCGACGTAGACGATCACCCACCCGAGGCTGAGCTCGATCTCAGACACCCGTGGCCCTGGCCTTGCGCTCACGGCTGAACTCCCACCACGGCCGGGCCGGCCCGCCCTCGGCGAAGGCGACCGCGGCGACGAACGTGTCGAGCAGGCACGGGTCGTGGCGCAGGCCGTCGAGGGCGCAGAGCTGCTCGAAGAGCTCATCCGGGTCCCGTCCCCGGAGGTCCTCGGGCCGGGCGATCCCGATCCGCTGGAGCTTGGCGGCGACGGCCGGTCCGACGTTCGGCATCGATCTCAGCTCACTCGTGCTCACGCCGCCGATCATGCCAGTCCCCGGATCGGCCGTCTTGCAGGAAACGGACATCCTCGACCGGCACTGGCCACCCCCCGAGGATCACCGAGGGCGGGACCCCGGCGAGGGCGCGGCAGTCGTTGGTGAAGTGCGCCTGGTCGGCGTACCCGGCGTCGAGCGCCACCCGCCCGAGATCGCCGCCGCCGCCGGCCCGGCCAGCGTGGAGGGCCCGCTGGAGGCGGAGGACCCGATGGAGGCGCTTGGGACCGTAGCCGACCGCCGCGGAGACCCGCCGGCGGAGCTGGCGGTCGCTGAGGCCGAGCTCGTCAGCCAATCGTTCGATCGCGACAGCCGGGCGGCTGAGGGCGGCGACCGCCTCGCTGAGGAGTCGATCCGGCCACTGCGCACTCACCGCCCGGCCAGCCAGCCACGAGACGATCGCGGTGGCCGGATCCGAGGACTCGTCGATCCTCGCGGCCAACCGGCGTCCGTCGTCGGCCCAGACCTCGTCGACCCCGACGCGGGCATCCCGGAGGGACTCGGCCCTGACTCCGAGCAGACTGGGGGCCGCCCCCGGTCGCAGGCGCGCTCCGGCGACACGGATCCCGGTCGGGAGGGAAACCGCGAACGCGGCCGTGTTGGGACCGACCACCTGGGTCCCGTGGCCCTCGATCCAGACGATGTCGATGCAGCCGTCGGGGAGTACCCGGACCGGCGGCCCGGCCTCGGTCTCGGTCTCACGCTTCCATGTGCAGGCGAGCCACGGCACCAGGACCGGCGGCGGCCCGAGCTCGGAGTAGGCCATCACCCGAGCCTACGCCCCGGCCGAGCTACGCGTCCCTCTTACGCGCGGCCGCCCTTCGTTCGGCCCGGTTCATCTGCGGCTCGGCGCTGACCGGCCGGGGCGAGCCGATGTGCGCGAGGGCTTCGTCGAGGCTCGGGATCGGATCGGCGACCCGGCCGACGAGGAGGCTTCGGGAGCGGACGTCGTAGGCCGGAAGCCGACCCTCCGCGCGGGCGGCTTCACGCTGGATCACAGACGCCGGGACGAGCCAGATGCCGGACCCGGAGATCTGCATCAGGGTGAGCAGCTCGGCTTCGGCATTGACCGACAGGAGGTACCGGCGGGTCAGCTCGTGTGGCTTGAGCATGTCGAACTCGAAACGCAGGAGGGCCTGCTCGTCGGAGCCGAGGATCACGCGCATCAACGGTGGCTGGCGGACGTCCCATTGCGCCCAGTAGTCTGCTTCGGTGGCCGACTCGCGCCAGGCGAACGTCTCCTTGAGCTCGGCGTCCCGTCTGTCGTCGACGACGATCGCGATCTCCGGCGGCGACTTCTCCTTCTCAGGCGTGAGCTCGACCAGCCCGAGGCTGAACGCTGTCCCCTCGAGGGTCTCGTCGATCATCTCCCGGGACATCCCCCACCCGGCGAGGGCCTCGGTGAACTGCTCGCGCTCGCTGTCACGCAGGCGGTCGCTCACCGCGCGATCCCCGGGTGCAGGCGTTGTCCGATGAAGGCGTCCACGACGCAGATCATGACGCCTGCATGACTCCCACCGCGTCCACACCGGCCACCGGCACTCCGGTCCGCCGCGATCCCGGCGGTCCCCCTGTGACGACCCGGCTTGCGGTCTCGGGTGGGATCGGGGTTCTGGCCGCCGTCGTCACCGCCGTGCTCGCTCCGGCCTGGGCGATCCCGCTCGGCGCCTGGGGACTCGCCGCGCTCGTCTTCGTCGTCTGGCTCTGGTGCTCGATCTGGCCGCTGAGCCCCGCTCAGACGGCGGAGCGCTCGTGCAGCCAGGACCCCGGCCGGGCGTCGACCGATGTCATCCTGCTGAGCGCCAGCGTGATCAGCCTGCTCGCGGTCGGCCTCGTCCTGATCCAGGCGAACAAGAGCAGCGGCTTCCAGAAGGGGATCCTCGTCTCCCTGAGCGTCGGCAGCATCATCCTCGCGTGGGTCGTCGTACACACCGTCTTCAGCCTCCGCTACGCCGCGATGTACTACGACGGCCGGCCGGGCGGGGTCGACTTCAACGAGGACGACCCGCCCGATTTCGCCGACTTCGCGTACTTCGCCCTGACGATCGGGATGACCTATCAGGTCTCCGACACCGACATCAAGACCAAGGCGATCCGCCGGACCGCCGTCCGCCACGCGCTCCTGTCGTTCGCCTTCGGGACGTTGATCATCGCCACGACGATCAACCTCGTCGCCGGCCTCGGAAAGTAGCCCGTCCCGGCCGGGGAGGATCGGTTGACGGTCGGGTTCATGCAGCCGCTCGGATCGGTCGATACCCGAGTATGCGAAAGAGTCTTCTGGCGTCCGCAGCGCTGCTCGGCCTGTGCCTGCCGGCTGCGGCCCCGGCGAACACGAGTCACGCGGGTTGGCCGGCGATCACCGGGATGTTGCTGATCAACAAGCTCGATCAGGCCCGACCCCTCGATGGTAGGCCGGGCGGCGACCCGTTCGACGGCACCGACTACAGCAACACCTGCCCGAAGGGCCAGCTCCACTCCCACTGCATCCCCAACGGGGTTCGGATCGCCCGCCATCGAGGGGTGAGCTGCGCGGCACTCGCGACGGCGCAGGCGCGGCTCGCGAAGAAGCTGGGGATCGCACCGCGGGCCTCGCGCTGCACCCAGACACTCCCGAGCGCGGCGCTCGTGCCCGCGAGGATCGGCCACAACGAGCTGCTCGGCGGGCACGGCAGCGACGAGATCCATGCCGGTCCGGCCGGCGACGTGATCTGGGGCGACTACAAGCCTTCCGGCCAGCCGACGACGCAGGTCGACACCCTGACCGGTGGGGCGGGCAACGACTTCATCTACGCAAGCCACGGAACGAACCACATCTCGACCGGCGGCGGAACCGATGTCGTGCACGCCCACTTCGGCCGAGGCACGATCCGCTGCGGGTCGCGCCGGGACGTCGCCTACCTGAGCCGGAAGGGTCGACACCTCTACCACGTGACGGGCTGCCGGATCAGCTACAAGACGCTCGGCTATTGATCGGGCCGAGCGGCCGGCCGGCGGGGCGGCGGGGCGCTCAGGACCTCGAAGCTCGGGAAGTCAGGAACTCGGGAAGTCAGGCGCTCGGGAGCTCAGGCGCTCGGGAGCTCAGGCGCTCAGGAGCTCAGGCGAGCATGACGTTGCGGGCCTCCGGGTTGAGCCCCAAGCCGACGTCGAATTGGACGGGGTCGCCCTCGCTGAGTCCGCTGACCCCGAGGGCCAGGCCTGCGCTTGACACGGGAATCTCGAGCTTGTCGCGGTCGCGCACGATCGTGCCGACGCCTTCGTCCTCGTCGAACGACTTGACGGTCCCGGTGAACTGCACGTCTTGTCTCCTCTCGATTTGATAGGACCCGCGCACGCGGTGAAAGGTCGGGTTGGCTGCCTCTTACCAGGTACGGGGAGATATCAATCGCGCGGAAGCCGGCAGACGGCGCTCCGGGCGAAAAGAGATCGGGTGATTTCGGCTAGGGCCGCTGGACGAGCGTGAACTTCGTGGTCGTCGAGCTCGGCACGGTCGTCAACTGGACGACGGCGGGCAGCGCGTTGTGCGGGGCCCGCTTGAGCCGGGCGCGGACCGAGCCCGGGATCGTGAAGTGGAGAGTCGACGTCCGATTGGACTGGACCTGGAAGTGCACGGTCCAGACGACCGGACTCCTAGTGCTCCCGATGCGAAGGACGCCCTTCCCGACGCAGCCGATCCCGTCCTCGTGGCACCCGAACCTGAAGCTGATCCGGTTGGCGAGGACCTTGATCGTGTTGCCGCTCAGCGGACGAATCGTTCCCTTCTGCATGGGGGGCGCCAAGACCGCGTTGATTCCGGCGGTGATCGCCCCGTTGGTGACGACCTGTGGCTGACCGCCACAAACCTGGCACGCGTCGCTCGCCGACGGACCCGGGCCGCCGTAGACCTGGGCCGCGTAGTCGCTGTTGACGGGATCTAGCGCGTTGAAGGCGATGTCGTAGCTCCCGGGTGCAACCACGAGGGCGTAGTTCCCGTTGGCGTCGGTCGCCCCCTGGGTCAACTGGGTGTCGTTCCCGGCCGGAGCCGCCACCACGCTGATCCCCTGCAGGGGCTGTCCGTTGGGCCCGGTGACGCGTCCGGTGATCAGCCCGGCAGACGCGGTGCTCGTCCCAGTCGCCCCCGTCGTCGCGTCCCTCGCGATCGGTGGCTGTCCGGTCGACGCCGGTGTCGCCGTCGCCCCGATCGAGATCGCGATCGCCGCCAGGCTCGCCATCACAGCGACCAGAGCGGTCCCGACTCTCCGGCGGGGGTTCGCGACTCTGCGGTCCATCGCCGACGAGTCTAACCCGATCCACCGGCCACACCCTCAGTCCGGCAGGTGCTCCTGGTCGGGCTCGCCGTTGACCGCGTCGAGGACCTCTTCGTCGGGTCCGACGGCGTCCTGCATGATCCGCGACGGGGTGTGCTCGTCGCCGTGGGACGCGTGCTCGATCAACGCCTCCTCGGCCATCTCGAAGCCTTCGGACTCGCCTCCGCCGGCCTCCTCGACCGCCCGTCGCTCCTCCCGGCGTCGCGCCTCCAGGTGCATGATCGCCTCGGTCTCGAACTCGTCGTCCATGTCCGCAATGTACCGCCTCGCCAGCGGGGGGGTCAGTCTCCGGGTTCGCTCACCGCGAGGCCGTCGGCTCGCCGCCGGTCTCGTCGCTGTCGACGCCAGTCGTCGGCGGCGCCAACCCCCCGCCGGGACGGAACTGCTGGAGGCTGATCGCGATCAGCGCCAGGAGGCCGCCGGCCATCACGCCGAACAGCCCACGCTCGGTGAAGTGAGCCGTCGAGCCAGGGACCTTCCCGAGCACCTTCGGCAGGGACCCGGCGTCGACGCCGAGGTAGGCGACGCCGATCGCCAGGAGGACGAGCCCGGTGGCCGCGGCGAGGCAGATCCCGAAGGTCCAGACACTCCGCATCGCTCAGGCTCCGCCCCGTCCGACGGCGGCGAGCGCCTCGAGCGCGTCGGCGTCGAGTTCGACCTCCCCGGCGGCGACGTTCTCCTCGAGGTGGGCGACCGACGACGTCCCCGGGATGAGGAGGATGTTCTCGGCGTGCTGGAGCAGCCACGCCAGACCGACCTGGGATGCGCTCACCTCCAGCCGGTCGGCCACCGCCCGGACGACCGGGTCGTCGGTGACGTGCCTGGCGCCGGGGAAGCCCGAACCCAGGGGGAAGAACGGGACGTAGGGGATCCCCTGCTCGCGGCAGCGATCGAGCGTCGGCTGGTCTTCCTGTGCGAGCAGGCTCATCGGGTTCTGGACGCACGCGATCTCGGTGACCGCGAGACCGGCGTCGAGCTGGTCGAGCGTCACGCTGCTCAGGCCGATGCCACCGATCTTGCCCTCGGCCCGGAGGTCGGCGAGCTCGGCGAGCTGATCGGCCAGCCCGACGACCGGGTCGCCGGGCGCCGCGTGGTCACCCATCAGCCGGAGGTTGACGACATCGAGGCGCTCGATCTCGAGCGACCGGAGGTTGTCCTCGACGCCCCGGCGGAGGTCCGCCGGCTCCTGCGCCGCGACCCATCCGCCCTCGGCGTCGCGCGCCCCGCCGACCTTGCTGACCAGGACGAGGTCCTCCGGGTACGGGTGGAGGGCCGCGTGGATCAGCTCGTTGGACACGTCGGGCCCGTAGTACTGGGCCGTGTCGATGTGGTTGACACCGAGCTCGACCGCCCGGCGCAGCACGGCCAGCGCCTCGCCGCGGTCCCGCGGCGGCCCGAACACCCCGCGGCCCGGGAGCTGCATCGCGCCGAAGCCGATCCTCCCGACCCCCCGCCCGGCGAGCTCTGCTCCTCTCGGGTTCACCGCCGGAAGTCTACGGCGGTTTGAAGCCCAGCTCACCGGGGATACTGCTCAGATGGCCCGCAAGCGTCCACGAACCCGCCGCGGTCTGACGGCAGCGGTCGGCCTCGGCATCGTCGGCGGCATGCGGTCTGCCCTCCCGCCCGCCGTGATCGCCGTCCGCGACGCCCAGCCCAAGTCGCGCCTGCTCCGCCTGGGGATCGTTCTCGGCTCGGCCGGCGAGCTCGTCGCCGACAAGCTCCCGAGCACCCCGAGCCGCACCGCGGTCCCGGCCCTGGTTGGCCGGTTCGCCTCGGGCGGCGCCGTCGGTCGGAGGTGCGCCGGGACCGTCGGCGGCCTCGTCGGCGGCGCCACGGCCCTCGGCAGCGCATTCGTCAGCCATAACGCCCGGCGCGACCTCGGCAGGAAGACCGGGCTTCCCGATCCGGTGATCGCGGTCGCGGAGGACTCACTTGCGATTGCGCTCGCCCGCTTCACCACCCGCCGGCCGCTCGACCCGCCTCCCCCGGCCTCGGATTCTGCCGCTGGCGACGAGGCCGAAAAGCCGGCGAAGGCGGCGAAGGCGGCGAGCCAGTCGAAGACCTCCAAGCCGCCGAAGGGCCGCAAGGCTCGGAAGGCCGCCCAGTCCGCAGACGCAAGAAAGCGCGCCAAGGGTCGCAAGGCCGCGAAGACCGCGAAGGCAGCAGCTGCCGCCAACGCAGCGACGACCGCCAAGGCGGCGAAATCCGCGACGGAGGCCAAGACGGGCAAGTCCGTGACGGCGGTCAAGGCCGCGAAGTCCGTGACCGCCGCGAAGGCTGCGAGCGCCGCGACGGCCGCGAGGGCCGCGAGTGCCGTGACCGTCGCGAAGGCCGCGAGCGCCGCCACGGCCGCGAAGGCCGCGAGCGCCGCGACGGCGGCAAAGGCGGCGAAGACCGTCAGGGCGGCGAAGCCCGCCGACGCGGTCGACGCAGTCCTGCCGAAGCGTCCGAAGGGCCGCAAGGCGAAGAGGAAGGCGGCAAAGGCCGCCCACGCGGCAAGGGGAGCCGCCGCCGAGGCCGCCAAGACGGCTAGGGCCCAGGTCTCCCAGGCGTCCCGGTCAACGCGCAGATCTGTCTCACGGCGTCGGCGACCCGGCTCGAGACTGTCCCGCTGCTCGCATAGATGAAGTAGGCGACCTGGAGGTTGACCGGCGTCGCCCGGTTGTCCCCGCCCGGCCTGAGATCCGTCCGCAACCCGACGACCGGCTTGCCCCTGGCCCCGGCGTACCCGATCTCCGCGGCCGTCCCGCTGTCGACGTCGACCCCGTCGAGGACCGCCAGGACGCCGTCGCACCGGTCGATCAGCTCGGCGTTCCGCCGGCCGACCCGCTCGTTGACCTCCCGCAGGCGCGCCGTCCGCTCGGGCTCCTCACACGCCTGCGCCTCGGCAAACCAGGCGGCGGCGACCGCGTCCCACGGGTCGAGCACGTCGACCGCCGCCTCCCGCAACGCCGGCTCGAGAACGTCCCGCCAGTAGAGCCGGCCGCTCTCGGTGAACCCCAACGGACTTGCCACGTAGATCTCGATGCCAGCGAGGCTATCCCGCCGACCCGACATCGCCGACGCGGCCTATTCTCCGGCCTCGACCTCAGCCCCCACCACGGCGAACCGGCGATCCCCCGCGAGCAGCTCGCCCGCCTGCACCGCGGGGACCGCCTTGGCGAACAGCCAGCCCTGGCCGTAGTCGCACCCGAGCCGCTGGAGGGCCCGCAGCTGGGCCGGGTGCTCGATCCCCTCGGCCACGGTCTGGAGGTCGAGCGTCTCCGAGAGGGTCACGATCGCTCCGGCCAGCGCCGCCTCCTGCGGGCTCTCGGCGATGTCGTCGACGAACGGCTTGGCGATCTTGACGATGTCGACCGGAAGGTCCTTGAGGTAGCTGAGCGACGAATATCCGGTCCCGAAGTCGTCGATCGCCAGCCGGACGCCGAGGCCCTTGAGCTCGTTCAGGCGGATGATCGCGGCCTTCGTGTCGTGCATCAGGACGCTCTCGGTGATCTCCAGCGTCAGGTCGACCGGTCGCAGGCCGGTCCCCCGCAGGGCAGCGTCGACGCAGTCCACCAGACCCGGCTCGTGGAGCTCGCGGGCCGACAGGTTGACGCCGATCGTCAGCCGCTCGCCGGTCGGCCCACGGTCGTTCTGCCAGCCGCGGACCGACTGGCACGCGGTTCGCAGGACCCAGTCGCCGATCGTCCGGATCATCCCCGTTTCCTCGGCGAGGGGGACGAAGTCGAGCGGCGAGATCAGCCCGTGCTCGGGGTGGTGCCAGCGGATCAGGGCCTCCAGGCCGTGGATCTGGCCGGAGCAGATGTCGACGATCGGCTGGTAGTGGACGGCGAACTGCTCGAGCTCGATCCCCCGGTGGAGGTCGTCCTTGAGCTCGAGCCGGCGGACGATCTCGTCGTGCATCCGCTGCTCGAAGACCTCGAACCCGTGCTTGCCCTGGCTCTTGGCGAAGTACATCGCCACGTCGGCGTTCCGCAGCAGGGCGTCGACCGTCTCGTCCTGCGGTCCGTACAGGGCGATCCCGATGCTCGCGTGGATGAAGACCTCCTTGGCGACCAGCCGAAACGGCTTGTCGAGCGCCTCGAGAATCCGCTCGGCCGTCCGCACGGCCCCCTGGCGCTCGGTGACCCCCTCGAGCAGGATCCCGAACTCGTCGCCCCCGAGCCGGGCGGCCGTGTCCGCGCTGCGCAGGACCTCCCGCAGGCGTGAGGCCACCCCGACGAGGAGCTCGTCGCCGGCCGGGTGGCCGAGCGAGTCGTTGATCGTCTTGAAGTCGTCGAGGTCGACGAACAGCACGGCGACCCCGTGGCCGTGGCGCCGGGAGAACTCGATCGCGTGCTCGACCCGGTTGACGAACAGCGCCCGATTGGCGAGGTCGGTGAGCGGATCATGGAAAGCCTGGTGCTTGAGCGCGGCCGCGGAGTCCCGCTCCCGCTCGAAGGCCTCGGTCAGCCGCTGCAACGACAGGTCGAGCTGCCGGTTGGAATCCGCCAGCTGGGCTGTCCGGCCCTCGACCCGCTCCTCGAGCGACCGCTGGAGGTTGGCCACCCGGGCGAACCCCTCGGCCCGCTCGAACGCCGCGCCGGCCATCCCGGCGACGAAGTCCGCGAGGCGGAGCTCCCGCGGCCCGAAGTCCTCCTCGCCCGGCTCGCGCTCGACGTAGAGGCAGCTTGTCACGATGTCTGAGACCACGATCGGCGCGCACAGCGTCGCGCCGATTCCCGCCCGCTCGAGCATTCGGGCATCGACCCCACTGACACCGGTTCCCGCCGACGAGGCGGCGACCGCCCGCCGGTCGCCTGCCGCCGCCCGGCCAAGCGCCCTGCAGACCTGCGCGCGGGCCTCGTCGACGGCGGTCGAATAGCCGCTGACGTGCTCGCCGTCGGGTCCGGAGTCGACCAGCACGAGCAGTGTCCGCCGGGCGCCGAGCAGCGGCAGGGCGACCTGCTCGACGGCTTCGAGGATCTCCTCGCCGGTCGTCGCGCTCGAGATCCCCCGGGCGCCCGAGACGAGCATGCTGACCCGCTCGTCACCGTCGGCGAGACCCCCGACTTCGAGCGGCCGCTCGCCGCCGACGATCGTCAGCTCCCGGCGCTCGTCCGGCCGGAGGATCAACGCCTGCGCCTCCCCGTGCTCGGCGATCCGCCCGCGTCCCGCGGGGCCGTGTCCGGCGTGGTCGAGCGCCGCCAGGGCAACGGCGTGCTCCTCCCGGGCCGACTGGCGGATTGAGACCCGCAGGCTGCGCCTCAGGCGTCGGCTTCCGAGCCACGCCCGGCCCTCGAGGACCTCGATCAGGCCGAGCTCGCGTAGCGCGTGCGGAAGGTTCGACCGCCGCCGGCGGGCGAGTCGCAGCGCCCGCCGTGCGGCCCGCCGCGCCTCGCGGACGCGCGCCCTCTCGACTGGTCCCCCGCCCGGCGCGTCCGCCTCGATCGCCTGGCGCATCGCCGATGCCAGCCAGGCAGCCGACGACGCAAGGCTCTCGGCGTCCGGCAGGCCCCCCCAACCGGAGCCTGCGGCCGCCTGGGCATCCGCCTGACCGAGGACCTCGGCCGCCGCCCTCGGTCGCAGGGCGCCGAGCAGCTCGAGGGCGCGGGCTTCCCGGACGATCGCCGAGCCGACGGGCTCGCCGGCCGGCTGGCGCACGATGCCCGTCCGATCGGCCCCGTCGGCAGCCTTCAGCCACAGCCCGCGCGCCGCCCAGACCAGCTCCTGGCGCTCGGCCTCGCCCGCCAGGCGTCCGAGCTCGGCCGCGGTCGCCCGGGCGTCCCCGAGCCTGCCGAGCCGGTACTCGCAGTAGCCCCGCCCGAGCAATGCCCGCTCGATGTCCCCCCCGACCCGGGTCGAACGCGACCGGCCAGAAAAATCGCCCTCGTCCGCCAGCAGGGCGGCTGCCTCGCCGAAGCGGGCGGCCGCCGACCGGGAGTTGCCCGACCCGTAGAGGAGCTCGCCCTCGAGGGTCAGAGCGTCGGCCGTCAGCCCGGCGTCCGGGAGGGCCTGGGCCCACGAGAGCCCCCGCCGGGCGATCGCCAGCGCGGCCGGCCGCAGGCGCAGGTCACTGAGGACGCGCGCGTATCCCGCGAGGGCCTCGACCAGGACCCGATCGGGCTGGCCGGACTCGGCCAGACGCAGGCCGCGCAGCTGCGACCAGGCGCTCGCCAGCCGGCGGTCGTCCGCGGCGTAGAGGTTCGCGAGCAGGTTGTGGAGCCCGGCCTGACGGGTGATCTGCGCACCCTTCGGCCGGCGGCGCAGCGTCTGGAAGGCCCGCGAGAGGATCTCGGCGATCAGCGCCACGACGAGCAGTGGACCCCGGCCGGGCAGGCGCCCGCCGAGGTCACAGAGCGACGCCTCGGCGGCTCGGAGCGCCGCCTGGGGATCGCCGAGCTCGGCCTCGAGTCCAGCGAGCGTCGCCGTGATCTCGGCACGCCGGCCCGGCTCCCGCGCGATCCGCGCGGCCTCCCCGAGCTGCTGCGCCGCCAGGTCGGCTCGTCCGCGGGCGAGCTGGGCGGCCGCCAGGGCCTCGGCGATCTCGAGCGCCAGGCCGGGAGCCCCGTCTGCCGCCGAGCGCTGGGCCTCCCGGAAGTAGTGCTCGGAGACGTCAGCCGCCCCCCGGACCGCGGCCGCCCGCCCGGCGGCGAGCGCCCGCCGGGTCGTCGGCTCGGCCTCACCCGAGGCGATCGCCTGGTCGGCGATCTCGTAGACGTGGTCGCCCGGCGCGGCTGCCAGGGCGTCGGCCGCCCGCAGGTGAAGGCGCCGGCGCTCGCGGTCTGCCAGCGAGTCGATCGCCGTCCGGTGGAGGCTGTCATCGGCGAAGGCCAGCGTCCGTCCGCCGGCCGGGTCCCGCACGAGCGCTCCATGCCGGAGAGCCTGGTCTGCCGCCGGTCGCTGCCAGTTGCCCCCCCGTCCGAGGATCGCCCCGGCGAGCTCGGGGTCGAACTCCCGGCCGAGCACGGCCGCCCCGCAGAGGAGCTTGCGCACGTCGTCGGGCAGCCCGTCGAAGTCGACCCTCGCGGGCGGGCGGTCGAGCTCGGCCAGCCCGATCCGCCTGACCGCCGCCAGCTGGCGGAGGGGATGCTCCGCGGGGAGGCCGTCGGGTCTGTAGGCGGCGATCAGGACCGCATGCCGCCGGTGCTCCTCAGACGGCCCGGTGCTCGCCCACGTCGTGATCAGGTCGAGCGTCGCCTCGTCGGCCCATTGACAGTCGTCGAGCACGACGACCGCCGGGGCCGCGTCGTCGCCGACTGCCGCCAGCGTGTCGGCCAGCGTCTGGGCTCGCTCCCGGCGGCCGGCCGGCCGCAGCCCGGATTGCCAGTGGCCGGCCAGGGTGGCCGAGAGGACCGGCAGCAGGCGGCAGACCGCCGCCCGGCCGGCCGGGTCGCCGACGGCCAGGAGGCGGGTCGCCGTCGCCGGATCGAGCTCGGCCCGCCGCTCGATCACGTCGGGCATCGCCTCGAGTGCGGCGGCCGGCCTGACCGGCCGCGCGAGGGCTCGGCCCCGCAGGAGGACCGCCCCGGCGGCGCTCGCCCGGTCTGAGAGCTCGTCGAGCAGGCGGGTCTTCCCCCGGCCGGCGGCCGCCTCGACGATCACGGTTCCACCCCGCCCGGCGGCTGCCCGCCCGAGCTCGTCGAGCAGGCCGGTGAGCTCACGGTCGCGTCCGACGAGGGCCGAGCGGTCGTGCGGTCGTCGTGTCCGGTCTCCGAAGGATGTCCCATCTCGAGCTCCTCCGACCGGGTCGCGCTGACCGGGACGGCCGGTTGCCGCTGCGGCCGTGCGTGCACCTGCGGCGAGAATCGCCTCGAGGGCCTCGGCCGCGTCCGCCGGCCGGTCGTCCGGCTCGATCTCGAGCATGCGGAGGATCTCGTCCTCGACGCCGGCCGGCAGGTCCGGGTGGCCGGGGAGCAGGCGGGCCGGCCGGTCGGTCAGGCGCCTGCGCAGGAGCTCGCCGTCGGTCTCCCCGGCGTGGACCGGCCGACCGGTCAGGCACTCGTGGAGGATCAGGCCGACCGCGTAGACGTCGGCCCGGCCGTCGACCGGTCGATCGAGGGCGCCGACCAGCTCGGGCGCGCAGTAGGCGACGTCGGGTGCGACGGCGCCACCGGCCAGGCAGTCGCGGAGGATCGCGCTCGCGAAGCCGACCAGGGTCGCCGAGCGGACCCGGCCGTCGGGGTTGACGATCACGTTCGACGGACACACCGCGAGCCGGCCGAGGCCGTGGGCGTGGGCGCCCGCCACAGCCCGCAGGAGATCGCCGGCCAGGAGGAGCGTCGGGGCGACGTCGATGCCGTCGGGTCCGAGCCGCTCGTCGAGTGGGACGCCGTGGACGAACGGCGTGGCGAGCAGGAACCAGGCGCCGTCGCGGCCGGCGTGGAGCGGGACGGCCAGCGAGCTCCCACGGACACGCCGCAGCTCGGCGACCCGTGTCTCGATCCTCGCCTGCTCGTCGTCTGAGACGAACTCGCCCGGAAGGAACCGGATCGCCACGTTCGTCGCACTCGCGTCGTCGCGTCCGAGGAGTGTTCGCCGGCCGAGTGGCCGGAGGATCTCGAAGCGCCCGGCCAGCACCGTTCCCCGCGCCGGTGGCGCCACGGTGGATCCAAGCTTGGGAGCGGCGGTCTCGGGGGGCATCGATGGTCCTTCGGTCTGTGTCCTGGCCAGTTCGGCAAACCGGCTGCGGCGCTCCGCGGACCGATCGGTCGCCACTCGTTCGGCATCGGCAGTCCCGGCCCTCGGCCCGAGCCGAGCGCCG
>JAXDHV010000089.1:0-3522 GCA_034664295.1 Solirubrobacteraceae bacterium | reverse complement strand
ACATGGCGCTACAACTCGTCGCCCGGCTCACGAGCGAGGACGTGGCCAAGCAAGTCCAGCTGCTCGTCGAATATGACCCGCAGCCGCCGTTCGGTGGAATCGACTGGAGCCACGTCGACAGGACATCGCTCGAACCCTTGGTCGACAAGTGGATCAGCGCCGGGCTGCCTCAGCACCCGGAGCTCGCGGCCAAGCTCTCCGGGACGCACCACGCGCCCGCCCCCTCCTGACCCGCCGGCCGACCCGCGCCGCAGGGACCCAACCTCCAACTCCTCATCCAGCTGGAACCAGCGGCCTTCTGGCGAGCGGCGAGACGCCGCGCGAGCAGAAGGCAGACGTGATGCGGTAGCGAGCCCGCCGTTCTGGTCGTCGTTCGAGGCGATCGTGACGAAATGCCTGTCCAGACGCTGCATGGCCGAACGGGAACCGTCGGAGCGGTCGCGCAGGCCGATCCGCTCGCGGCAGACGCCGGCGGTCGGGTGAGCGTGCCGTTGGAGGTGTCAGTCGGAGTCATCGCGGACGCGCCGGTAGCGCTCGTAGATCCCGCGGGAGCCGAACGTCCTGGTCTCGATCAGGTCGAGCGGGACGTCTTCGGTGACCGGCGGCAGGAACCGCGTGCCGCCACCGATGACGACCGGACTGCGGAACATGCGCAGCTCGTCGACAAGGCCGAGCTCGACAGCCGCCGCGGCCAGGCCGGCGCCGCCGATCGAGACGCCGTCCACCGAGACGTTCATCCAGTGGATCAGCATGGCTTCAGACCGTCGGGCCGCAGCGACCGGCGGTGATCGATGATGAGGTCCACCCTAGGCTCGACATCGGCCTTTCCCTCCTTCTGCGGTGTGTTCGCCCGTTGGTGACCGATCGCGAGACGAGAACTCGTCGTCGTGGGCGAGCCACCGCCTGCCGGCGCCCGCCCCGAGCTCCCCGCCGATCGCGCGGCCGCGACCGTGACGCCAGTCGACTCGGGCCTTGCGACCGGCACGAACCACACCGATCGGCGCGGCTTCCCGCACCCGATGGCGACGGCCTCACCGGCTGACCGTGGGCCCGGCTCGCCCAAGCGGCTACGCGACTGCCGACCGGCCGTCGAGAGTCCGGACGTGCGCCTCAGTGCCGCCTCCTCCTTGTCCTCGCGGTGGGTCATGCCCCCGATGGTGCCCGTCCCGACCGCCGGCGCAAAGGCCTCCAAGGGGGCGAGACGCACACCTCCCCGCGACACGCGGCTTCCCGCGTCCCGCCGCCTACCCCGCCGCCGGCCCGGGCGCCGATCGCGGCGGAACCTCGTACTCGTCGTGCAGCTGCCACCACCCGTACGGCGGCGTCTGCGGGTAGCCCTCCGGCGAGTCCTCCCAGTCCTCCTGGCGCCCGAGCGCCGTCAGGTCGAGGTAGCTCCACGTGCTGCCCATCGCCTCGTCGCCCCGGTTGTTGACGAAGTACGTCCGGAACACCCGGTCGCCCTCGCACAGGAAGGCGTTGGTTCCGTGCCACTCGTCCACGCCGAAGTCCCGGTCGAAGTCGTCGAGGATCGTGAACCACGGCATCTGCCATCCCATGCGCGCCTTCCACCGCGCGATGTCCGCCTGCGGCGCCCGCGACACGAACGCCAGGCTGGTGTCCCGGGCGTTCAGATGCGCCAGGTGGGCGACCTGGTCGGCCAGGAAGGAGCATCCGCCGCAGCCCCGCTCCGGCCAGCCGGCCACGCCCGGCTCGAAGAAGAAGCGATAGACGATCAGCTGGCGGCGCCCGTCGAACAGGTCGACCAGCCGCGCGAGGCCGTCCGGGCCCGCGAACGCATAGTCCTTCTCCACGGCCACCACCGGCATCCGCCGCCGCGCGGCCGCCAGGGCATCCCGGGCGCGGGTCAGCTCCTTCTCCTGCACCAGCAGCTTCTCCCGCGCCTCCTCCCACTCCTGAGCCGACACGATCGCGGGCGTGTTCATTTGCCGAATGCCTCCTTCGTAGACGCGGGCCGCCACCAGTCTGCCGCACCCGCCGCCTCGGCCCGGCGCCGCTACCCCACGAGCGCCCGAGCGAACTCCGGCCCGTCGAACGGGCGCAGGTCCTCGACCGTCTCGCCCACGCCGATCATCTTCACCGGGATCCCCAGCTCCCGGGCGATGGCCAGGGCCACGCCCCCCTTGGCGCTGCCGTCGAGCTTGGTCAGGACGATGCCGTCGACCTCGACCGCCTCGGCGAACAGCTTGGCCTGGCGCAGGCCGTTCTGACCGGTGGTGGCGTCGATCGTCAGCAGCGTCTCGTGCGGCGCGCCCTCCAGCTGCTTGGCGATCACCCGGCGGATCTTGGTCAGCTCGGCCATGAGGTCGTCCTGCGTGTGCAGCCGCCCGGCCGTGTCGATCAGCACCACGTCGACCTCCCGCGCCCGCCCCTGGACCACCGCCTCGTAGGCAACCGCCCCCGGGTCCGACCCCGGCCGGCCGGTGACGATCTCGACGCCCGCCCGCTCGGCCCAGCCCTCGAGCTGCTCGGTGGCCGCCGCCCGGAAGGTGTCGGCCGCCCCCAGCAGCACCGTCAGTCCCAGCTCGTGGTGCAGCAGCCACGCCAGCTTGCCGAGCGTCGTCGTCTTCCCTGTGCCGTTCACCCCGACGGCCAGGATCACCGTCGGTCGGGCCCGCAAGTCGATCCGGTCGTCGCCCTTGTGGGCGACCTGGGCCAGGAGCTCCACCAGACGCGCCCGGAGCGCCTCGCCGGCCAGCCCGTCCTCGCGAGCGTCGTCCTCGAGCGCGGCCACCACCGCCGCCGTCGTCGTCGCCCCCACGTCGGCCATGATCAGCGCCTCCTCGAGCGCCTCCCAGTCCTGCGCGTCCAGCGACTCGCCGAGCGTGGCCGACAGCTCGCTCCCCAACGCCTCCCGCGTCTGGCGCAGGCTCTCCCGCAGCCGGCGGAAGAGACGCGGACGCCGCTCGCGCTCCGGCTCGACCGTCCCACCGTCCGCCGCCGCCGCCGCCGCGATCGGCTCGCGGGTGATGAAGAGCTCAGCCAGGTCGCGGGCCACGTCCTCCGCCGCCCCGGCCGCGGCCAGGGGCGCCTCCCCGCCGTCCTGCGCGCCCAGCTCGAGCTGCACGGACGCGAGCCGCCGGGAGACGAGCTTCGACACGCCGTCCCCGCCCATCGAGACCCCGTACAGCCAGTCGGCTGCCTCCATCGTCCGTTTCTGGTGGGTGACGACGATGAACTGGGCCCGCGTCCCGTAGCGGCGCAGCAGCGCCAGGAAGCGGTCGATGTTGAGGTCGTCGAGCGCCGCCTCCACCTCGTCGAGGATGTAGAACGGGCACGGCCGGGCCAGGAACACGGCAAACAGGAATGCCAGCGCGGTCATCGACTTCTCGCCGCCGGAGAGCAGCGACAGGCGCTTGGGGTCCTTGCCGGCAGGCGTGATCTCGATCTCCACGCCGAGCAGGTCCTCCGGAGCGGTCCGGTCGTCGTCGGGGCCGCCGGACTCGGGCTCGCCGTCGGCGTCTTCGCCATCGGCTTCGCCGTCCTCGGGCGCCGGCTGGCCGC
>JAXDHV010000079.1:0-2564 GCA_034664295.1 Solirubrobacteraceae bacterium | reverse complement strand
CGTACCGGGGCGGCCCGTCGCCGTGGATCTGGGCGCGGATCGTCGAGCGCAGGCCGTCAGCCCCGATCAGCAGCGACCCTCGCTCGATGCTCCCGTCGGCCAGGGTGACCGTGACCTCCTCGCCGTCCTCCTCGAAGCCGGCGACCGCCGCCCCGAGCCGGATCCGATCGAGGCCGACCGCCTCGACGAGCAGGGCCTGGAGGTCCTGGCGGCTGACCCCGACGTCGGTGACCTCGTTGGCCTCGGCGATCTCGGCGACCGGCCAGGTCCCGATCGGCTTGCCCTTCCAGGTGCGGAACTGGGTCCGGTCGAGTGGGGCGCCGATCGCCTGGACCTGGTCGTAGAGGTCGAGGCGGGCGAGCGCGCGCACGGCGTTGGTCCACATGTGGAAGCCGCCGCCGATCTGGATCTTGCGGATCGCGTCCGCCCGCTCGAACACGACGCTCTCGATGCCCAGCCTGCCCAGCGAGTGCGCGGTCGCCAGGCCGCCGATTCCCCCGCCGACGATCAGCGCGCGCAGCTGGGAGGTGTCGATCAAAACGCGTAGTCCATGTCCTTCGGATGCTGGCGGCGCATTCCCTTGCGGAACCCGACGGTGAGGAAGCGGTCGCGCACGGCGCAGGCCACCGGGTTCTCCAGCCGGCTCGCCCGGGCCAGGCGCCAGGACATGGCGGCGAACTTCGTCGTGCGGGGGATCCGCTCGGCCTCGTAGCGGCGCAGGCCGGTCGCCGGCTCGGCCTCCTCCTCGCTCAGGCAGCGGGCGAGGACGAGGGCATCCTCGATCGCCTGGTTGGCCCCCTGGCCGAGGGCGTTGGTCATCGCGTGGGCGGCGTCGCCGATCGCCGTCACCCGGCCGTCCCCCCAGTGCTTGGACGTCGGGCGGTCGTACATGTCGGCGCGGCTGATCGCCGGCTGGTCGGTCGCCTCGATGATCGTCCGGATCGGCTCGGGCCAGCCGTCGAAGCGGGCGAGCGCCGCCCGGCGCCGGCCGCCGTCGGGATCCCGGCCGCCGGCCGCGGCGGCGAACGTGCCCTCCCAGTAGACCTCCTCGGGTCCGATCCGGTAGAAGAGGAAGCGCGCCCCGCGACCCCAGACGACCCGGAAGAGGCCGATCGGAACGGTGTCGGTGTCGACCGGCGCGATCGCCTGCCAGCTGACGTAGCCGGCGTAGCGCGGCTCGGTCGACCCGGGAAGCTCGCGGCGCAGGACCGAGCGCATGCCGTCGGCGGCGATGAGGACGTCGCCGGCCTCGTCGGCCCCGTCGTCGAAGGCGAGCCGCACGCCGGTCTCGTCCTGCTCGAAGGCGGGGCCGGTGCGGGCGAACCGCACGTCGGCCCCGGCCGCCTCGAGCAGCGCCCGGTGGAGGTTGGCCCGCCGCAGTCCGACGGTCGGCGCCCCGACCCGGCTCTCGGTGTCGCTGACCGACCAGCCGTACATCAGCTTGCCGGACGAGGTGAGGAACTCGGCGCGCGAGACGGCGGCCGCCGGTCCGGCGAGCTCGAGCAGGCGGTCGCCGACGCCGATGCGCTGGAGACCGCTGGCGCCGTTGTGCCAGACGTGGATGCACCCGCCGACCTGGATCTCCTTCGGACCGCGGGCGCGCTCGAAAACGACCGGGTCGAGGCCGCGCTGGCGCAGGGCGATGGCGCTGGTCAGGCCCGCGATGCCGGCCCCACAGATGAGAACTCGCATCAGCGCCGTTGCGCGGCTCGAGGCGACATTCAGGCCACGGCGCCCTCGGTGGCGAGGAAGTGCTCGACGAAGTCCGTCGTCACGTCGCCGGAGCGGAACTGCTCGTTGGCCATCACGCGGCGATGGAAGGGGATCGTCGTCTTGACCCCGCGCCCTTCGATCTGGAACTCGGAGAGCGCGCGATCCATGCGCTCGATCGCCATCCCCCGCTCCGGAGCCCAGACGATCAGCTTGGCGATCAGCGAGGCGTAGAACGGCGCGATCGTCCAACCGGGGTCGCAGTGGGAGTCGACGCGCGTCCAGGGACCGCCCGGGGGCACGTAGATGTCGAGCTTGCCGGCGGCCGGCGCGAAGTCGCGCTCCGGATTCTCGGCGTTGATCCGGCACTCGATCGCGTGGCCGTGGAGGACGATGTCGGCCTGGCTGACCGAGAGGGGCTCCCCGGCGGCGACGCGGATCTGCTCCTGAATCAGGTCGATGCTGGTGATCATCTCGCTGACCGGGTGCTCGACCTGGATCCGAGCGTTCATCTCCATGAAGCTGAGGTTCCCCTCGTGGTCGAGCAGGAACTCCATCGTCCCGGCGCCGGTGTAGCCGACGGCCAGTGCCCCGGCGACCGCCCGCTCGCCGATGTCCCGGCGGGCGGCATCGTCGAGGTGGATCGACGGGGCCTCCTCGATCAGCTTCTGGTGGCGGCGCTGGACCGAGCAGTCGCGCTCGAAGAAGTAGACGCCGTTGCCGTGCTGGTCGCAGACGAGCTGGACCTCCGTGTGGCGCGGGGCCTCGAGGTAGCGCTCGATGTAGACGGCGCTGTCCTTGAACACCGCCTGGGCGGTGGCCCGGGTGGTCTTGTAGAGGCGGACGAGGTCCTC
>JAXDHV010000066.1:0-6687 GCA_034664295.1 Solirubrobacteraceae bacterium | reverse complement strand
CGCATTTGGCGGAGTTCTCGACGACGGTCGGGGGCCTGCTCGGGTTGGCGGCGTGGCTGGCAGCATTCGGCGTAACGCATGTCGCGATGGAGGCGACCGGCGTGTATTGGCAGCCGGTCTGGCACATCCTCGAGGATGACTTCGAGTTGACGCTCGTCAACGCCCGGCACGTGAAGAACGTTCCGGGTCGCAAGACAGACGTTTGCGACGCGCAGTGGCTGTGCCAGTTGATGGAGGCCGGGCTGCTGCGGGCGAGCTTGGTGCCGCCTAAGCCGCAGCGGCGGCTGCGCGCGTTGACGCGGTATCGCAAGACGCAGATCGCTGAGCGCCAGCGCGAGGCGAACCGGCTGCACAAGGCCTTGGAGGACACCGGGATCAAGCTCGACTGCGTCGCGTCGGACATCCTCGGCAAATCGGGTCGCGCGATGCTCGACGCGCTCGTCGCCGGCACGACCGACCCCGCGGTGCTCGCCGACCTCGCGAAGGGCAAGCTGCGCGCGAAGATCCCCGCGCTCAAGGACGCGCTCGAGGGCCGCTTCGAGCCCCACCACGCGCTGATCATCGGCGCGATCCTCGCGCACATCGATTTCCTCAACGAGCAGATCGACGGGCTCTCGGAGGCGATCGAGGTGCAGCTGGGCCCTACCGGGCTGGCCGGCGTCCGGCTGGCCAGCACAATCACCGGCGTCGCCGCCCGCACGGCCGAGGTCATGGTCGCTGAGATCGGCACCGACATGACCAGGTTCCCCACCGCCGGTCACCTCGCGAGTTGGGCCGGACGCTGCCCAGGCAACGACCAATCCGCCGGGAAACGCCGCTCCGGGCGCCCCCGCAAAGGCTCGAAGTTCCTCGGGATCGCGCTCGAAGAAGCGGCCCTGGCAGCGATCCGCAGCAAAAACACGTACCTCGCCGCGCAATATCAGCGCCTCAAGCCGCGCATCGGGCACGGCCGCGCGCTGGGTGCCGTCAAGCACTCGATCCTGATCGCCTACTGGCATATGTTCACCCACGGCGAGCTCTACAACGACCTCGGCGGCGACTACTTCCAACGCCGCGACCCCGCCCGCGCCACCAAACGCCTCGTCGCCAAACTCGAAGCCCTCGGGCACCGCGTCACCCTCGAAGCCGTGGCAGCCTGAACGCTCATTTCCCATCAGAGTGATACATCGGGCCCGCACTTCAAAACCGGGGGGTCGTGTCCCTGATGGGTGTTAGCGCTTGGTCGGCCGTATCTGCGCCATCAGGGCGAACCGGCGCGAGCGGCGCAGCGCCCGCCCGAGGTGCGCGAGCGCGGGAGCGGCAATTTCATCGGCGGGCGCGCACTCGCCACTGGAACAGGTCGCTGGGCGGCGGCGCCCGCCGCAGGTCGCGATGGCCGGAGGAGGGCTGCATGGGTAATGCCGGCGGTCGCTACTGGGCCGCGCCGCACAACGCCGTCCGACGGCCGCGCTCCACGCCGCGCGCGATCGATTCTGCTGCATAGGTCCGCGAGCGCACGAATCGCTCGCCGGCCCCGCCGCTCCGCTCACAGGATCGCGAGCCGATGCTCACGGTCGGCGTCCGCGGCGCGATGTGGTCCACCAGGGTGCGTCTGGGTCGCGTTGCGGCGGCTGAAATTTCGCACCAATCTCGATGCGCTCAAGCACTTGGGCGACCTCCGTTGGAGCCCGCTCGACCGCCCAAGCTCTCATGAGCTGGCTGGTGCTGCGCAGAGTGACTTGGGGTGAGAGTCCGCGTGCGGCGCGACGAGCCGGCCGATCATCGGTGGCGACCGGCAGCCGTCGGCCGTGCGCCACCGCGAGGCTTCCGGCCTCTCCGTCGCCGAGGCTGGCCGCTAGCTCTAGAAGGACCTCGAGCTCGTCGTCGATAGGCGTCCAGATCTCGACCCGCCCAGACGCCGCGAGGTCATCCGTCGGAATCCGTTCCCTTTGCCCGAGCTCATCCTCGATCCAGACTGCCTCGGCGGCGGCCTGGACTGCGATGACAGCTCGAAAGCCGGACGTCGCAAGGATTTCGTCAAAGCGACGCGATGCCCAGAGATTGATCACTACGCAGGCGTCGAGGACGATGACCTGTTCTGGCCGGGCGGTCAAGTCCCGCCGGGGTCGAGAGGAGAGAGCAACTGGGCGGCGGCTTCGCGGGCGCCGAGGCGGTCGGTGTGCAGCATCCGGGCGAGGCGCTCTTCGGACAGCTTTCCGGCGGCGTGCGCGGTTAGCGCCAGGACGCGCATGCGACGCCCGACGACCTGGCTGTCCGGGGGGTGGTCGGGGAGGCTGAGCAGACTCCGTGCTTCATCGACCACGAGTCCTTGTCTTACGAGCCGGTTGTAGGTGCCTCCCCGCATGAGACGCAGCTGCTCGAGCCGCAATGCAAACGCTTGCAGGGACGCGCCCCACCAGTCCGCCTGACCGAGGAGCGTCGCGACCGTTGGCTTGGAGGACTGGTCGAGAGCCTGCCATCGACGGGAGACCCCTGCCGCTGGCATTAGAAAGTGGCGCGCGAAGTGGTCGGCAAATCGCTCGCTCGCCGGCACCCGTTGGTAGTGGGAGAAGTTGACGGTGATCTCGGGACGGTCCCGTCGCGTGAGGAAGTGCGCGTACTCGTGGGCCAGTGACCAGCGCTGCCGTTCCCAACGCTGCTGGCTATTGATCGCGACGCACGCGCCGAGTTGATCGTCGAACCCGAATAGGCCGCCGATGCGAGCCGGCAACGGAATCGCGAAGACACGGAGAGCGACATCCGCCTCAAGAATTTCTCGGAGGTGAGGCAGGGGTCCGTCGCCGAGACCGAGCCGGCGGCGCTCCTCATCGGCCAGCAACTCGGCTTCATGCTCAAGGTCACCGCTGGGCAGCGGGCGGGCGGGCGGGTGACGCGCTGGGAGCGGCGCCTCGAGCAGCTGCTCGAGTGCGACGTAGTCCTCTGCGAGGCCCTGCAGCGTGCGTGCGGCGATTAGCAGTTCAGCGTCTTCGGGCAGTCGGCTGGCTTGGGTGCGGAATTGGGCTGCCAGCCGGCGGGCCGCTGGCTGCGGGCGCAGCAGCACTTCTAGGCGCTCGTCGTAGACGTGGGCGAGGGCGAGGAGTTCCTCGGCGCGCAGACGCCGCTGGCCGGACTCGATCGCGATGACCGTGGTCCGCGCGACCCCGAGGCTGTCGGCTACGGACTGCTGCGAGAGCCCGCGGTCCTCCCGGGCGCGACGTAGGCGCTCCAGAAGGAGCTGGCTTGAAAGGTCAACCCCGGCGGCCACTACGCCGCCAGCAGACGGTCGATCGCGGGCAGTCCGAGTCGGTGCCATTCGCCGCAATAGCGCTGGAAGAGATCCAAGAACATCTCCGGCGGGACCCCTTGAGCCATCCGGGCGCCCGCAAGGTCTGGCCACCTCCGGATCAGCGAAGCCCACGGGTCGTCAGCCGCCAGGCAGCTCGACAGCTGGTGGACTTGGCCGATCATCAGCCGCAGCGATCGCTCGGTCTGCCCTGGAATGTGCGCACGGAAGCTGTCCCCGCGCATCATCTGCACGTCGAGTCGATCAAGGTCGTGCCGGCCAGCCGTGAGCAAGGCTTGGCGGCGCAGCACGCATGACGTGCATCGCCCGCACGGTGCATCCTTCGGCCGCCGTCCGATGAGCGCGGTGTCGCAGGATCGGCAACCAGCAATTGCGTGGTCGAGTTCTCGCGAGGCCCTTGCGCACATCTCGGCTTTCGTGGACCAGGCGTTCGGGTTCACCATCGCGAATGTGAAGCCGGTTACGGCGCTGACGAGCCGGCTCATCATCGAGAGTGTCTCGGGTCGCATCGCGCGGGTGTTCATCGCTCCGCGTTGTCCAGCGGTGAGCGCGAGGTTCAGCGCTCCTGGGCCGTTTTCGTACACGCGCAGCTCGTCGCAGTTGCCGCATATCGCGGCCGCTGCGCCGAGGGCGAGGAACACAAACGCGCGGCTTCGCTGGCTCGGCTCCTCTGAGCCGTCGCCGAGAGTCCTGCCCTCCGCAGTGAGATTGACCGGTACGCCAAGCCAGCGAACGCGACGGGGGCCGATCGCCGCGAGCGTGGTCGCAATCTTATGCTGCCGATTTCCGAGCTTGTTGTGCGTCGAGGTTGAGACCAGGAGTAGCTCACCGGCGCCCTGGAGGTCGGCCGCCGCCCCTAGAAGCGAGTCCAGGCCACCGCTCAAGAGTCCGGCGCTAGCCGGCTCCGCGAGGGGCCGGTCGAAAAGCGCGCCCTGGGTCTCCGAGTGACGCGGCAAGCGGGGGCCCCCACCGATAAACGTGATCTGCCACTCGTCGTCCGTCAGCCAGTGGAGCAACTCGTGAAGCAGCCGATACACCGACGGCTCGTTCCACGTGTTGGGGCGCCGCACCGCGACTTCGAGCGGGAGCCTCCGCTCCCAGTAGGTTCCGTCATCGGTCGCACCGGGTGGGCGTCGTCGTTGAAGACGGTCGGTCACGAACACCGCAACGGCGACATCAATCAGATCGGCAATCTCAGACGTCAGACGGCTCCCCAACGCGTCAGTGATGACCGCATCCTGCAGCCGGTAGTGCGTCTGCCACTCCACCAGCGGACCCTGACCCGGGCGACCAAAGGACCACTTAGGCGCAGAAAGCGGCGTCGTCATGGCACCTCCTGGGCCAGGATCTCGGCCTGCGAGAACTTGGGCAGGTGACTCCGAGGCGCGCGCATCCGATCGGCCTGCCCCGCCACCACGCGCCCTGCGACGGCCTCGTACTGCGCGGCGTTCAGGCATTCCTGCTTGCGCCTTTCGACGTCAGCGTAGCTCGCGCCGTCGACAAGCAAGCGATCGGTCACGTCCTCGGGACCACACATGCCTGCCTCGGCTTGACGCCGTAGGGCGCCGGCCAAGATCGCCGCGGCGGTCTCCGGCTCGGGAGAGCCCAGCAGAGCGCCGCGGCTCAACTCCATCCGCTCGGCCAACTCCGCAAGCACGTGACTCGCGAGATCAGTCAACCCCGCCTCGCGCCTGTACCGTGCACAGGCGTCCTCATAACGCGCGGTGTCCGAGTAGAGGATCGACTCGCGCACGTCCCGCACGAGCCCCTCGGGCGAGGGAAGCGCCTGTTCTTTGACCACGGCGGTGAGCGTCCGGTCAATCTCGCGTCCGACCTCCAACGGCTCTTGTCCACCCAGCATCGCCTGGCACGCACGGCGCCACACGCGGCGAACATGTCGCGGCACAAGGTCGTTGTCGGGCATTTGAAAAGGATTGCACACCTCGCGGACAGATTGCGATGCTAAGGGGCCCAGACGGTGGAGGATGTCAGGTCGCAGCGACAGATCGTGGCCACACCCGCCTCAAACCCAGTCGCGCCACGCCCAACCCACAACCCCCCGGTCGGCAACGCCCTCCGGCAGCCTGGCGAGCAAGCAACCGTCGGCCCGACGGGCCGCGAGATCCGGCCTCGCCGCCCTGCGCGACCAACGACGCCGGCTTGGTCGCGATGAGCGCTCAGTGCCCGCAGCCCGGCGACGGTTCTCGGCGACAGTTCGGTCGACTCTGGTCAGGGGGCCCGGACAGCCCCGTCGTTCCGGCTGTCCAGATTCGGACCGGGCATGTACTTTGGGATGTGGCCCGGGACATATTCGGGACACATTTCGCCCGACACTCCCAACCAACCGTGATAAACTGCTGCTTTGCAGCGACTTCCCGTATGCGCGGCCTGGGACTCGAACCCAGCCCGCCGGATTAAAAGTCCGGTGCTCTACCCGATGAGCTAGCCGCGCCCGGGCAGTCTTCCATAGGCCGCCGGACGGCCGAGGGGGCGGCGCGGGGCGCAACTAGACTTGCCCGGCGCCCCTGCCCCCATGGTGTAGCGGTTAGCACGCGGGCCTTTCACGCCCGTAGCGGGGGTTCGATTCCCCCTGGGGGTACTCCGCGCCCGAGCCCGTCTCCGGCGGGACGTGGGGGACCGGAGCGATCCTTCGTTTGTCGGCGGGCGACCCGGGAATCACCCGTCGGTGGATCTCGCCACCGCACGCCCCACCGACCGCGGCCCCCGACCGGCGTGAGGATCGGCTACTTCCTCTCCAGCGAGGAGCACGGCCCCCGGCGCCTGGTCGAGATCGCCCGGGCCGCCGAGGAGGCCGGGTTCGAGGCCCTGTGGATCTCCGACCACTTCCACCCCTGGAATGACGACCAGGGCCACAGCGCGTTCGTCTGGTCGGTGATCGGCGCGCTCTCCCAGGCGACCACCCTCCCGGTCACGACCGCCGTGACCTGCCCCACCGTCCGCATCCACCCGGCGGTCATCGCCCACGCCGCGGCGACGAGCGCCGTCCTCCTCGACGGGCGCTTCCGGCTCGGGGTCGGGTCGGGCGAGGCGCTCAACGAGCACGTCCTCGGGGACCGGTGGCCGGCCGCGGCCGAGCGGCTCGAGATGCTCGAGGAGGCGATCGAGGTGATGCGCAAGCTCTGGCACGGAGGGATGCAGTCCCATCGCGGACGCCACTACCACGTCGAGAACGCCCGCATCTACGACCTCCCCGACGAGCCCCCGCCGATCATCGTCTCGGGCTTCGGCCCCAAGGCCACCGACCTCGCCGCCCGGGTCGGAGACGGCTACTGCACGGTCGGCCCCGACGCCGAGCTCGTCGAGCGCTTCCGCTCCGCCGCCCGGCCCGGCGCGCTCGTCCAGGGCGGGATGAAGGTCTGCTTCGGGCCCGACGAGGAGGCCGC
>JAXDHV010000049.1:0-3379 GCA_034664295.1 Solirubrobacteraceae bacterium | reverse complement strand
CGATGTCGAACGTGATCCAGCTGACCACCGGAAGCGACAGCAGGCGCCATGCGGCAGCTACGGTCGCGGTTGGCGCGACCGTCCTAGCCTCCGTGCCAAGCATCCGACCCACCATACTCTCGCGCCCGTCGGGGTGCCGTTGAGGAACGCAGCACCAAGTGACAAGTAGCGGCTCGTCGCTGATCAGGCCGTGGCGCGCTGCAGGTGGCGGTAGATCGTGGGGCGGGTGACGCCGAACTCGTCGGCGATCTCCTGGACGGTGTGGGCTCGGTGTCCGTCGGTGCCGAGTTCATCGTACATCGCGATCTTGGCCTGCCGGGGGGTGAGCTTCGCCTTCTGGCCACCGGTGCGCCCGCGGGTGCGGGTGGCTGCGAGGCCGTCGCGGGTGCGTTCGGACACAGGGCGTGCTCGTACTCGGCGATCGCGCCGAGGATCTGGAGTGCGCCCGGTCAGAGTTGAGGTGTCGACGCCTGGTCGAGCACGACGAGGTCGACCCCGCGGCCTCGAGGTCGCGGGATAGGGCAGCCGTCGCTGACCGCCAAGAAGCTCCGGCTGCTCGAGCTCCGCGCCGGCGCGCCCACCCAGAAGGGCACCCCGAGCGGCACCTGGGCCACCCGCCAGGCGATGCGCGAGGGCGAGCGCAAGCTCGCTCTGCAGGCCGAGACCTCCTACAAGCGAATGGTCCGCGACTGGCAGGCAGCAGTACCAAAAAACGCGGGCGCGAGCGTGACACCGGGACGCGCATCACAAAAGCCCACTGAGGGCAAAGTCGCGCGGCAGACCACAAGTCCCTGACGCCTGCGCTTCGACACGTCATCAACTCGCGCCCACCAGCAGCCTAACGCCCAACCAGCGTCGCGCCAAGACCCGGCAGCCCGCCGGACCGGCTCCCCACGCCCCAATAGAGCCGCCAAACGGCCCGCCACCGCCCAGCCGCCCGAGAACGGAGCCCCACGAGTCGTCCTACGGCCCTGCGAGAACCACCCGCGACCGATCCGCGCCCCGGAAAATCGAGCCGAGAATTGCGCTCCAGCCCTTGACTTTCATCGGTCGTCCTAGCGATCGCCTCGCGCGTCGTTTGAGCAGCGCTCGCTTTGCGCCGGGAGCACTCGCGCCGCGCGTATCCCAACGGCAGGGCTCGTCTCGCGGGGGACCGAACGCGCGGCGGGAGTGCTTCGTGCGCGTCGTCCTATGGAGGATTGGGGGTGACACGAGCGCCTGGCAGGCCGTGGAGCCGTAGCGGATGTGTGGCGAGATCGCGGCCGTGCCAGATATGATCGGACGCATGGAACTCGAGCGGCGCGACGTTGAGGCGCACGCATCGCTGGACGGCCTGCCGATCGCGCGTTTGGCCGAGGTAATCGCGACGGCTCCGGAGCCCTCTTTGCGGTCTTGATGCGGCGGCGGCCCCGAGGACGAATGGCGGTGGGACAAACGGCGTTCGTTGCGTTCGGCGTTGCGGTCGCGGTGATGCTTCTGGCGGTGCTCGGCGCCGACGGAGCGAGCGGCGACCATATCGTCGCTGGTGCGGCGAGGTCGGGCAACGCCAACCCGACGAACGTCGACAACGGCGCCGGCGGCAAGCGCGGCGGGATCCTCAACGAGGTCACCAACGAGGACATCTCGCACCTCGATCCCGGCCTGGCTTACTTCGTCCTCGACTACCAGGTCACCTACGCGACCCAGCGCCCGCTGTACTCCTACCTCCCCAACGACCAGACGACGCCGGTGCCCGACCTGGCCGCGGGTCAGCCGCAGATCTCGCCTGATAACAAGACGATCACCGTCCACATCCGGCCGGGCATTCACTACAGCGCACCGGTTGACCGCGAGGTCACCTCGGCCGACGTGGCCTACGCGATCGAGCGCGGCTTCAACCCGCACGTCGCCAACCCCTACGCCCGCGTCTACTACGGTGACGTCGTCGGTGCTGACCAGGCGAACGGCGGCGCGATCGCCGGCCTCGAGACCCCGGACGCGTCCACAATCGTCTTCCGCCTGACCCAGCCGGTCGCCGCGTTCGTCGCCGGGGCGTTCGTGCTCCCGCTCTCAGCCCCGGTACCGCCGGAGTACGCGGCGAATTTCGACGCCCACTCCCCATCCGACTACGGCAACTACGCCGTGGCCACCGGCCCCTACAAGCTCCAGTCCGACGCTGGCGGCAAGATCATCGGGATCGGCTACCAGCCGGGCAAGAGCGTCACGCTGGTGCGCAACCCCAACTGGTCGCCGGCCACCGACTTCCGCCCGGCCTACCTCGACGGGGTCAACTGGACGATCGGCGTAACGCCCGAGGTGGCCGGCCGCCAGGCGCTGACCGGCAGCCACATCACGATGGGCGACACCCCACCGGCCACGATCGTCAGGCTGGCCCGCAAGCGCTTCCGCCACCAGATCTTCTTCAGCCCGGGCGCGGGTAACCGCTACGTCGCGCTGAACACCGCCGTCGCGCCGTTCAACGACCTGAACCTCCGCAGGGCGGTGTTCGCGGCGCTGAACCGCAAGCGGATGGGGAAAGTCCGCGGCGGCAAGCCCGTCTCCACGACAGCAACCCATTTCCTCTACCCAGGGGTCCCCGGCTTCGCTGACGCCGGGGGACGCGCCGGCCCGCGATACGACTTCGCCCGGTCTGCGTCCGGAAACATGGCCGTCGCCCGGACGTACATGAAGAAGGCCGGCTACCCCGGCGGCAAGTACACCGGCGCCAAGAAGGTGGTCGTCGTCGGCTCGACCGGCGCGCCGGCCGACCAGGACGCCCAGATCGTCAACCAGACGCTCCAGCGCCTCGGCTTCAAGACCAACTTCAAGCTCGTCGACCAGTCAGTGATGTACACCAAATTCTGCGGCACGCCCAAGCGCAAGGTCAACGTCTGTCCGAACGTCGGCTGGGTGCGCGACTTCGCCGATCCGCAGACCGTGCTCGCGCCGACCTTCGAAGGGTCGAGCATCACCCCAACCGGCAACCTGAACTGGTCGCAGCTCAACGATCCGACGATCAACGCGGCGATCGAGAAGGCCAAGCTGATCAGCGACCCGGCCGCCCGCGCGAAGGCCTGGGGCCAGATCGACGACATGATCACCGCGACCGCCGCCGCGATCCCGTGGTCGTGGGACAACCAGGCCAACGTGTACTCGAACGACATCGAGTGCGTCAACGACCTCTACAACACCGGGACCTGCGACTTCAGCTTCACCTCACTGAAGTAACGCGCAGGAAGCCCAACTCGGAGGAACCACCGAGAAGCCCCAGACGTAGCTCCCCAGCCGGGAGCGAGCGTCTCCCGTCCGACTGCTCCGGCTCCTGCTTGGGACGACGGATGAAAATCAAGGGCGTGTCGCAGATTTCTTGGGTTGGGGCGGCCCTTCGGCGGTTGTGTCG